>JBILVU010000130.1:0-16118 GCA_044370285.1 Prosthecobacter sp.
TCATGGGTGATCTGTGGCTGGTGTGTTTTCTGAGAAATGGAATGAGGCGGCGAACTCTCGCAATGCTTGCAGGACTTCCTCCGGTCGGTCGCGATGCAGGTTGTGACCGCAGCTGAGGAAACGAACATGCTGGCAGTCTGGAACGATGGACATGAGGCTCTCGGCATCGGCATCGGTGAGCGCACCACCCGCAGATGGATCGGCCTGGAGCAGCAAGGTGGGGCAACGCACGCGGGAGAGCGCGTCAGGGAAATCATAGCCATCAAGCCAACGGCCTTCGATGACGGGCGTGAGGACTTCGGGGGCGAGTTGGCTTAGGCATTCGGCGCTCCAAGCCAGAGAGGCGCGGTCGCGCAACTCGCCGAGGCGTTTGAAGGCGCCGCCGCTGGCTGGGAGACGAATGTCTGCGAGCGCGTCAGTTATTTCTTCCACGCTACCGCCTTTTCGCGCGGCCTCTCTCATGCCAGTGAACTGCGCCTGCCACGCGCTGCCCGCGATGCGGTTTCCCATGGTGTCAAAGGGCGGGTCTTCTAGAATGATGCCGCGCACTCGATCCGGCAGTTCCGCCGCGACGACTGCGGCCACCATGGCTCCTAAAGAATGCCCGAAGATGACGACGGGGTCGGCGGTTTCCTCCTGCACAAAGCGCACGACATCAGCGATGTAGTCGGTGACGAGATAGCTCCCGGCTCGCGGTGAAGTCCCATGACCGCGTTGGTCGAGGGCGATGACCTTCCAATGTGCTGCGAGGGCCGGGAGGAGTGGTTCCCAATCGGCTCCGCAGCGCGTGACGCCGTGGAGCAGCAGCAAGACGGGGCCTGACCCGCAAGTGGTGCGGTGAAGGCTGATCGTTGGCGAAGCGGGATTCATGCGGTGTCGAGGGTTAGGCCTAAGTTCCGAAAGAGCCGCCCACGGAATGCACTGAATACACAGAACGCGAAGGTATCGTTGGAAGTTCCGACATCACTTGATGGGTGATGGCTAACAAATGTATCTTCCCCATAATTCTCCGTGAAATTCCGTGCATTCAGTGGGCATTTATTTTTGTTTCAAGGTTAGGCGGACCTAGCGTCGAGGCGGGTGCGCCAGTCGTTCCAGCCTGCGTCCACCGATGACGGGGCGGCATGCCATTCCGGCATCGGCTCGCCGGTCGCGGGATCACGGTCGGGAATGGGTAGCATCATGATGCGTTTGCAGGCGCGTTTGTAGTCTTCATCGCTGAGGTAGGCTTCCTCGATGTCGTCCCAATCGCGTCCGCCCGGGTAGCCACCGCACACATGAAGATCATCCGATTGGGCGACCATCTCGTGACTGACTCCGCCGGGGATGACGATCACATCGCCGGTGTTGATCCGCAAACGGGTCCAGCCGCCTTCTCCGACCGACAATTGGAGATCCATCCAACCGTTGGCACAGCCGAGACACTCATGAGAGGTGGAGTGGAAGTGCGCGTAGGGGTAAACGCCGGGGTAATCCCAGTTGTTCGACCATCCGTTTCCGCGGAACCGCGTTTTGATCGCCTCGGCTCCACCACCTGGGATGGTATTGCGATGCACGAGGAGGGGGAATCGGTTGTTGGGGATTTTGCCTTGGGGTTTGGATGTGTAGCTCTCGGTGGACATGGTTGAGTTGGGTGGATGGAGTTTGGGGAAAAGCAGGCGGCTTCACTCGGCGGCGGCGCCATAGGCCACGTCTTCGCTGCCATAACGACGGACGCGCAGGTTGCATTGCTCGGCATGACCCACGAATCCCTCCAGCATGCAGAGCCGTGAGCCGTATTTGCCAATCAAGGTCGCGGCTTCATCGGTGACGACTTTTTGATAGGTGTGAGTTTTCAGGAACTTGCCCACCCAGAGTCCGCCGGTGTAGCGCCCGGCCTTTCGCGTCGGCAGGGTGTGGTTGGTGCCGATGACTTTGTCGCCATTGGCCACATGGGTGCGCGGACCCAGGAACAAGGCTCCGTAACTCGTCATGTTTTCCAGGAACCAATCGTCGCGGTCGGTCATGATCTGCACGTGCTCAGAAGCGATCTCGTTGGCCATGGTGAGCATTTCCTCATAGGTGTCGCAGTGGATCACGGCGCCATAATCCCGCCATGAGGCGCGGGCGGTTTCCGCCGTGGGCAGGATGTCGAGAAGGCGATCAATTTCAGCGAGGGTCGCGTGCGCGAGTTGGGATGAGTTGGTCAGCAGGATGGCGGGCGAGTTGTAACCATGTTCGGCCTGCCCGAGCAGATCCGTCGCGCAAAGCTCAGCATCGACGGTGTCGTCCGCGATCACCATCGTCTCGGTGGGACCGGCAAGGAGGTCGATGCCCACGCGGCCAAAGAGTTGGCGTTTGGCTTCGGCCACGAGGGCGTTGCCGGGGCCTACGATCATGTCAACAGGGGCCATCTTCGCCGTTCCCAAAGCCATGGCACCGATGGCCTGCATGCCGCCGAGGACATAGATTTCGTGTGCGCCGCCGAGGTGCATGGCTGCGACAATGGCGGGATGGGGAGCGCCGTTTTGAGGCGGAGCCGCAGCGACAATCCGCGGCACGCCAGCGACGGATGCGGTCAGCACGGACATGTGCGCCGAAGCCACCATCGGGAACTTGCCGCCCGGCACATAACAACCGACGGACTGAACGGGGATGTGCTTGTGGCCGAGGATGACGCCGGGGAGCGTTTCGACTTCAAGATCGGTCATGGTGGCTCGCTGGGCTTCCGCAAAACGACGGATCTGCGCTTGGGCGAATCGGATATCGGCAAGGTCGCGGGCGGAGACCTTGGCCATCGCGTCCTCGATTTCAGCCGGGCTGAGCTTAAAGCTGGGCGGGTCGTAGCGGTCGAACTTAACGGACAGTTCACGCACGGCTACATCGCCACGCGCGGCGATGTCCGCCAGGGTGCTTTCGACAATGCCGCGCACCTTGGTGTCGTCTTCGGCGCGTTCGATTTCGGGTTTGCCAGATTTCAGAAAAGTGATGGCCATGGGGTGGTAGGTGGTTGAGCTGTTTCGTGGATCGTTGCTACGCTGGATGGACTTTCATTTTGCCACCACGTGCCGGTGATCGCTTGGATTCAAACGCCGGATTTGTGGACGTATGCGCCAAAAGATTGCCAGCCGGATCGGAATGAAGCGTTCTAGATGGGGAATGCCCCAAACGCTGCCACTGCCTGCCGACTTCCTCGCCCAACTCGCGCCCGGGTATGACCTGCGCCTGTTCGATGCGTATGCGGACACTCGTTTCTTCATCAAGGACGCGCAGGGCATCTACCGCTATGCCAGCCGGATCATGCATCTCGCGCATGGCTTCGCTGATCCCAAGGGCGTTCTCGGTCGCACCGATCATGATTTCATTCCGGCCTACCTGGCCGATCATTACACACGCGACGATCAAAGGGTGCTCGCCGGAGAGGAAATCTGGGGTCGGGTGGAGATGGTGATGCGCCATCCCGCCAGTCCCGACTGGTATGTCACGTCGAAGATTCCGTTGCGCGGCAGGGATGGTCGCGTGGTCGGGCTTGCGGGCATCTCCCGAGATCTGCAAAAAGCCGCCAGCATCGCCTCGCCCTTTGTTCAATTCACCCCGGTGCTGGAGCACATCCGGGATCACTTCGCTTCGCTGGTGGTGGTGGTAGATCTCGCCCGCCTTGCTGGCATGTCCGTCCGAGGTTTTCAGCGGCACTTCAAGAAAGCCTTTCAGCTCACACCCTCTGCCTACCTCCGTCAGTTTCGCATCGGCAAAGTCTGCCAACTCCTGGTCGAGACGGATGAGACCATTACCACGATCGCCCTGGAGAGCGGATTTAGCGATCACAGCCACATGAGCCGAGAGTTCACCCGCGCCATGAGCACCACGCCAGGCGCTTATCGGAAGCGATACAGCGGTGATTGATCCGTGTTCCGGGTCTATTCATTCGCGTAGCTCTGCCACTGTGCTTCGAGCCACTTCGCGTCCGGTTTGCCGTCGAAAACGAGGAGGCGGTATTTAGAGACATACGGTTTGCCAGGTTCGATGGCCCAATCACCATCCTGGGAGGGAGCGACACAAAGCTGCGGGTTCTTCGGATTCAAACGCAGCGGCTGTGGGAAGCGGAAGTTCAAAGGATGAATGAGCACGGCGATGCCGGTGGGCATGCCATCGACTACGCCGCCGAGGTGGACCCATTTGGCTTTGGTGTTATCACCCGATTTGCGGTCGTAGCCTTCGCTGGTGAGCATGGTGACGGCATCGACAGGGTTCCAAAGCGGGCTACCACGCACGCCGAGGCCGCCGTAGTGGTATTTGGGGAGTTTGAGCGGCGTGGCGCTAGCACAGGTTTGCGTGCTGGTGAGGTCGATGACATTGGCGAGCGTGCCATCGAGCGTCTTTTGCGACACCGTGACCTCCCAGGTCTCATGCAGCACTTTTTCATCCGGCGTGTGGCTGTGATCGAGAAACACATGCTGGCTAATGAAGCCGTTTTTTGTGAGTTGAACGAGCTTATCGAAGCGCACCTCGGCGGCGATCTTGCCGTCCTTGCCCATGTTCCAGAAATCGGGATGCGAGTCGCCAAACTCCGTCTTCGTCCATCCGATCCACACACCGCGTTGCCAGGGATGATCGGCTTGATGATTGCCCGTGACGACTTTTCCGCTCGGCGAGTAGATCGGATGCAAATGGGCGCCGTGAGCAAAAGACGCGGCCACACCTTCGGGAAGCTCTCCGGGCTGCATTTGGTAGTCGCAGATGGTTTTGCCGCTGATCGCAATGCGGACGACGGAGCCGGATTTCTCGGTGGTGATGTCCGCAGAACGGGCGGGAGGGACAAAAAGGACAAAAAGGACGGAAGCGACGATGGAGGGCAGTTTCATGATGGTGGAACGGCGATGGAGCGAACAAACTGGCGTGAGGCCAAAGAAAAGCGGCAGGCTTTGTGGGCCTGCCGCTTCGAGGAATGCGTTTGAAGACTAGCCGAAGATCTGAGTCACGGGCTTGCCCTTGTCCACGACGGTGAAGGGGCGCTTCGAGGGGCTGTAGAGGACGGTGTCCATCGGCAGGCCGAGGGCGTAGGCGATGGTGGCGTTGAAATCAGGCACGCTGACGGCTCCATCAGCGACTTTGTGGCCGTTTTCATCGGTAGCTCCCCACACCTGACCACCACTCACGCCGCCACCAGCGAGGACGCAACTAAAGCCGGGCGCATGATGATCACGGCCATCGTTGGCATTGATCTCGGGGGTGCGACCAAACTCGGTGGCGAGCACGACGAGCGTTTCCTGGAGCAGGCCGCGGGAGTCGAGATCCTGCAAAAGGGTGCTGAGGGCGGCATCGAGCTCATCGGCGAGCTCGGGCACGCGGGTGAAGTTGGCATTGTGCGTGTCCCAGGAGCCGAAGGTGACCTCTACATGGCGCACGCCATGCTCGACGAGGCGGCGGGCGAGGAGGCAGCCCTGACCGAAGCGGTCGCGGCCATACTTTTCGCGGAGTTTGTTGTCTTCGGCATCGAGGTCGAAGGCCTTCAATTCCTCGCTCTTCATCATCTTGATGGCGTCGTCATACATGTCGCTGTAGGCGCGGACGTTTTTGACGTTGTAGGTGGCGGCGAATTTGGCGTCGAGCTGTTTGGCCACTTGGAGGCGGTCGAGCATGCGGCCTTCGGTGAACCAGGAATTGGTGCGCACATTCGCGATGCCGGTCTCGGGATCATTGATCATGAGCGGGGCGAATTTTGCCTCAAAGAAGCCCGCGCCGGGATGTCGGCTGTCATTGCCGATCATCACGGAGCCGGGCAAGGTGGGATTGCCACGGCCTTGGAATTTTTCGAGCCAGGCACCCATGCTGGGGTGCTTGATGCTGCTGCGCATGGTGTAGCTGGTGCGCTGATAGTACTGGCCCTGCTCGTGGGCTCCCTGAGTGGAGTTCATGCCGCGAAGGATGGCGATCTTGTCCGCCTGACGGGCCATGAGCGGGAGGTTTTCGCTGAGGCGGATGCCATCGACGTTGGTGCTGATGGTCTTGGTGAGGCCCATCACGTCTTTGTTGTCTGGCTTGGGGTCCCAGGTGTCGAGGTGGGACATGCCGCCGGTCATGTAAAGGTAGATCACATTGCGGGCGGTGGCGGCCTGCTTCAGGGGGGAGGTGCCCAGGCCGGGGGCGGCGATCACGCGGGAGGCAGTGACGCCGAGGAAGGTGCTCGCGGCCGTGGTGACGAAGTGGCGACGGGAGAGGTCGGTGCTCATGGGGTGTGGTTTTGGGGGTGGAATCGCGGCCTGAAACGCGGGCAGGCGGCCTAGATTGCAGGAAAATTCATGTCTTGCGAGGAAGGGCGGGGGATTCACTGTGCGGCCCACGCTTGAGACCATGACTGATTGCTTTGCCCTGCTCGGGCTTCCACGTTCCGCTTCCCTCGATGAATCCATGCTCCAGGCGGCCTGGCATGAGAAGAGCCGTGCCGCTCACCCGGATCAGCCGGGTGGCAGCGCCACGCTCGCAGCGGAGATCAATGCCGCCTACGAGACGCTCCTCGCGCCGGAAAAGCGGCTGAAACATCTGCTCGATCTCCATGCGGTGCCGTGGCGCACGATTCCGATCTCGGCGGAGATGATGTCGCTCTTTTCCCAGATCGGTCCGCTGCTGCAAAAGGCGGCTGCTTTGGCCAAGAAGAAGCAGCAGGCCTCATCGGCACTCGCGAAGGCGCTGCTGGCGAATGAGGAGATGAGCCTGCGGGAGGCGCTGGAGGCGTTGGGAACGGAAATCGAGGCCAAACGCGAAGTGATTCTCTCCGCCTTGCCGGAGGAGCTTGAGCGGCTCCAGGTCGCCCAGGCTACGCTGGCCTATCTCTCGAAATGGCAGGCGCAGATTCGTGAGGCGCTGCTGGTGATGATGTGAGGGGTGATAAATTCCTCTTGGCTTGCATGGCGCGTCTGGTTATCGGCGGCGTTCAACTTTGTCCTCACCGCTCGTGCCTGCTCCCACTCCCACCGGTTTTTTGCTCTCGTTTGAAGGCTCTGAAGGCTGCGGCAAGTCCACGCAGATCCATCTATTAAAGGAGCGACTCGAAAAGAGTGGCCGCGAGGTCGTGGTGCTTCGCGAGCCAGGCGGCACGGAAATCGGTGAGAGCATCCGACACCTGCTTCAGCATGCGAATGAAGGTCACGCCATGACGATGGAGACGGAGTTGCTGCTTTTCGCGGCCAGTCGGGCGCAGATTGTGCGGGAGAAAATCAGGCCGCTGATCGAAAGCGGGGTTTTTGTGATCCTCGACCGCTTTTTGGATTCGACGACGGTGTATCAGGGGCATGCCCGCGGGCTGCCGCTGGAGAGTGTGAATGCGATCAATCGCTTCGCTATTGGCGGCACTTTGCCGCAGCTCACGATCCTGCTGGATCTCGATACGGCGACTGCTTGGCAGCGCATTCACGCCACGGGCCGCGAGCTAGATCGCATGGAAAGCCAGCCGCCGGAGTTTTTTGAGAAGGTGCGGCAGGGTTACCTGCAACTCGCGGCGGCGGAACCGGGCCGAATCAAGGTGGTCGATGCGGGAGCCACTCCTGAGGCGGTGCATGAGGCGATTTGGGCTCTTTTGGCATGAAGCTGGCAGTAGCGTGGCTTGCGGGAAGGCTTTTTGAAGGCTCTAATCGCCCTAGCCCATGAACCTCTTCTCACGCCTTCTCCGCTACTTGACATTTGCCCTCGCGATCGCGGGTGTGTTCATGATGGGACAGGTGATGAAGACCCTCCACGGCCAGGAGGTCAAAATCCCGCCGCCGCCGGTGAAGCCGCCGGAGAAGCACTCCGAGACGGACATCGGCGCGACGGGCATTCTCGAAGCCCGCGATGAAAATGTCGCCATCGGCGTTCCTGGGCCGGGACTGGTCCAGGAGGTGAAAGTGGTGGTGAATCAGGTGGTGAAGAAGGGCGATGCCCTGCTGCGACTGGATGATCGTGAGCTGCAAGCCTCGCTGCTGAGGCAAAAGGCCGCCGTGGCAGTTGGAGCGGCCAATTTGACCGTCGCCCAAGCTCAGCTCGCGAAGGTTCAAGACATGCTGGACCGCCTCAAATCGGTTCCGGATCAGCGGGCGATCAGCCAGGATGATCTGCGGAATCGCTCGAACGATGTGCTGGTGGCGAAAGCGCAGATGCTGGCGGCGGAAGCGCAGCTCACGGCGGCGAAAGCGGAAGTGGAGCAGACGGAGTTGCTCGTGCAGCGGCTCACCGTGCTGGCCCCGCGAGATGGCACGATCCTTCAGGTGAACATTCGAGCTGGTGAGTATGCCTCGCCGCAGAATCGCCAGCCTGCGCTGGTGCTTGGAGACATCGCTGCGCTGCGGGTGCGGGCGGATGTGGACGAGCAAAACGCGGTGAGCGTGGAAGTGGGCGGCAAGGCGCAGGTTTCCTTGAAAGGCGACTCGGCGCGGAAGTTCGAAGCGAAATTCATCCGCGTGGAGCCTTATGTGATTCCGAAGGTTTCTCTTACCGGGGCCAGCACGGAGCGGGTGGACACGCGGGTGCTCCAGGTGATTTACGAGATCGTTTTGCCGTCAGGGAAAGAGGCGCCGCAGCTCTATGTGGGCATGCAGGTGGATGTGAGCATTCCGCGAAAGAAACAATGAGCTGGATCAAATGGCTTCCAAGGCCGCGAGACGCTGGCCGAGCGGCGGATGCGAGTAATGCAGCGTCACAGTGAGCGGATGCGGCTGCGGATGAGCGAGGTTCTCGGTGGAGAGTTTTTTCAAGGCGGTCATCAGCGGGGCGGCGGTGCAGGCTTGGGCGGCAAAGGCATCGGCTTCGAACTCGTGCTTCCGGCTCATGGCACTGGAAACCAGGCCAAGGAGCATGCCGAGAGGTTGGTAGAGCAGGCTGAAGAAGAGCAGCCCGAGGCCGATGGGCTGGCCGTGAACGCCGAAGGCGGCAAAGAAGGCCGGTGACTTCAAGGCGAGGTGCAGCAGCCAGAACATGAGGGCGGATTCAGCGAGTCCGATGGCGATCTGCACGGGCACATGGCGCAGTTTGCAATGCCCAATCTCATGCGCCAGCACGGCGAGGAGTTCTTCTTCGTTGTGCTTGTCGATCAAGGTATCGAACAGGGCGATGCGCTTGGTTTTGCCGAAGCCGGCGAAGAAGGCATTCGCCTTGGACGAGCGGCGGGAGCCATCCACGACGGACACATCCGCCACGGGGAACTTCAAACGTTCGGCGAGGCCGAGGATGGCGGTGCGCAGCGTGCCTTCACCGAGCGGGGTGAACTTCATGAACATCGGCATGAGTAGTCGCGGAGCCAGCCAGGCCATCAGCAGGCTGAAACCCGAGACGCAGAGCCATGCCCAAAGGGCGGCGAGAGGCTGCGTTTGGAAGAACCAAAGGATGAGAGCCAGCAGAGGCACGCCGAGAAGGAGCGTGAGAAGCATGCCTTTGACTCGATCCATGATGAACGTGCCCGGCGTGGTGCGATTGAAGCCGAACTCGGCCTCGACGCCGAAGGTGTCCCAGGCCTCGAAAGGCAGGGCGAGTAGTGATTTCACCAGCACGATGACGCCGAGGGCGGCGACGTTTGTCCACAGCGTGCTCCAACCTTGCTCAGCGACCTTGGCGTCGATCCAGGCAAAGCCACCGCTCCACCACACGGCGATGAGCAGAGCGAGAAAGAAGGCATCGCGGATCAAATCGACGCGTGCGGACCTTCCCGCATACTCGGCGGCCTTTTTGACGGTCTCTTCATCAAACACGCCTTTCAGCCGTTCGGGCAGCGGCAGGCTGTAACGCGAGAGATTCAGCAGGGTGGCGATCAGATCGAGATGAAACAGCCCCAGGATGGCGATGAGGGCGGCGAGGAACCAGGGATTGGAGAGTGTCATGCAGGGCAGGGGCGGAAAACAAAGCCGCCGATGGCTCTGGCGAGGCATCGGCGGCGTGCAAATGGGAAAGGGCTTGGCGTCAGTTACGCGGTTCAGGGCAGGGCTTCCATTGGCGGTTGTAGCATTGATCGAGCTTTAGGGTCTTGATGAGGTCCGGCTGCTTCTCCAAGGAAGCTGAGGTGGACTTCGTCAGGACGACTTCGCCTTTGGGATCGGTCACTTGAATGACCCAGGTGCCATATTTCCAGCCCCACTTGATGCCGTTTTCGTCGTAGGTGGCGCGGGCGCTGCCGGCCTCCGTTTCCATGAATTGCTTGGGTGGCACGGTGATGTCAAAGCTGTGCTCGAGCACCACCTTTGAGGTGCCGCGTTCTGCCACGCTGTCGATCAAAAGAAGAAAGAGGGCCTTGTAGCCGATGTAACCTTGCTGGGGCGTGGTGTTGGTGATCTTGATCTTCGGTTCGATGATCTGGGTTTTGTTGTCGAAATCACCGCCTTGATTGCGATCCACTTTGGATGGCCGGGCGATTTGAACTTCAATCTTGGTGCCTTGGGCAAAGCGGACCTTCGCCTCTTCAGCACGGCAGGACACGGTCAGAGGCAGGGCTGTGAGGCCCGCGACGACCACCGACATAAGCATGGACGGGATTTTCATGGCAGATGAACGTTGAACGGCGGGGATGCTCTCAGGAAATTTTCCAAAGAGCAATGCCAAAGTTCACCTGCCGGTCACAGCCCCACGCTGCCATACCCCTGGCCGCGTGAGCAGATGCGGTGGAGGTGTGAGCAGACTTCGTGGGCGGCGATGGTGCCGGATTTGGGGAAGGCATCGAAGTCCCCGATGAGCACGGGCCAGTCTCCCAGGTCCTCGGGAATGCGGCCGTGGCTGCCTTTGACGAGCGTGGCATCGATGGGGATGACATCCATGAGCATGCGCAGGCCGAGGGACTTTTGCAGGAGCTTCCAGGCGATCTTGAGCTTCGGATATTTGATCGTGGGATCAATGAAGAGCTCGGCGGGGTCGTAGCCGCACTTTCGATGGATGTCCACGCAGCGGGCAAAGTCGGGTGCCTTGGCGTCGTCCATCCAGTAGTAGTAGGTGAACCAGCTTTTGGCTTCGGCGATGGCGATGAGATCGCCGCTGCGGGCATGATTGAGGCCGACGAGATGCTTTTCCATCTTGCCTAGCACCTGGGCGACGCCGGGTGTGGCTTCGAGGGCGGCTCTGACCTGCGGCAGGAGGTCAGGATCGTTCACATACACATGGGCGAGCTGGTGATCGGCGATGGCAAAGGCCTTCGAGCCGCCGAGATCGAGGGTTTCGAGGCCGAGCTCGTCTTTGATGGAGAGCCAGCCTTTTTCGCGGAAGACGCGGTTGAGATGCACGGGCTGCTCGACGTTCGTGATGCCGTATTCGGAGAGCAGGACGACCTTGATGTTTCGCTTCTCGTAAAAGCGGATGAGGTCGCCGACGACGTTGTCGATCTGCCGGAGGTCGAAACGGATCTTGTCCATGTCGAGGCCCACGCGTTGCAGGTTGTAATCGAGATGCGGCAGGTAAACGAGGCTGAGGCTGGGCCAGTGCTTCTCTTCGATCCACTTGGCACTCTCGGCGATCCAGATGGAGGATTTGATGTCGCTGCCGGGACCCCAGAAGCTGCGAAACGGGAAGGGGCCGAGGTCCTTTTTGATGCGTTCCCGCAGCGGCATGGGCTGGGTGTGGATATCGAAGACCTTTCGACCATCCGCCGGGTAAAGCGGACGCGGGGTGATGGCGATGTCCGCGGTGGAATGCATGTTGTACCACCAGAAGAGCTTGGCGCAGGTGAACTCCGGCTCGATGCGGCGGAGAGACTCCCAGAGCTTCTCACCATGCATGAGCTGCTCGGGCTGCTTCCAGAAGCGGTGTTCGGCATATTCGCGGTCATACCAACCATTGGCGACCGCGCCGTGGTCACGCGGCATTTTGCCAGTGAGATAGGTGGCCTGCGCCGTGCAGGTGACGGCGGGCACCACGGGCTCGATGGTGGCGATGCGGTTTCGCTCCAAAAAGGCCCGAATGGCGGGCGTATGCTCGCCGATGAGCCTGCTGGTGAGGCCGACGACGTTCAGGATGGCGGTGCGTTGCATTTTGGTTCGCGGTTTATTCAAAGATCAGTCTGATCGAGCGGGATCGGTCTGATCGGACCGGTCAAAAGCAGGCCGCCACGGCCACATAACCTACTTTGCAGCCGAAATGAAGGAGCTGGTCCTGATTGAAGCTGGTGTAGCCCTCGCACTTCACCACATCGATGATGAAGTGCAGCACGAACTCGATGCAGGCGAGGATCACGCAGCCGGTGATGAACCACACGGCCGCGGCGTGCAGCAGGCAATGGGAGGTCATGCAAATAATCCAGATGCTCGGCGGGCGGGCGGGATCGGCACGCTGGATGAGGAATTGGCGATTTTTGCACGAAGCGAGGAACTCGCCCTGCAAAGGATAATCCATCAACGCATGCCCGATGGCGAGCAGGAAGAAGATTTGCACAGCCGTGGCCCAGTCGTGCGCGGGAAATGGCAGAAGGCCATCCATGCAATAGGCGGCGGAGGATGGATTAGGCGCTGTAGAAGGAGGCGATCTTCTCGTTCACCGTGCGGAGACGGTGAGCGATGGTGCGACCGATACCGATGAGCAGCCATGCTGCGGAGCGGGGATACTCATTGATGTAGCCTTCGAGGTTGCCGCCGTCGATGCGCCAGACCTGAGAGAATTCCACGGCGGTGACGGTGGCGGAGGCCACGTTCGGATCGAGGAGATTGATCTCGCCGAGCGTCTCGCCCTTCTGCACGGGGCCGAGGAGTACCTTATGACCGCCGCGCATGGCGGTGGCGTGGAATTTGCCGGAGACGACGAAGAACAGGCTGCTCTGCTGCATGCCTTCCTCGATGAGATGCTGGCCGGGCTGCACGGGCAGGAATTCGCCGTAGCCGCTGAGGATGTCGCGATCTTCATCGCCGAGGGGTTCGAGGATGCCTTGGGCAGGCAGTTGCGGTGTGGAGAGAGTGCTCATGCGGGTAGGGAAAGAAAAATTCCGCGCCTTTTTAGGCTGTCTTGCTCCAAATGGCAAGCCCTCAAGTGCCACAGCAAGAGCCGCCAGACTTGGGCCGTAGGTTTGGCATGCTTTCCCTCTTCTCTCGACCTCAAGGCGGCTTCTGCGATGGTGTCTCGCGCCGCAATTTCCTTCGCATCGGTGGCCTCGCCATGGGTGGTCTCTCCTTGAACGATGTCCTGCGTGCGGAGGCGGCGCAAAAAGTCACCAACCGCCAGAAAGCCGTCATCATGGTCTTTCTCCCTGGCGGGCCGCCGCATCAGGACATGTGGGACATGAAGCCGGATGCGCCCAGCGAGGTGCGCGGCGAGTTCAAGCCGATCAAAACGAATGTCGATGGCATCCAGCTCTGCGAGCATTTGCCGCGACTGGCCAAGATGATGGATAAATGCACGCTCATCCGCTCCATCGCCGATTCGGAGGGCCGTCACGATGCCTTCCAGTGCATGACCGGCAGGCCCACCAAAGGCCAGCCTCCAGGTGGATGGCCTTCGCTGGGTTCCTGCGTCACGCGGCTGCAAGGCTCCGTCACCCCTGCGATGCCTCCTTTCGTCGGCCTCGCTCCGAAAATGGGCCACATGCCCTGGGCGGATAATGGAGCCGCAGGCTTCCTCGGCATCGCCAATGCGCCGTTTCAGCCCAATCGCGAAGCGGGCACCGGCGACATGGAATTGAAAGGCATCTCGCTCGATCGTCTGCACGACCGCAAGGCCCTCCTCGCCAGCTTTGACTCCATGCGCCGCGACATCGATGCCAGCGGCCTCATGCGAGGCGTGGATGTGTTTCATGAACAGGCTCTCAATGTGCTCACGAGTCCAAAACTGCTTCACGCCCTCGATTTGAGCCGCGAGGACCCGCGCCTCGTCGAGCGCTATGGCAAAGGCGAAAATCGCAACCGCGATGACGGCGGCCCACGACTCACGAGCCACTTCCTCGCTGCTCGCCGACTGGTGGAAGCGGGCGCGAGAGTCGTCACGCTGGCCTTCAGCCGTTGGGACTATCATTCGAACAACTTCGGCCAACTCCGCGAGGATCTGCCGCTGCTCGATGCGGGTCTCACCGCGCTCATCACCGATCTCCACGAGCGAGGCATGGATCAAGATGTGTCCGTCATCTGCTGGGGTGAATTTGGCCGCACGCCCACCATCAATCCCAAAGCAGGCCGCGATCACTGGCCGCGTGTGAACAGCGCCCTGCTGGCGTGCGGCGGCATGCGCCATGGCCAGGTCATCGGTGCCACCGACAAGATCGCCGCCGAACCCACCGACCGTCCCGTGGCCTTTGGCGAGATCTTTGCCACGCTCTATCGCCAGCTCGGCATCGATGTGACCAAGGTCACGCTCCCCGACCACGCAGGCAGGCCGCAATACCTCGTCGATTCGCATCTGCCGATGCCGGAGCTGATCTGAATCACGGATCGTCCTTGCCCGCGATGAATTCGCGGAAGGCCTGGGCCACGCGTTGGGTCATCGCGGCCGATTCACCGGGCAGCCTATGGCCGTCGATGGACGCCAGCGGATGCACATCGCGAGTGCTGGAGGTCAAAAAGGCTTCCTGGCAGCGTTCGAGAATGGAAAGCGGCATCGTTTCCTCACGAATGGAAATGCCCGCGTGCTGACAGGCTTCGATCACGAGGGCTCTCGTGACACCCGCGAGGCAGCCGCTTTCCAGCGGCGGCGTCTTCACGATGTTGTGATGCACGATGAAGAGGTTCGTGCCGGTGCCTTCGCAAAGCTCGCCGCGAGTGTTTGCCAGGATCGCCTCACCAGCGCCGCGTGATTTGGCATCCGCTAAGGCGCGGGCGTTTTCGCCATAGGAGGTCGATTTGATGCCAGCGAGGGCACCACGCTCGTTTCGAGTCCACGGCACCGTCACGGCGGTTTCAGTCGGCGGCCAAGGTTTTAGCACGGAGGCCACCACGGTCATCGTCGGTGTGTCGTGACCGCGATCCGAGCCCAGCGGGCCATCACCGCTCGTCACCGTCACTCGAATGCGGGCATCGTGCATGCCATTCGCATCCATCACCTCCTGAATGGCGGCGATGAACAGCTCAAAGCGAGGCGCGGCAAAGCCCATCGCATCACACGAAGCTACGAGCCGCTTCCAATGCCGAATGGCCGTGAACGGCTTCCCATGCCGGGCCACCAGCGTCTCGAAAACGCCGTCGCCGACGAGGAAACCGTGATCGAAGGGCGAGATGCGGGCTTCTGCGGTGGGAAAGACCGTTCCATTGATCCAAATGTGGGCAGGCAGGCTCATCGGGGTTTCAGGTTTCATTGTTCTCCGTCCCTTCCTCGCCGTGACCTTCCTCGGCCATGCGGTGGATGGTGCCGCTGAGCAGGTCGATATAGCCCTGCACGTCGAGACTCTCCGGCTCGGGCTCACCGCGAACCGAATAGAGCCAGCCCTGCTCGTAGGGATCGCTGCGCACGATGCAGGCATCTTGTTTGAGAAGAGGATTGCCACCGGCGAAGGCACCGCTCATCACGCAATAAACGTCGGAGGCCGCTTTGAAGCCTTCCACCCAGCCGATGTTGTCTCCTGGAGCCACCGGGCCACCTTCGGCAGGTTTCCATTCGCAATCCACCAACTCGCCCAGCATGCGCGTGGCGAATTTCGTGAAGCCCACACGCCACAGGCCGGGCTCGCCTTCCACCTGTGCCATCCAGTAGTGCGAACGCGAGTAGCGGAAGGTGTCCGGAAAGCGGGCGGAGAAGCGGGCGTGTTTGAAGCGAATGAAATTCAGCGGCATGGGCGGCTGCCTTTTACGCTGGAGGGCAGGGGAAGCAATCGCCGCGTCCCATCTAAAAACACCTCGGCCCGGTGGAACCCAACCAAAATTCCACCGGGCCTTTAGGTGACCAGTGAGTCCCCAACCATGAAGTGACTCACTAGCTCGTTGTTTTGTCTTCCGAGCGAACCCGGAAAGTTTTGAAGCTCTCGCCTCAACCGAGTTCTTGAATGAGCAGCCTGCGGGCCAACCTGTGTGACGAATCGCAGAAATTTTGTGCGAACTGAATTTTTTTCAGCGGGGCTTCCTCGCGGGCGCTGATGTAGGCCGGATGTGTTGGGCGAAGACGACGATGTGGTTCTCATCGTGAACATCGCCCAACTGCTATGAAGGCGTTGGTCAAGATGGGAGTGATGATTTTGTTTTCTGGGTGCTTGTGGGGTGTCTTGGTTGGGGTTGAGCTGTTCGATT
>JBILVU010000245.1:0-4712 GCA_044370285.1 Prosthecobacter sp.
TATTCCAAAAGAATGAGCACCAAGAGCGTTCGCCCTTCGATCTGATCTATCATGAGGCCGCTCGTGAGATGGCGTTTTACCTCACCGGTGACGAGGAGCCGGGAGATGGCTTTGGCACACGGCTGCAAGGCGCAGGCCGTGTGACGCCTTCGCAAATGAACGCGGTGCAGACGGTCATGGAGCGTTGTGTAGCGCAGGCGGCGCTTCGCCTGGAGGGTCGCATGGGTGTGGTGGCTACCGCTTTGACCACCGCTCCCTTCCTCGGCCTGCTCGGCACGATCTGGGGCATCATGGATGCCTTCAGCGGTCTGCTGCATGCCACAGGGGATCAAGGCCTTGCCTCGCTCGCTCCGGGCGTTTCTTCCGCCCTCGTGACCACCATCGCCGGCCTGCTCGTGGCGGTGCCGAGCATCATTGGCTACAATTACCTCGTGAACCGCATCCGCGGGATGATCGTGCGCCTCGATAACTTCGCCGCCGAACTCAGCTCCGCGCTGGACCGGGCCTTTGTGGATCATCGCTTTCAGGCTGAGGCGCTGCCGAGCATCAGCACCTTTGCCGCACCGAGCATGCCTTCCTTCGGCGGTGCGGTGACCAGTGGCATGCCCGGCCCGGGCTTTCACTAACCCTTTCTCCACGGCATGAAACGCATCTCGAATCAGCGCCAGCTACGACTCCTCACGGAGATCAACATCACGCCGATGCTCGATCTCGTGCTGATCCTGCTGTTTGTAGCCCTGCTGGCCGCGCCGCTGGTGAAACGGGATAAAGCGCTCACCGCTCCGGCCACCGCCACGCAGCTCGGCGAGTCCCCGCCGAAGTCCTCCGTGCGCCTTTTTGTACACAAGGATCAATCCGTCACGCTCGATGGAGCCATGCTGGCTCGGGCGGACCTACCCTCCGCCCTCAAACAACTCGTCTCACAGCGTCCAGGCGCAGGGGTGGAGGTGCGCATGCATCGAGATTTGAGCGTGCAGCAGCTCGTCGAGGTCATGGATCTGCTCGAAGATGCAGGCATTCGCAAAACGGCCGTGGCCACCCACGCCGATGAGCCTTGATCCCCTGCCCTTTCACGCATGAAACGCCCACGCCCCACCACCCTTGAGCCACTGGCCCCCGCCGTGCTCGTGGTGCTCGCGGCGCATGCGGTGCTGGTGCTCCTCGTGGTGTGGGGATGGCAAGAAATGCACCGTTCCAAATCCGCCGTGAACCTCGTGTGGATGAACCCCGCTGAGTTTCACAACCCCGTGGCTTCCGCGGCTCCGCCGAAGGCCGTGCTCATCCGCCCGCCGCTGGCGGCGGTGAAGAAAACACCACCTCCTGCACCTCCCAAAGCGCCCGCCAAGCCGATCGAAGCCCCGGTGGCCAAAGCCACCCTCGTGGCCGCGCCTCCGCAGCAGGCCATGCCTGCTCCCGTGGAAGGCACGCCCTTGTTTGCCGGAGCCGCCACGCCAAAACCCGCCGCGAACCGCTCCATCACCCTGCGCCGCGCCACGCCGAAACCAAAACCCGCCATCTCCGCTGAGATCCAGGTCAATGTCCCACCCATCGCCGGAGCCACGCTGGCGGATATGGCACGACTGAACCGCTTCCGCCCCGGCATGCCTTCCCTTCCGCCGCCACCCGTCGAGCAGAAGGACGAGCTTCCACCCGGCCTGAATATGGATGCGGTGGACAATGCCGTGAATGCCGCCTTTCTCGCCGCGTGGACAGCTCCACCGCTCGATGCCGTCTTGGCGAACCAGCGTTCCGCTCAGCTCAATATCTCCGTGGGCAAGGACGGGAGTGTCTTTGGCACTCAAATGATGCGCCCCTCCGGCTCGCATCCGCTGGATGATTCCATCCTGGCCGCCGTGGCAAAGGTGACGCGAATTGATGCCACTCTTCCCTCGCAATTCCCCAAGGAGAGCTACGATCTCGAACTGACCTTCAACATCCTCCCATGACCTGCCGTGTGCCGTTTTTTCTCCTCGCGAGCTTCGCCGTTGCTCTCGCACCGGCCTCTCTGCATGCGGAGCCTGAGGTGAAAGGCTCTTGGTGGCAAAAGATCCCACTTATCGGCCGCCTCATCGACCGCGATGACGAAGTGAAAAAGGCCTCGATGCCTCGTTTGAGGCTCGCCGAGTTCACCGGCGGCACCGGAGCCAGTGCGAAGACGGGGCTTCAAGACGAACTGCTGGCCTCCCGTGAGTTCTTCGTCGCCACGGGTGAAGAAACGGCCGACTTCACGCTCAACGGCTCCTCCATCGGCGGACGCGTGAATGGCCGCCTCCTCGATAAAAAAGGCAAGCAGCTCTTTGAGCGCAGTTACGCCGCTCCGGGGCTCGACGAGAATATCAAAGCCCTCGCCGATGATGTGATCTACACCATCACGGGTAAGCCCGGCCTGGCCACCAGCCGCATCGTTTTCGTGAGTGATAAATCAGGCCGCAAGCAGGTCTATGTGTGCGATTCCGATGGCCGTGAGGTGCAACAGATCACGCATGATCGCCATGCCGCCGTCTCGCCCACGATCTCGCCGGATGCCTCCATGATCGCCTTTACCAGCTATCGCAGCGGCTTTCCTGATGTGAGGCTGATGGACATCCACTCCGGCTGGGAGCGTGAAGTAAGCGACACCCCCGGCAGCAGCGCCGGTCCCGCCTTTTCGCCCGATGGCAGCCGCCTCGCCATGGTGATGAGCTTCATCGGCAATCCCGAAATCTTCGTCAGCGATCTCAATTCCAACACCGCCGCCTGCATCAGTGATTCCGTCGGTGCTCCCGGCAGTCCCTCGTGGCATCCCGATGGCAAACGCATCGCCTTTTCCAATGACGATGGCGGCGGCTCCTCCATCTACATCGTCGAAGTGCCCGAAAAGGAAGGCCAGGCCACCCGGCTCTTCCGCTGGAGCACCGGCTGGGGAGACTCCACCGACCCTGAGTGGTCGCCCGATGGCAAGCAGCTCGCCTTCACCGCCCGCAGCAGCGGCCAGTGGATCATCGGCGTCAAATCCTACGCTGGAGGCGGCTCAAAGGTCATCCAGCGTGGCGGTGCCATGCATCCGAGCTGGAGCCCGAATGGCCGCTACCTTTGCTACACCCAACATGGCGAGCTGTTCATCCACGAGATCGCCACCGGTGGCCGCCGCTCCATCTTGAAGAACTTCGGCCGCATCACCGAGCCACGCTGGATGCGCTGAATGGATTTCCCCACGATGAATCTCTCTTCCGCCAGCCTGCTCCTCGCCAGCCTCGCCCTCAGCGCCTGCTCGCTCGTGCCTTCGATGTCCTTCACGAAAGGCAAGGACGCCTCCGTCGTCTATGCCCTAGGTTCTCGCGAAGGCTTCAGCTCCCCGCTGAACGGCTCCCTGCGTCTCGCCTGCCCAGCGTTTGAATTCAAAGGCAGCCAGATCGCCCTGTCCTCGGCGCACGAGAGTGAGCTGGTGAAGCTCGCCGAAGAATGGAAAAAGGACACCAAAGCCCGCTACCTCATCGCAGGCTACACGCCGCCCGATCTGCCCGAGGACCACGCCCGTGCTCTGAGCGAACGCCGCACCCTCGGCCTCCGCCAGCGCCTCATTGAGCTCGGTGTCGAGGGCGCTAACATCCAGACTTTGGGCTTGGGGAATGATTTTTCGCAAACCAGCCCCGCCAGTCATGTGGCGCTGGTTTACAAGCAGTGAGAATCTGGGAGAAACCACGGCTTCCTGCGCATAAGCCATGACGCGGTAGAGAGGTGCGGGGACTGAACGTGGCCGCCCCTCCCACGGGATGAACAGAGCGACCGTCACGGTGAACATGCGGTCGCGAGCGTCGTAAATGCAAGAGATCTCCACGACTCCGGGCAAACGAAACAGCCAGGACAAAGGGGTGCCTACAGGTGCCAAGCACCGCACAGGAGGCCAAGCGGCCTGCCCGGGTTCATGCGCTGTATTGTTGCGAACCCGGTGCCCCTACTGCCATGCCCCATCTGTCCCGCCATGCCTCCATCACCTGCTCGCACACTTTCATCCAAGCCTGCAATTTCCTGCGCCCCCACCATGACGGAGGCAATTCAAGATTCAAACCCCAGGACTGCCGTGAATTCACTCGTCAGTCCTGGGGCGCGGCCATATGCAGCCATCCCTCTTATGCCTTCCACGATTTTAGCACTTGCGGCGTCTGGCTCGCAGGTTTTCCGGTTTTGCTTTCGAGCAATTCCCTTGCCCTTTTTTTTGCGCCGGCTGTGGCGTCTTTTTCGTTCTTGTAAGCGGAGGCTAAACCGTAGGCTGTAGCAGACGTGTTCTTAGCCAACGCAAATGCACCCCAACCAAGGTCGGTTGACGTCCACCAACCGAGGTTGTCTGGATAGGGAGGCACTTTGTTTGCCCGTGCGCATTCGGCAATGTATAACTTTAACGCCGCAAATTGGGCCGAAACGACTGAAGAATCTGTAAGCTTGTACGCCCATATGCCATTGCCAGTAACGAAGGCGGATGCCTTTACCTTCGCTGGAGCTGTTTTCTTGGGAGGAGAAGCCGTTTTCTTGGGAGGAGAAGCCGTTTTCTGGGTCTTTCCTTGTGAATTGGACTGTTTGGTTACGGTCGATGCCTTTCCTGATTTACTCTTAGAGCATTTTAAATAATACTATAACCGCAAGAGGCAAAATAACCCATCGCATCCTTGGCTGTGATTTTTGAGAACGCTTTGCTGATGGCTGCATCGAGTTCTTCGGGTGTGCGTGCTTCATAG
>JBILVU010000131.1:0-16088 GCA_044370285.1 Prosthecobacter sp.
TGGAGGTCAAGGAGGTGGTAGCCCCAGCTGTTGAGCGCTTCTTCGAGGTGATCCTTCACGGCACCGATGATTTCGGAGCGGAGGACGAGGATTTCGGCCTGCTTTTTGTTCGCCACATAGGAGCGGATGCTGCCTTCGACGCTGCGGACGAGGGTTTGCATGAAGCTCTTTTCGTCGATGAAGCGGAAGGCGATCTTCTTGATGGTCTCTTCACCGGCGTCCTGCGCGGAGTACACGATGAGCGATTTGAAGTTCACATAGGCTTGGTCGAGCGAGATGGCTTCGAACTCGAGTTCGATGGACTGATTCTGCGTGGAGATGCTCTTAAAGACGCCTTCAAGCAGCGGCAGCTTGAAGTTGAGGCCTGGCAGCATGAGGCGCTGGTATTTGCCAAAGCGGGTGACGACTCCCACGTGCCCCTGTTTGATGACAGAGGCGCTGAGGATGATGAGAACGATGAGGATGACGGTGGCGGGGATCATGGGACTTGGTTTTGTTGGATGTTTTTTGGAAAGGCGATGTCAGGAGATGAAATCAGGCGGGGAATTCGGAGGAGTGGTGCTCAAGGATGAACCAGCCGGTCTTTTCCTTTTTGCAGACGAAGGAGTAGCGGGCGGGCACGCTCACGATTTCCTTCTTGCGCTTGAAGGTGAAGACGTATTTGCCGGACTGGATGTAGATGTCCTTGTATTGGCGCACCTCGCCGCTCTCGAACTTCACATGCACGTCCTCCAGCTCGAAGAGGTGCTCGAAGTAGCCTTTGATCTTGTGGTGACCTTCACGCAGCTCCTTGGCGAAGGTGCCCCAGAGCAGGCCATTGATGTCGTAGCAGCCGACTACGGCAGCCATGCTGTGGTTATTGATGCCAAAAGCCCAGTCGTTGATGAAGTCAGTGAGGTTCTTCTTCTCAGCGGCATTGTGGCTGATGGTACTGTAGCGCAGGCCGCCGATCTGCTTGTCTTTGTGCACGAGCATGGTGTCCGTGCTGCGAGGATCGACTTCTTCACCAAAGCGATGGGCGAAACGCTTCATCATTTCGAGGAAGGGAACATGGTCGTGGCGGAAGATGACGAAGTTGATGAAGAGGTGGATGCCGAGCACGACGATCAGCCCCTCAAAGATGCCGACAGTGTAGGTCAGGATGCCGCAGAACAGCGCCAGCAGCAGCGCGTAGCTGCCGTGGGCGGCCACATGCGTGAGGCCGACGATCATTTTCCACCCGGTGAAAATCATGAGCACGGCGAGCGAGAAATACGGCAGATGCTCCAGCAGATGCGGATCGAGGATGAAGATGAGCAGGACGAGGCCGGTGAAGAGGTTCGACATCTTCGTGACCGCACCTGCGAGGGCATTCGTGGCGCTTTTGGCGAGACCGTCGAGGTTCGTCATGCCGCCGAAGAAGCTGCTGCCGATATTCGCTACCCAAATAGCGAGCAGGCTGTTGTTCGTGTTTGCCGGGCGACCGAGCGGATCGAGCTTTTCGATGGCGGCGTTGCTCATCACCTGCTCGATCACATCAATCAGTGCCAGCATAAGCGCGTAGCCGATGATCTCGGCGACCATCTTCGGCGGAACGACATCAAAGTCAGGGAATGGCAGCGCCAGCTTCATCGGCGTGTGCTCGATGTGGAGCATCGGGATGTGCATGTACATGCCGGAGATCACGCCCACGACCACGACGGCCACATAAGGCACAGCGGGATACTTGGCTTTGTATTTGCCAAAGAGGTGCAGAAAGAGTCCCAAGGCACCAAGCGAGAGCACGATCATCTTCATGCGCTCCATCGTGAACCATTCGTGGCTCTCGCCGACAATGCCGTAAGTGTAAGGCAAGAACTTGAGCGCGATCTTGAGCCCGATGCCTGCGAGCAGACCTTCGATGAGGTAGCTCGGGATCGCTTTGAGGATGAATCGCTGGAGATTGAACTTCCACGCCACGGCCTGCATCACCGAGGTGCAGAAGATGAGGAAGGGCATGTTCTCCATGCCGAATTTGTGAACGCTCATCGCCAGCACCGGTGCGAGGCCTGCGGCGACTCCCGGCACGCCGACGTAGTTGCCCGGACGGAAGAGGAAGGTCACAAAGCTGATCAAGCAGGCAAAGAGCACCGTCATCAGACCCGTCTCGATCGGATACTCCGACATGAGACAGATGCCGACCGTCAGCGGCACCGCGATGAGGCCCGTGATCGAACCCGCGAGTGCATCGCGACGCAGATTCTCGAGCGTAAAGATCGCGGGCTTTTTCGCCTTCTCGGCAATGAGCAGATCGCTCGCGAGCGGTTTTTTGCGCTTCGGCGGATGCGGATGGTAGTCCACCACCGAGGCTGTTGTCGGATGAACGAGGGCGGGTTCGGCAGGGTGAGACATTACTTTGGGAGAGGCGTGAAGGACTTGCCCTCAATAACCACCTTCACCCCTCCAAAACCCATCCCCTTGAGAGGGGATAATGCACCCCCGTCAGGGGCTATGCTCCGCTCACGCTTTCACGCCGGGCAGCGATTTGCCCTGACGTGGTGTGCCAGCTTGAGCAGGCTTGAACCATTCTTCGTGCGTCTCGTCGATATCGACATGGCCGCCGGTTTTCTCGTGGTTTTCACGCCAGCCGTGCAGCGCCTCAAAAGCCGCGTGGTCGATGAAATCGACGGCGAGGTCGATGTCCACCGGATGCCCGGCGGGGATGGTGGAAAGCGCGGCATTCAGCCTGGGCACGGAGGCAAAGGTGAGCGTGCCGCCGATCTGCACATGCCATTTGCCTTCACGCTGCTCCATTTTCACATCGGTATTGGAAAGTCGGCGCAGCAGGAAGAAAACGCTCAGTCCCAAGCCGATGCCGACACCGGCCAGCAGGTTCACGCACGTCACGCCGAGCACGGTGGCCCAGTAGATGAGGATTTCGTTGTGCTTCGTCAGCTCTTTGATGTGGTGGAGGTTCACCAGATTGATGCCCACATGCACCAGCAGGCCAGCCAGCACCGCCAGCGGGATGCTTTCGATCAAACTGCCGAGAAACAGCGCGAAGAGCAGAATCCACACGCCATGAAAAATGGCCGACCAGCGACTCACACCACCCGCGATGATGTTGGCAGACGAACGAACGATCACACCGGTTATCGGCAGACCGCCGAGCAGACCGGAGACGAGATTACCCGCGCCTTGCGCACGCAGTTCCTTGTCCAAATTCGAGCGCACACCGCTGTGCAACTTGTCGGTGGCCACGGCGCAAAGCAGGGACTCGATGCTGGCGATGATCGCCACCGTAAGCACCGCCGTGATAAACGGCCCCCAATGCTCCGGCGGGGCGAGTTTGGTCAGCTCAAACGTCTCCGGCATGTCCACACGCTTCACGTCCATTTTCATCACGATGGACACGATCGTGCCTGTGAGCACCGCCACCAGCGGCCCAGGGATGGCTTTGAGCGCCGGTGCTTTCAGCTTCTTCCATACAATTAGGATCGCGATGGTCAGAAAGCCGAGAATCGCCGCCTGCATGTTCACGAGGCCGAGTTGCTTCGGAATGCCGATCAGATTCACCACCGGCGAGCTTTGCGGCGAACCACCGAGCACCACATGAATCTGCGCCAGCGCGATGGAGATGCCGATGCCCGCGAGCATGCCGTGAACCACCGATGGCGCGATGATCAACGCCCCGCGTGCCACTTTGAACCAGCCCATCAAAAGTTGCACCACGCCCGCACAGGCCGTGATCAGGCACATCGTCTCCCAGCCAAACTGATGCACTAATCCGGCCACCACGACCGTCAAGCCCGCCGCTGGCCCCGAAACCTGAAGCGGTGATCCCGCCAGCAGCCCCGTGACGATCCCGCCAGCTACTGCCCCGATGAGCCCCGCGATGATCGGTGCCCCCGAAGCAAAGGCGATGCCCAACGACAGCGGCACGGCGACAAGGAAGACAACAAGAGAGGCGGGTAAGTCGCGGCGGAGATTCATGAAGGTGATGGGGAGATGTAGTTTCGCACACTGAATCAAGATGCGAATGAATTCTCCATCCATCCCTTCCGCAGGCTATTTCTGCCACCGTGCATAGCCTTTTCACCTTCTGTGACAAGGCCACCGCTCGCTCAATCCACAAACATGAACTCGTTGGAGAGCATTAGGACCTGAACCAACTGCTCCCAGGGACTTAGAAGCGTGCGTGGTTGTTCGCCAAAGTCCTTGGCGGCATCCCATACCTCCGCCGAGGTCTCACCACCTCCACCCGTGACGGAAGGCTGTGATGAACGAAGAACGGGAGTCCATAGGAACTGGTCACTGTTGAGCCCATCACCGATGTCCACGATGAAATCGAGCGTCTCGCCTCGATGAAACATCATCGCGGAGAAATCCAGGCGAGTGCTGGCATGATGAAGATGAGTGCTCATGAGTTTCCCAAGCCTCGAATGGCTGACGAAGGCGCGAATGCCGTCACCTGCTTCCGGCTCATGAATCAGAGTCGAGGAAAGATCGTAGCGACCATCCGTTGGCGCGGTCCATCGGCGGACAACCGCATGGAGCCGATCATTGCCTGGATGGCCTCCTTGGGCGGTCAATTGTGCCCAGCCAAGGGAAGCGTTCGGCCACAGCTCCTCTCCCTGCCAGGCAGAGCCGGTGAAATGAGGCAAGGGCTTGAACTCGCGGATACGGCCTGCGTTCTCCCCCCATTCACCATGGCCGTAAGACCAGCTTTTGGCATGATCGCTCAAGGCAGGCACGAGACTTGGATCGACTTGGAGGAACTGCTGCGCTTGCGCGGCTTCCATCGGAGCTGGTTCGCGCTGAAACAGGCGCTTATAAAGAATGCGCAGGCGCTCATCCGTGGTCGCGATGGCAGCGGTGTCTTTCACTAGCGCTCGAGCCTGCTGGACGATGAAAGGATGATTCAATCCAAACAAGGCCTGCTGCGGAACGGTGGTCTCGGTGCGCTGCGGGATCGAGAGGTCCGGATTGGCGAAATCAAAGGTTCGCATCACGGCGGGCAGGTTTTCACGATCCACGAGAGCGTAGAGCGTGCGTCGTGTGTTGTCTGAGCCAAACAAGGACAGTGGGCGTCCGCCCATGCGGAAATCGAGGCGTCCAGAGGCTGCCAGCCAGGCATCACGGGCCTCTTCGAAGGTCAGCCGGTGGGGCGTCATACGAGAGAGGAGCCGGTTGTCGGGATCACGCGGATCCGCTTTGTCACTGCGCTGTTGGTAAGTGCGTGAGAGCATGATGAGCCGGTGCATGTGCTTCATGCTCCAGCCCGAGCGAATGAACTCGGCGGCGAGCCAATCGAGCAACTCAGGATGACTCGGCAGACTTCCTTGCTTCCCAAAATCACTCGGCGTGGCAACGAGACCGCGGCCGAAATGGTGCTGCCAGAGGCGGTTCACCATGACGCGAGCCGTCAGTGGATTGGCGGGATCGATGATGGCGTGGGCGAGCTCAAGGCGGCCGCTGCCCTTGGTAAAAGCGGGGCGCATGCCAAACAAGCTCGGGAACCTTCGCTCGACGACTGCTCCCTTGGTCAATGGATTGCCACGAAGGAAAACCCGTGGAGTGCTCGGCACTGCCCGATCGAGAAGGACGGTCGAATGGGCGGGCGCGGCTTTGTTCTGCAACAAATGCCGGTCCACCGCCGCTTGGGACTTCCAAAGCTCCACGACGACATTGGTGGGGAAATACATCTCGATGTTGGCGATGTGCTCGTCCGGCACAAAGCATGGCGAATCAGCCTTGGTGAGCATTTCATCCGTGATCTTGATACCGGGATGCTTTGCCAACCACGCCGTCCAGCGGTGGACGATGAAGGGATTCAGGTCTTTTTCGTCGAGAATCTGCCCGAAGACCTCTTCGGGATATTTTTCGAGCTCCCGCTGAGCCGAGAGGTAGGCCGACGCATGGGCACGAGTGCGAGCCATCTGCTCTTCGCGGCGTTGGGTGAGCAGCTCGCGGTTTTTCTTTTCCAACTCGTCCAGCTCGATCGAGAAGCCTTGTTCACACGCGACAAGCGCCTCAGCGGAACTTTGGAAGACGCCATAGAGGCTGTAGTAATCGCGGGTGGGGATGGGATCGAATTTGTGATCGTGGCAACGAGCACATGAGACGGTGAGCGCCTGCGTCCCACGCATGACGACATCAATTCGATCATCAATGATGTCATGGGTGACCCCGAGAAAGCGCCTGCCAAGCGTCAAAAAACCCATCGCTGCCAGATCTGGCGACTTTGCTGGCACGACTTGATCCGCAGCGATCTGAAGCAGCAAAAAGCGGTCATAGGGCATGTCCTCGTTCAGTGCTCTCACCACCCAGTCACGATAGGTGGAGGCATGCACCCAGTGCTTTTCTTCCCGCGCATACACATAGCCTTTGGTGTCGGAGTACCGCGCCACATCCAGCCAATGCCGCGTCCAATGCTCACCATGATGTGGCGAGGCGAGCAGACGATCCACATGCGCCGCATAGTCATCGGCTGATAATGTTTCCGGCGGCAGATCCGAAGGAGGCAAGCCGGTCAAATCAAAGCTGGCACGCCGAAGCAGTGTGCGGGCATCCGCCTTCGGCGAGAAGGAGAGGCCATGCTTCACCAATTCGCGTTCAACCAGCTCATCGATTCCTGACGAGCGGACAGGGCGTAACGGCTGGAAAGCCCAGTGTTTCTCCGCAAAGACAGCCGCAGAGATGCCGAGCACGAACCATGAAACCAGTTTGATCACAATGGTGATCTACTACGCCGCCAAGAGATGTGCCTTTGCTTGCCAACCCAAGTTCCAGAGCAGCAGAAACTATTCGCCGCCTTGGACGGCGACCTTCTCACCGACCTCTTGCTCACCCGAGATAGGCCAGAAAGCCTCCATGTTGAGCAGGTTCGGAGGATTCATCTTCCATGCCTTGCCATCCTTGATGCCCACACCTTGGTAGGTGATCGGCATGAGCGTCACGCAGAGGCGGTCATGATCAAACTTCTGCACATGAAGCGCAGCGGCGAAGCTGTTCTTCTTATCGAGTGTGATCTTGTCACCCACTTGGCAGGGATCGGTCGCCTCCTTCAATCCTGGGAGGACGATTTCGACATCCACATCTTCGAGTTCTACCGAACGCGCACGGACGACCCAGCCTTCGGTGATCACATCCGTGGAAGAAAGAGGGCGTGTGTTAAGCACCTGATACTCCCCGGTGACGTAGATGGGCTGCTCCTGCTTGTAATTGCGGATGTAAGCCCGCTTGAGCATGTCGTTCTTCACCGCCAGTTGCTCATGCGAAAATGCAAAAAATTCTGCGAGCAAATCGCGAGATGGTAAAAACTTCCCACCTGGAACCGAGTACTTCGAGAAAGGACGGATGGGATCGAGTTTATCAAATTTCGCGAGAACACGATAATTAAAGGGCTTCTCGGGATGCGAGAAGACCATAATACTAAAGAACCAACAGAAAGTGGCTACTCCCATCAGGAACGTGATCAAAATGGTCCACCAAAAGATTCCTCCGGAATCTTTCTTTTTTGAGAAGCTACCCCCGCCGTAAGAGCGGTATTCGCTTCCATCACTCAAAAATCGAATATGCATGGCAAATCTGCGAAGATTTTTATAAAAACTGGATTAAGACTGCTTAAATTCTACAAGACTACGGCTATTTGAAAAGAAATTTTTGTGAACAAGTGGCTTTTTGGGGAATTGAGAGCGGCGGCGACCCGGATAGCAGAAAACCGGCCACTATCAGATCGCAATCATTCACCACATCATACGGTGGCCATGGGTCGGGCTATATCATCCGCCTCAAAGAAGCCAAACGATGCATAGCGATGAAGTTTTCGCGAACGAACGCTTGACAAAGATATGAAAGCCCCTCCGGCCAAAAGGCCTGCCGCACCGCGGAAAAGAGCAGCCGAGATCACCGATATAAAGATCGCACCCATGAATGATCTACCCCCACTGCTCCATCGTCGTGAATTCTTTGCCAAGACCGTTTTCGCCACGCTCGGATGCGCTGTTGGCTCGGCAAGCACTCCAGCGCTGGCTCAAACCGATTCAAAGCCTATCGAGATATCGACGTTGGATGTACTCAACCGCTTTCCACGAATGATGCAAGACTGGCTCGTCACCGAGGTGCGGGCCGCTGAGACGCGTGGGAATGTGAAACGAGCGGCATTGAGGACGAAGGCCGATGCGGAGGCCTATGTGAAATCGGTGCAGGAACGCATTCGCATGAGCTTCGGGCCATTCCCGGAGAAGACGCCGCTGAATGCCAAGGTGACGCGTGTGATTGAGCGCGAGGCTTATCGCATCGAGAACATCCACTATGAGAGCCGACCTGGTTTCATCGTCACGGGTAATTTTTATCTACCGACGAACACAAAAGACAAAGTGCCCGGCGTGATCGGCGTGTGCGGTCATTCGCTCAATGGCAAGGCGGCAGAAGCATATCAGAGCTTCGCGCAAGGTTTAGCACGTCAGGGTATGGCGTGTTTTTTGATCGATCCAGCAGGCCAGGGCGAGCGATTTCAGTATTTGAATGAGAAGCTCGGTTCGCGATTGAGCGGTGGCACGACGGAGCACAATCAAATGGGCAACCCGATGCTGCTTGTCGGCGAGTTTCTTGGCGCATGGTTTGCATGGGATGCCATCCGAGCGCTCGACTACTTGCTCACGCGGCCGGAGATCGATGAGCGGCACATCGGTGTGACGGGAAACTCCGGCGGCGGCACGCAGACGACATGGTTGTGCGGTTTGGAGCCACGTTTCACGATGGGAGCGCCGTCGTGCTTCGTGACCACCTTTCGCCGTGATGCCGAGAACGAACTGCCGCAGGACAACGAGCAGTGCCCACCACGCGTGTTGGCCTTCGATCTCGATCATTGTGACTTCCTTGCCGCCATGGCACCGAAGCCGGTGATCATCATGGCGCAGGAGAAGGACTACTTCGATGCCCGTGGCAGCGCGGAGAGCTACGAGCGGCTCAAAAAGCTCTACACCCTGCTCGGCAAGCCGGAGAACATCGCGCTGCACACCGGCCCCGATCCGCATGGCTACTCGCAACCGAACCGCGAGGCCATGTATCGCTTCTTTGGCAAAGCCACCGGCCTCAAGATGGCCGACGCGGAGCCAGTGATCTCGACCGAGAAGGATGCGGACCTGCTTTGCACGCCGCAAGGTCAGGTTGGCGCAATGGGCAGTCGCACGTTGATGTCGTTCACGAAGGAGAAAGCCGAGTCGCTAGCCTCAAAGCGTGGCAAACTCGATCTCAACGTCGTGCGTGAGGTGCTGAAACTGCCGCCGATGCCAGAAACCGCGCCCGATTACCGCATCCTGCGAAGCGTTGGCAATCGCAAATATCCCGCCAAGGCCTACTGCACCTACGCTGTCGAGACGGAGCCGGAGGTGCATGCGCTGGTGACGCGTTTGAGCGAGGAAGCACTCACCTCGCGCCTGCCGCGTGGTTTGAAAAAAGCTGTGCTCTATATCTCCCATCACTCGGCAGATGCGGAGCTGCGTGATGAACCACTCGTCCAGGAGCTACTCGCCACCTCGCCGGACGTGGCGTTCTTCGCCTGTGATGTGCGTGGCATCGGCGATTCGCAGCCGGATACCTGCGGCGTAAACCAGTTTCTCGCTCGTTACGGCAGCCACTACTTCTACGCGGCCTACAGCTTCATGCTCGACCGTCCGTTGCTCGGCCAGCGAGTGCATGATGTGCTGCGTGTGGTACAAATGCTCGCTGCTGCGGGCCATGAGGAAATTCATCTCGTGGGCAATGGCTGGGGCGCATTGCCAGCGGCGTTTGCCGGGCTGCTTTCGCCCGCGGTGAAGCAGGTGACGCTGAAGCATGCGCTCACGTCCTTCCACGAAATCGCCATCCATGAGGACCAGCAATGGCCGTATGCCACGATGCTGCAGGACGTGCTGGCGAAGTTTGACTTGCCGGAATGCTACGCGCAACTCGCGGCGAAGAATCTCCGTCAAATCGAGCCCTGGGGTGCGGCAGATGGCATGAAGTGATGCGCGATACTTGCCTGTCATGCTCCTGCGGGTAGGGACGAGCATGGATGAAACCTACCAGCAACGATTTGGCGGCATGGCGCGGCTCTATGGCGTGGCGGCACTGCCACGGCTCGCGGCGGCGCATGTGGCGGTGGTGGGTGTGGGCGGCGTAGGCTCGTGGGTGGTGGAGGCGCTGGCACGCAGCGGCATCGGCCAGCTCACGTTGATTGATATGGATGACGTGTGCATCACGAACACCAACCGCCAGCTTCCCGCTCTCGCAGGCACCATCGGCATTCCGAAGGTCGAGGTGCTGGCGCGGCGTGTGGCTGAAATCAATCCAGACTGCCGCGTGAACCGCGTGATCGAGTTTTTGACCGAATCGAATGCGGACCGCCTCCTCGATGGTGGCTTTGATTATGTCGTCGATGCCATTGACCGCACTTCCATCAAGGCGCTGATCATTGCGAAGTGCATGCAGCGCGGCCTTCCCGTCATCACCAGCGGCTCCGCAGGCGGGCGACGCGATGCCACGGCGGTGAAGCTAGCCGATCTCGGCTTTGCTGGAGCCGATCCGCTGCTCAAAGGCACGCGGCAGAGCCTGCGGCGTGATTTTGGCTTTGCGAAGAGCCTCGAAGGGCGACCGATGGCCTTTGGCGTGCCGTGTGTGTTTTCCACCGAGAGAGCGATTTATCCGCAAGCCGATGGCACATGCAAAAACGAACCGCAGGAAGGCACCGAAGCCGGTTTGCGGCTCGATTGTGCAGCGGGCTTTGGCGCGGCGACGTTTGTCACAGGCACGTTTGGCTTCGTCTTAGCGGGTGAAGCGGTGCGCAAACTCAGCGGCGTGTGATTTATGCCTGAGACGACCCGCTTCGCACCGAGCCCCACCGGATGGCTGCACCTCGGCCATGCCTATGCGGCTCTTTTTGCCGCGCAGCAGGCCGATGGAGGGCGCTTCTTGATTCGTCTGGAGGACATCGATGCCACGCGAGCACGTCGTGAATATGAAGAGGCAATTTTCGAGGATTTGGCCTGGCTGGGCCTTTCTTGGGAAAAACCCGTGCGCAGACAAAGCGATCACTTTGAAGACTATCGAGCCGCCCTGGGCCAGTTGGAGGCCAAACACCTGCTGTACCCTTGTTTTTGCACGCGGCGCGACATTCAGGATGAGATCGCGAGAGCCGGAAACGCACCGCAAGGCCCCGATGGGCCGCTTTATCCAGGCACCTGCCGCCATCTTGATGCGGATGAACGTCAAAAACGACTCGCCAGTGGCGACGCCTATGCCCTGCGGCTCGATGTGAACCAAGCGCTACAGCTCATCGGCACCCCGCTGACCTTCACCGAGCTCTCTCTCGGCGAAATCATCGCCAATCCGACGATCTTTGGCGATGTCGTGCTGGCCCGCAAAGACACGCCCGCGAGCTATCACCTCGCTGTGGTGGTGGATGATGCGCTGCAAGGCATCTCGCTCGTCACACGTGGCGAGGACCTGCTGCCCGCCACACATCTTCACCGCCTGCTACAGCACCTCCTCGGCCTTCCCGTGCCACGCTGGCATCATCACCGCCTCATCACCGATGAATCAGGCAAACGCCTCGCCAAGCGCGATGACGCCCGCTCCTTGAAAAGCCTGCGTGAGTCTGGATGGACGCCAAATCGCCTGTGCGAGGAGCTGGGTATCTGAGACTTTGCTAAAACCTTCCTATGCAGTCATGGCCTCTGTGATAAAACCGTCCTCCGTGAAAACCTCCGCTGCCGTCTCCATCTTCAACGACGTGATTGGCCCCGTGATGCGCGGGCCATCGAGTTCACATTGTGCGGCGGCGCTGCGCATCGGGCGGCTCGCAAGAGATTTGATGGACGGCGAGATCACGGAGGTGCTCGTCGAGTTTGATCGCGAAGGCTCGCTGCCCACCACGCACGACAGCCAAGGCAGTGACATGGGCCTCTTCGGCGGCCTGCTCGGCTGGGATGCCGATGACGAGCGGCTGCCAAACTCCGCGCAGGCTCTCGCCGATGCCGGGATCAAACTGCGCATCGAAACCGTCGATGTCGGAGATCCGCATCCGAATACCTATCGGCTCACGCTGAATAACAGCCGCGAAACGCACACGCTCATCGCCATTTCGACGGGTGGCGGCATGATCGAGGTGATTGAGATTGATGGGGTTCATCTGCGCATGGATGGCGGGTATCATGAGACGCTGATCAGGTTCAAAGGAGATCCGAATTTGGGTTGGAGCTTGATTGCGTGCACTGATGCGGACGGATTCATCAGCCAGGAGTTCGAAATGTTGAGCGCAGATCAGATATCATGGCTGATGCAGGTAAAATCAGATCGGTTTGTGCCGGAGATCATTTTGCGGACACTGCGCACTGAATTGGAGGTGGAATCAGTGAAGTGTCTCTCGCCCGTGCTACCAGTGCCATCCCGAGACAACATCGAACTGCCCTTCACGAGCTGCGCAGCCATGCTGACGCACGACGGAGCGCAAAACACCCCGCTCTGGCAGCTAGCCATCGAGTATGAGCGTGCTCGCGGAAACTTCACTGAACACGAAGTCATCGACAAGATGACCGAAATCGTCCGCATCCTGCGCAAATCCATCGCCAGCGGCATCGCAGGCACGAGTTACGAAGATCGGGTGCTGCATCATCAAAGCGGACGCTTTGCCGAAATGATGAAGTCAGGCCGCTTGCTTGATGGTGGGGCCTTGAATCACATCATCCTTTACGTCACCGCTTTGATGGAAGTGAAGAGCAGCATGGGCGTCATCGTCGCCGCGCCGACGGCTGGAGCATGCGCCGCACTTCCAGGAGCCGTCATCGCCATGGCGGAGGCGATGAATCAAAGCGAAGAAGACATGGCCAAGGCGATGCTCGCCGCCGGACTGATCGGCGTCTTCATCGCCACGCGCTGGACCTTTGCGGCCGAAGTCGGCGGTTGTCAGGCCGAAGGCGGTTCTGCGGCTTCGATGGCGGCGGCGGCGCTTGTCACCCTCGCTGGTGGCACACGCGATCAAGCCATTGCTGCCGCTTCGATGGCCTTTCAGAGCATGCTCGGTCTCATTTGCGATCCCATCGCGAATCGCGTTGAGGCACCTTGCCTCGGCAAAAACGTCATGGCCGCCAGCAACGCTCTCTCCTGTGCGAACATGGCCCTCGCGGACTTTGATCCGCTCATCCCGCTCGACGAGGTCATCGACGCCGCGAAGCATGTTTCCACGATGATGCCCCGCGAGCACCGCTGCACGTCCCTCGGTGGTCTGGCCATCACGCCGACCTCACTCGAGATCGAGCGAAAGCTCGCGGCGCTGAAAAGCAAGGGCTGTGGCAGTTGTCACTGCTGACTCCGAAAGAATCACACGGCGAGGGACTTCTAGTCCCACCATGAAACGCCGCTCCTTCATCTCCACCTCCGCTGCCACTGCTTTTGGTTTCCAGTTTGTGCCTGCGCATGTCGTGCGTGCTCAGGGCGCTGCTCAAACGCCGTCAAACAAGCTCCGTATTGCTGCGATTGGTGTTGGGGGACGCGGTGCGGCGGATTTGGGTGACATGGCGGGCGAGGACATCGTGGCGCTGTGTGATGTCGATGAGCGTCGAGCTGCTGAGAGCTTCAAGAAGTTCCCGAAGGCACGGCGCTTCACCGACTTTCGCAAGATGTTCGACGCAATGAACAACGAGATCGACGCCGTGCTCGTCGCCACGCCGGATCATACTCATGCGGTCGCCGTGCTGGCAGCACTCGGCCATGGGAAGCATGTGTATTGTGAGAAGCCGTTGGCGCACACCGTGGCAGAGGTGCGTGCCATGCGGAAAGCGGCGCTGGAGAAGAAGGTGGTCACGCAGGTGGGCAATCAGGGCCACTCATCCGAGGGCATCCGCGTCTTCGTCGAAATGGTGCAGTCCGGAGCGATCGGCAACGTGTCGGAGATCCACGCGGGCTGCGATGCCTTCAAGGACGTGTATTGCCAGATCGGCAAGCAGCAGGCCATTCAAACCGAGAAGCACGACGTGCCGCAGGGTCTCGACTGGGACCTTTGGCAGGGGCCGCTGAAGAGGCAGCCCTTTCATTCGGCGTATGTGCCCTTTAGCTGGCGCGGCTTTTCGGCGTATGGCAGCGGCTGCATCGGCGACTGGATTTGCCATGTGGTCGATCCGTCGTTCTGGGCACTCGATCTCGGCATGCCCACTGCCATCACGGCGGAGACGAAGGACTACGACCCAGTGAAACACGCCGCGTTTTATCCCAAAGGCACACGCATCACTTATGAGTTCGCTGCGAAAGCCAATCGTGGCCCTGTGAAGCTCATTTGGCACGATGGCGAGATCGGCATTCCCGCGCCGGAGGAACTGAAACAGGACAACCGCAAGGTCGTCGGCATCGGCGCAGTGGTCATCGGCGATAAAGGTAAGATCATGCACGGCTCGCACGGTGCTGGCGGCGTGCGCTTGATTCCCGAAGCGAGCATGAAGGGCTTCAAAGTGCCGGAGAAGACCATCGCCCGCGTGCCCAAGGGCAATCACCAGCACGACTGGCTCAACGCCATCCGCGAAAACCGCCCCGCCGGCTCCAGCTTTGAATACGGCGGCTCTTTGAGCGAGATCGGCCTGCTGGGAATGATCGCCGTGCGCCGCAGCGGCACCCGCTTGGAGTGGGACAACGACGCGATGAAGTTCACCAACGATGCGGAAGCCACAACACTGCTCACGCCAGAGTATCGCGACGGATGGAGCTTATGATTCTCACTTCGGTTTGATCTCAATCGTATCTAACGAAGGCAGTGAGAAATCTACCACCAGCCCACCACCCTCGCGATTCCGCGCTGTCACCGTGCCGCCGCAGGCTTCGATGCAGCGCTTCGTAATCGCTAGACCCAAACCACTGCCGCCTGTGTTGCGACCACGAGCGGCTTCGGGGCGGTAAAAGGGCTCGAAAAGGCGTGAGACGGCCTCTTCGGACACGCCGGGGCCACGATCGGCGATTTGGATGCCGACGCGGCCATTTTCGGCTTTGGCGGTGATTTCGATGTCTTTGGCGTAGCGGACGGCATTGCGCACGACGTTGCCGATTCCTCGATCGAGGGCGTTTCGGAGGCTGTTGAGTTTGATGTCGCCGATTTCGAGTTGGTTACCATTTTCGGGCGCTTCGCGGGCGAGGACGTTTTGGAGCAGTTCGCGCAAGTCAATGTCTTCGGGCGTTTCGCGGTCGGGGATGGTTTCAGCTTTGGTGAAGGCGAGGACTTCTTCGACGAGCTTGGCCATGTGTTGGAGTTCGCGGTCGAGTTTTTGCAGGTAGGTGGCCTGATCGGGGGTGCTGCGCTGCTCCACCACGCCAAGGGCCATCTGCATTCTCGCGATGGGGCTGCACAGCTCGTGGGCGACATCGGCGGTGATGCGACGCTGCTGCGTCATGTAGTCGCCGAGTTGGGCGGCCATCGTGTTCACGGAGGTGGAGAGCTCGCCGAGTTCGTCACTGCGTTGCTTTTCGATGCGTTCGTCGAATTTGCCATGGGCGATGCGGCCTGCGGCGGTGTTGAGCGTGCGGATGAAGCTGGTAATGCCACGCACAAAGGGCATCCACATGAGTGCGGAGATGAGGAGTGCGGCAGCGGCGAGCCAGAGCCACGGGCGCAGATCGAAAAAGAGGCCACCACCGCTGATGCTGTCCGAGACCATGACGAGCGTGAGTGAGCGGCCGCCTTGCGCGACGAGGTCGAGATGAATGCCAGCCCAGTAGCGGGCGGGGTCGCCCGCACGCAGCATGAAGCGCGGCTTCGGCGGTGCGTCCGCAGGTCGTTTGGAGACGGGGCCGGGCTGGCGGCGCGGACTGCCATCGCCGGGAGGACGGCGGTCGATGAGTTTGGGGAGCACTTCGGCAGGTGGCGCGATGGTTTTGCCAAAGACCTGCTCGCCGCGTCCGTCGAAGAGGCCGAAGGTGACGCCGTGTTTTTGATCGTGCTCGCTCAAACGGGCGGGCCACTCGCTTTCCGCGAGGCGGGAGAACTCGAATGTCACGCTCTCGCCGATGGCCGCGATACGGTCACCCGGTTCGCCGGAGAGCATCCAGTCGAGTCCGAGCTTGAACTGCGCTCGGAGGAAAAAGACAAACAGCACCGCCAGCACGGC
>JBILVU010000132.1:0-16050 GCA_044370285.1 Prosthecobacter sp.
CAGCCGAACTCCTCCGCACCACCCGACTCCCCATCGCCCGCATCGCCAAACGCGTCGGCTACCGCGACGTCTCCCGCTTCGGCCAGCACTTCAAACGCCTGTTTGAAGCCACGCCCGCTGCGTATCGAGTCGCCGAACAACGCTGATGAACGGCGTGGCACATGCGCGTGTTGGTTTGGAAGCCAGGCGTTTCGTCCATGGTAAGGCAGATGAAGCCGCCTTTGATCCTGCCGATTGATTCCCGTCTTATGCCACGCTCAAGAACCAAGGCTGACTTTGCTCAAACCCATCGCTTCCCGGAGTTCCTGCAAGTGCCTCGGCATCCGTTCGGCGTAGTCGTGGGCGTCGTGGTTGTCCAGCGCGGTGGGCATGGGAACTCATGCGGAGTGGAGCACAACTGGCGGTGCAAGCAGCTGGGCGGTGAGGAGGGCGGGGAGTTGTTACTTGGTTTTGGAGTCCTTCTTCGCTCCAGCGTCGATTCGATCGGCCTTCGGCTGAATTTCGCGGTCGGGAGTGGTGGAATGCGTGTGTTGTTCAGCAGCAAGCGGCGCGAGCAGCAAGGCCGAGCAAAGCGAGACAGCATGCCAAGTATGTCTCGATGAGACGCAGGCAACGGTGAGGAGAGGTAATATAGGTTTCATGGGGTGATGCGTGCGCTCAATACAGCCGGGAACGATAAAACCTCCGGCTCTGAACGGGGGTAACGCTCCAGGGACTCGTGGCTCCTGGCACAACCGTCCAGGGGCCGCCGGGCGTGTCGGCTTCCTCCAGGATATTGCCGGAAAAGGTGATGCTCATCGTTGCGGGTTGTGTCGGTGGTGTTGGGAGCGGTGTCGCAGCGGTGCGGTAGGCTTTGATGCCGTTGGTTCCGGCTCCGTGGACCACCAGGGTGCCGTTGGCTCCGAGCCTAGGTCCGCCGATGTTGATGCCGGTGACGGTGGTGGACCAGCGCTGGGTAAGAACGGCGTTAAAGGAATACAGGGTGTCGTTGTTGCTGGCAAAGACGATGCCCGCGGCATCGACGGCCAATTGAAGCTCGGAGGTGCCGAAGTTGCGGTCGCTGCTGAGCGCTTGGGACGAGTGCAGAACTTGGCCGTAGTCGGGATCGATTCGGATGATACGATTGTCCCTCGAATGGCTGTAGATGCTGCCGTCGGGGCCGATGCCGAAGGAGGCCCGGTTGCGCCGCATGGCCAGGGGCAGCGCCCATTTCACCCTGAAATCCGAACCGCTATCAGCGACCGCCCAAAGGATGTCGGCCTTCTCGTTGCCTTCGCTTCGCGGGACATAAATGGTGCCATCGGGGCCGACGAAAACACAGGCCTCCTGGGCAGTGACGCCCCAGCGGGGTTCGAGGATTAGTTGCTGGTTCAGGAAAGCTCCGGTGGCCAGGTCACATACCGCCAAGCCCCTGGCCCTCTTGCTCGTCGCGGGCTTGGTTGGATCGATAAAAACATATCCAAGTCCATAAATCCGGTCTCCGAAGATAGCGATGCCTGCGAAGGCACGGGCGGTTTGTCGCCAGACGATGGTTCCATTCTGAGCGCTGACCCGGAAGGTGCCCCAGCTTATGTCAGCCAATAAGGGATCGCCATTTGGGGCAAAAATCGCGCTTAATCCATAGCCTATATTGATGAATGCCTCGGACGATCTCCAGAGGGTCTGCCCATTCGCGGCGCTCAAGGCGTAGAGGTAGCTTTTGCCATAATCGGTGCCTCGGGTGGCGTAAACCACGCCGTTGCAGATGCCCACGACGTTGTTGAAGCCGTCGGTGTCCGGAAAGTCCACCGGCAGACGCTTCTCCCACAAAAGGGTACCGTTCTGCAGCGAGTGAGCGACAATCACAGAGTTCTGCTGCCTGTCATCCGGCGAGCTGGTGCGGCTGGTGACGCGCGTCGCCACCACCACGTCACCTTCGACGACGATGTTGAATCCCGCGAGAGAGTCCGCCCCGGCTGTCCACGCCAGTTGGCCGGTGGTCGGACCCTGTTGGCGGCTCAGGCCGTTCCGCAAGGAGTTGCCCCCGATGCCGACGCCCCAATCGGAAGTTCCCGCGAAGGCACCAGAGGATGCTTGCGCGATGGCGATGGTGGGAGCGCCTGATGCCCGGTCCTGCGGATCCCTTTCTCCGAGGTATTCCTGCAGGTTGGTCAGGCCGTCGCCATCGGGGTCGAGCGCGGCGTCATTGACTGCCGGGTTCAATGCGTGGGCGGTCTCCCACACATTGGGCATGCCATCGCCATCCACGTCAGCCGATGCCAGCACCGTGATCCGCACTTGGGCAGGGGCGCTGGTTTCAATCCCGTCGGTAGCGGTGAACAGCAGCGAGTCTTGGCCGCGGAAACCTGGCTTGGGGGTGTAGGGAAAGACACCGTCCAAAGCGTTTGGATTTCCGGCTCGCCCATGCGATGGGGGCGAGGTGATGACAAAGCGTAGTTCCTGCCCGTCGGCGTCGGTGGCGGCGAGGCTCAAGTTGGCCGGCATGCCCTCCGTGATGGTGTAGTCGAGACTCGATGCCACAGGCTGCGTGTTCAGCAGAAGATTCAAGCGGACCGTCCCGCTCGAGGTTCTTCCTGCAGAGTAGTAATATACGCCATCCACCGTGATCCGGTAGGTGGTGCCTGCGACAGCGTCGAACGCCAGCGAACTCGTGTATGTGCCAGTCGCCAAATCAATGTCGTCATTGGAAGCCACCAATGCCAAGCTGCTGAGCGCGCTCCCCGTATAAACTGCCAGCGAGGTATCGAAACTGCTGGAGACGGTATCCATTTGAACCCGGCCGCTGCGCGGTGCCGTCCACCCCCACCAGACCGATTTCCCGCCTCCGCCTGCTTCATGCTTAGGTTCACCGGTTTCGATGGTGGCGTAAGTATTGCGGACGGCTGGCGAGGTGTAGCTGGTGCCCGTGATCATCCGCGCATTGGCAAAATGGTCGTTCGTGAGCGGATCGACATATTGAAACGTCTTGGTCTGCAAATAGGGGGTCATACCGCTCTTGAACACAGAGAACACGAGGTCGATCGAGGTGCTGGCACCGTTGCCGTCAGTGGCCGGCAGCGTGATGGTTGCGGTATAGATGCCGTCCCCGGCGATACGATCTGGTGTCCGGCCGTCATCAAGGAAGGACGCATTGATGCCACGCGCGCTGTTGCTGGCCGTCACGCTGGCTCCAGTGACCTTGTCCACATCGGACACGTAGGCCTCGAACACCGTCTCATTTCCCGCAACCACCGGATGATCAGCCGCCGCCACCACCACCTCAAAGTGGCCATCCGCCCCGAGCGTCAGGGCGTTGTAAGCGCTCACACGCCCTCCTGTGATCAACTTGCCCGCAAGGGCGGACGTCGGGACCGCGCCCTGCAGCACTCGGTTTTTCAGGCTAAGTAAGTCAATTCCAGGATAGCGCGCCGCCACGAGCGCTGCCACCCCAGCCACATGGGGCGTAGCCATGCTCGTGCCGCTAAAAAAGGCGTAGGAGCTGTCGGAGGTCGCCGTGCTGGAGTAAATATCCACCCCGGGGGCTGCGAGATGGACCGTAGCGGCCCCATAATTGGAAAACGAGGCCAAACTCCCACTCCTGCCAATGGCAGCCACCGCTTGGATGTTATCGAGCCTGTAGGATGCTGGATAAGACGGACTGACATCGTTATTGGATCTGGCATTTCCCGCCGCAGCGACAAAGAGGGCCCCGCTGCTCCCCGCATCCCGAATGGCATTTTCCAACGCGATACTCGCACCACCTCCGCCCCAACTGTTGCTGAGAATACGCACATTTTGGGACACGGCATACTCGATGCATTCCACGGCGTCGGACGTTGCACCGGAGCCATCGGCACCGAGGAATTTCAATGCCATCAGACTCACCTGCCATGCCACGCCGACATGGTCCCCGCCTCCGTTGGCCTTCGCGCCAATCGTGCCGGCACAATGCGTCCCGTGGTTGTGGTCATCCATCGGATTGCCACTCCCGTTGATCACGTTGATCCCGAAGATATCGTCCGCATAGCCGTTGCTATCGTCGTCGATGCCATTGCCGGGGATCTCACCTGCATTCCTCCACATCTGGCCCTCAAGGTCCTGGTGGGTATAGCGGATGCCCGTATCGATGACCGCCACGGCCACGTCGGTGGAACCGGTGGTGATGTCCCATGCCCGCACCGTGTCGATATCCTCCCCAGCGGCTCCTCCCGACTGGCCGGTATTCCTGAGTCCCCAGAGGAGATCCCCGCTAAATGCGCCGTCGCTCGGCACGGCTTGCGTGGTCACCACGTAATCGGGCTCGACGTATTCGAACTGCCCGGAAGCTTGTAGAACGTTGATCCGCTGCGAAAGAGCCACGCCTTTGCGTTGCGCCTCCTCCGAAGTCGCCCCCTCCGTCTCTTCTCTTGCGGTGGACTCGAGCACCAGCACGCCCGCGCGGTTCAGTGGCATTCGAAAGGGTTCGAAACGACTTTCCGACAGCGCTGCAATCGCTTTTCCCAAAGTAGCGGCCGTAGAAAACCTGGCCAGCAACCGGTTGGGATGGGCCTTCGCCTCCCCGACGAGCACGTAGTGGCGACTCAATTCCACGGGCCGGCGCGGCCTCACGCGGCTCGCCTGCAAGCCGTCGGGAGTTTCGATCAAACCAAAAACCGGATCGCCAGCGGGCTTGCCAGGCCGCGCGGCGGGGACCTGAGCCTTTGATGAAACCCCTGCGGCTGCCATGCCCGTTCTGACGTCGGCGGCTGCGCTCCGGGTTAAATCGGTTGTGGTCCGGTGGTCCCGAGCATTCCCACTGGCTGACGATGCCGCCGGAGCCTCCCCACTTCCTTTTTCTCGCGGTCGCAGCACCCAAACCGTGGCGCATGCGGCCACCAAAAGGCAGAGTGCAATCAGATACCGTCTCCAGCTCGCTTCGCTCATCGCATTCATGGTTTCGTGATCTCCACCCGGTAGAATTTCGCGCTAACCGTCGCGTTGGTGTCGGTGATCGTGCGCTCGTTGCCGTTGTCGTTCGTGAGGCCGCCGGTGAGATTTGTCCACACGGCAGCCGCTCCGAGGCCTGGGCTGGTCTTCACGGTGTAGGTGCGGCCAGAGACGATCGGACTGAAGATGATCTTCATCTGCGTGGCATTTCCCACCACGGGCTCGATACGCGATTTGAAAATGGATGCTGGATCAGTGGGCACGAGTCCGGCGACGTATTCGAAGAGGTTGCTGAAGCCGTCCTTGTCGAAGTCCGCTGCATCAGCACCCGCTCCCGAATTGGCCACACTGCCGAAGTAGGTCAACCGCCAGCTTTCCTGCTCGGTGAGGCCGGTGCCAGTGAGGTTGATGTCGAAGGGGTTCTTCGCTCCGGTAACGTTGTTGCCGATTTGCAACATGTTGCTTCTCGCACCGGTGGCGCTGGGCGTGAAGGTCACGGTGAAGGTGACCGTCCCGGTGCCTACGAGCACGGTGCTCGCGCTCAGGGCGCTGACGACGAACTCGCTGTTTCCGCCGGTCACGGCGAGACTGGTCAAATCCGCCGTGCCTGGGTTGGCGATGGTGAAGGTCTTTGCGTTGCTGCTACTGCCGAGCGTCACCGAGCCGAAGTCTATGCTGCCGCCATCGGCTACGGCGCTGGTTTGTGTCACGGCGATGTCGGGCTGAAAGAACTCATCCGCGCCAATAGCCGGCGTGGTGGCACTGCGCGACTGGCCGTCGAAATCCGCGGTGACAGCGGCGAGGGCGAGGGCGGCGTTGTTCGCCGGGCTGTTGGCGGCGATGTGCAAGTCCACGGTGGAGGCGCTGCCGTTTGGATTGACAAAGATCGGGTCTGCCACCGCGCTGGTGGCATCCTGCCCGGTCGCGGACTGCCACGTGGATAGGGTGATGACATCGTTGCCGTATAAGCCGAGCACGCCGGCGGTGCCGCTGGCGAGGAAGAGGTTACCCCCTGCTGTCAGGCCTACTGCACTCCCACCGCCGCTGCCGCCATAGACGACGGCGTAGTGCTTGCCGGTGCCGCCGCTGTTACCACGGGCGTTGACGAAGATGTTGTTCAGGTAGGTGCGGGCATTGCTCACACCCGTGGTGCTATCGAAGGCCCGGGTGCTGCTCGAACCGGAGGTCTGCGTGCCGCCGACATAGACGGAGTTGTGGTAGAAGTTCCGGCCTGCCGTCGTGCCGTTGTCATACATGCCGCGCACGATGGATGCGCCTGCCGTGCCAGACCCGTCCGCCTTGAGGCCCACCCGCACCATGTTGTTCCGCGCCGTGAAGCTGCCGGTGCCGAAGCTCATGCCATGAAGATACGACAAGGTGTTGCTGGAGGGCATCGCGAGGCTGTGCACAAAGTTGCTGGCGATGACGTTGGTGCCGCTGCTTGCGCCGGAATATCCAATCCCGGTCATACCGACCGGCGAGCCTGCTACATCCGTGTTGGCGAGCGAATGCACGGTATTCTGCGAAACGGTCTGGCCCACTGCCGTGGAGGTAGCGGTAATGCCATACACCGACTGCGACCTATCACTCGTGGTGGAAAGGTTGCTAACGCTGTTGCCGATGATGGAGTTCACCCCGGCAGAAGTGACGATGCCGCGAATCTGTCCGGAGAAGCTCGGCCCGTAGTAGTTGTTATTGAGATTGGCCAACGTGTTGCCCGTGATGCTCGCGCTGGTGGCACTGGAGCTGAGAATGCCCGTGACCTGCTGGCCGGTGTTGGAAATGGACGATGTGGCCGCATTCAGGCTGTTGGCGGTGACGGTGCTACCCACGGTGTTATTGCTAATGCTGTTCGTCCCCGCAGTGACCTGGATGCCGGTGAGCGAAGCGGAGATCGTGCTGGCCGAGCCGTTGACCGTGATGGAGCCGATGCTGTTGTTAGCGATGGCTACCGTGCCGCTGCTCGCCGACCCGATGCCAAAGGTGGTGCCGCCTGTTCCCGCAGTGGTAACGGAGACCGACCCCGTGCCAGTCCCGCTGCCGATGGTGTTGACCGTCGCCGTGCCGATGTTCGCGGCCCCGGCCTGCAGATGGATCCCGCTCCACACACCGGGCAGCGTGCTGGCGTTGCTGGAACTCGTCCAGATCATGTTCGCCAGCGAATTGCCCTGCACGCTGCTCGGAGTAGTGGTGCCGACATTGAGCCGGATGCCCTGGAAGAGAAAAGCCAGCGTCGTGTCGGTCGTCGTCCAAGCCGTGCCCCCCGTGTTCGGCGCACTGCCACCGATAGAGTTGCCCGTCACCGTGAAGTTGTTGCCGGCGGTGTTGTTGATGTAGATAGCGCGGACATTCGCCCCCACTGCCGCGCGGCTGGCGCTCTGATAAAAGCTGTTGCCAGTGATGCTCCAATCGGTGTTGCCGCCGTCCAACCGCACGCCCGCAGCATCCACGCTGGCATAGAAATTGAAGACATTGCAGTTGGCGACGGTGTTGCCGCTGTTGTTCTGCGCCGCTGTGGCAGTGGAACCGAGCGCATAGAGGCCATTGGCCGGAGTGCTGGCACCGTCGTCGAGGTCGCAGTGGTCGAGCGTATTGTTGTCATTGCCATTCGCGCCAGTGGTGGCGCTGAAGACGACCGTGCCGCTGCTGGCGCTGGTATTCACGCCTCGGAGCACGGTGTAACGGCAGGTGTTACCGATGGCCTCATTGATGAAGCGCAGTGCCACGCCGCTGGTGCTGGTGTTGGCAATGGTGAGCACACTCGGTTGAAGCACCGCGCCGACGCCGCTCGCCGCATAGCTCCCCACGCCTCCGGGCCTGCCATCGATGGTCACAAACTGCGCGCCATTCAAATCCACCGTCGCCGCTGATGAAACCGCGCTGACGATCGAAAGGCCCGTCGCCCCGCTGGCCGGGCGGATGGTGAGCGAGTTCACGGCGCTGGCACCATTGAGGGCTGGGACGGTGAGCGGGAAGGTCTCGACGCTGCTCACGTAAGTGGCCTGCAGTTCGAGGACAAGCGCACCACCCAGCCCATTGCCCACCGCCTGCACATCGGCAATGGCCGCCGTGAGGCTCGCATAATCACCCGTCGGGCCGACCAACTTCGTGCCGGAGAGCGGGGCCGCATTCACCAGACTGTCGAAGCCAACCAGCAACGAGAAGCCAATCGCAGCAGCCTTCATGACGCAGGACTGAATGTGTAAGCAGCGATGTGCGAGGGGCCTGGACGCCCCAGTTTCCGTGGCATCGCAGACCCTGACATTGGGTCTATTAATAGGTAGATGGGGCATGCAGATGAAGCGGGTTGAAACCGTGTTATTCCGCGAGCGGCCTAGACGGTCACATTTTTTTCAGGAGAGAAAGTATGGCGCGTTCGGTGGCGCGAGCAGCAGGGCGGTGAGGAGAGTGAGGGTGGATTTCACCGGGTTCGTCTTCCTTGGTTCACGCCTTCTCCCAGGGCGCGCGGAGCTTGGGTTTTTCGGTGAGGAACTCCAGGCCGCCGCGCAGCTTGCCTTCCCTGGTTAAGAATGGGTGGAAGCCTTCCTTGTTGATGCCGTTGCCGTCGTAGCGGTCGCGGCGGGTGGAGATGGCCTTGCCTTCGCGCAAGGCCCAACCCATCCAGCCGAAGCCGGCGGCGGAGAGCAGCTCTGAGTAGTAGCGTGTCACCTCACCGCGGGTGGCGTCGTTGAGGCTGCCGGGGATGCATTCGTTGACGAGCATTGGCTTGGCCTGGGTCTGGCGCAACGCGTGATGGCCAGTGATGAGTTTTTCCAGGCCGTCACGGTCGTGGGCATACGGATGGGCACAGAGCACGTCCACGAGCGGCGCGAAGGTTTCGACATTGCCCGTTCTGCCGACGATGCCGTTCATCGTGCCGATGGTGATGGGCTGCTGCACGCCGCAGCCGCGCACGGTGGCCGCGATCTCGCTGAGCCAGGCGAACTCCCGCTTATTCGGATCGCTGTTCAAATCGTGGGCCGCAGGCTCATTGCAGAGATCCCAGATGAGGATGCGGTCGTCTTTCGCCAGCGGCGTGACGATGGCCTTGACATATTCCAGCGGCTGTTTCCAGCCGGGCTTCAGATTTTCCACATAGGTGCCGCCGTAGTCGAACTGGGCGTCGTGCCAGCGGTTGAAGAGGCAGGGCATGACCTTCATTCCGTTCTCGGCGATGGCCGCGACGGCATCCATGAAGTCCGCGGTGACCTTTTCAGGATCGCGTATCCACGCCGTGTATTCGATCCAAAGCCGGATGCAGTTCGCATGCACCTGCTTCGCCAACGCCACTTCCTCCCGCATCCTGGCCCCATCATAAAACCACCACGCATCCTCGATCCTCGCCGCCCACGAAGGGATGATGCTGAACCCGCGCAGCCAGCCGTAGTCGGGATAGACGTGCAGCGTGGGTTTGGCTGGAATGGCAGTTTGCGCGGCGAGATATGGAGTGAGTGCAGCGCCGATGCCAGCGGCAGCCAAGGTTTGCAGAGCGTAGCGTCGGGTGATGAGGATGGTTGCTGTGTTCATAGTTGTTCCTTTCGTTTTCAGTTTTCAATGCACCGTATCAGCGGTGCGAGCAGCAGGGCGGCAAGGAGATTGAGAGTGGGTTTCATGCGATGAGATTCTTGATGACGGTGCCGCCGAACTGGCTGAGCTGCTTGAAGCGGCCGGCGTGGTAGTAGGTGAGTTTGTTGTCGTCGAGGCCGAGGAGCCGCAGGAGGGTGACGTGGAAATCGCGGACGTGGGCTTTGCCTTCGACGGCGGTCATGCCGAGGTCGTCGGTGGCGCCGATGGTGTGACCGGCGTTGCAACCGCCACCGGCGAGCCAAACGGTCATGGCGTTCGGATTGTGGTCGCGACCGTAGGCGGTGCCGCCGCGCACGCCGTTGTCGGGCGTGCGACCAAACTCGCCGCACCAAACGATGAGGGTGCTGTCCAGGAGACCGCGCTGTTTGAGGTCGGTGATGAGGGCGGCGATGGGCTGGTCCACGCCGCGCACGAGATTGCCATGGGCGCGCTCGATGTAGTCGTGGCTGTCCCAGGAGCCGTTGTAGAGCTGCACGAAGCGCACGCCCTTCTCGACAAGCTTGCGAGCTAACAGGCATTTGCGACCGAAGGAATCGGTGGCGTCGTTGCCAATGCCGTAGAGTTCCTTGGTCTTGGCGTCCTCCTTGGAGAGGTCGAGCGTCTCGGGCACCTGCATCTGCATGCGGAAGGCGAGTTCGTAGTTGTCCATGCGCGCGGCGAGTTCGTCATGGCCAGGATGCTGCGCGGCGTGTGAAGTGTTGAGCTTGGCAATGAGGTCGAGGTTCTTTCGCTGACGTGCTTCGCTCACACCTGGCGGCGGCGTGAGATCGAGAATGGGCGAGCCTTTCGCGCGCAACGGTGTGCCTTGGAAGTTCGCGGGCAGATAGCCGTTACTCCAGTTCGCCGCACCTCCTTGCGGATAGCTCACCTCGGGCAGCACGATGAAGCCGGGCAGGTCCTGATTGAGCGAACCGAGGCCATAGTTCACCCACGCGCCGATGCCGGGATCGCCGCCGAAGCGGTTGCCGCAGTTCATCTGATACATCGCGGTCGGGTGATTCACGCTGTCCACGGTGCAACCACGGAAGAAGCAGAGGTCATCCGCGACCTTGGCGAGGTGCGACCAGTTGTCCGCCATGTCCGCGCCGCTCTGGCCGGCCTTGATGAACTTGAACGGGCTCTGCACGTAGTAACGCTTGCCACCCTGCATGGCGGAGGCCTGCTTGTCTTGGCGAGTGAACTCCTTGAGGTGCAGTTTCGCCAGCGTGGGCTTGGGGTCGAAGGTGTCGATGTGCGAGGGGCCGCCTTCCATCATGAGGAAGATGACGTTCTTCGCCTTCGCCTCCGGGAAGTGGCCTGACTTCGGTGCGAGCGGATTCTTCTTTGCTTCCTCGGCGAGCAAGGAACTGAAGGCGACACTGCCGAGGCTGGTGCCCATGCTGTAGATGAACTCGCGGCGCGTTGGCGCGTGCAAAGCGCGGGCTCCGGCGCAGGGGAAGAAGGGTTTAATAGACATAAGCGAACTCGTTGGAGTTTAGAAGGACGAGGCACACATCGGCGAGAGCGCGGGTGCGGGCCTCCACGTCGGAGGGTTGCAAGTCGGGCACGAACTCGGCATTGGCATGCAGCTTCTCGTTGAAGGAAAACTTCTCGCCGGTGTTCTCTTCCACGGCATCGCGGCGGACTTCGAGCGGTGGCTTTTGAGTCGTCGGCTTTTCGCTGCCAAGCAGGGCTTCGATGTCGCGCCAATGAGCGAGGCAGCTTTGCGTTTCTCCGGCATTCGGTGGACGGGAGAACGTGAGCGCGAAGATCCGTGCAATGGCTTCTTTATCAGTGCGCGTTTCCTTCACAGCGCGATGGGCGAGAGCGAGAGCGCGGGATTGCGTGCTCTGACCATTGAACAAGCTGAAGACTTGCGGCGTGACGGTGGAGGCCTCGCGGCGCTCGCACGAGAAGTCCGGCGCGGGTGCATTGAAGACCTCCAGCATCGGGTCGGTGAGGCCGCGCAGTTTTAGGGCGTAGATTGAGCGGCGGTGGCGCTGCTCAGGCTTGGGATTGGGCACCCAGGCGGAGGCAAAGGTGCCCATGACCTGGCGAGGTTGCAGGGCGGCTTCGAGATTGATCTCAGGACGGTTCGGGATACCGCCGAGGGCGCGGTTCAGTTCGCCCGTGGCCGCGAGCATGGCGTCGCGCAGCTCTTCCGCGCTGAGGCGGCGCGGTGCAAAGACGGCGTAGCTGGTGCCGAGGGCGTCTTTCTCTCGCAGGGTCTTCAAATCAGGATGCGTGGCGCTGCGGCGATAGGCCTCCGAGGTCATGATGAGGCGGTGCAGTGCCTTGAAGCTCCAGCCGCTCTCCACAAACTTCGCCGCGAGCCAGTCCAGCAATTCGGGGTGGGTGGGCTTTTTGCCGGTGCTGCCGAAGTTGTTCGGATTCCCCGCGAGCGGTTGGCCGAAGTGCCACATCCACACGCGATTCACGATGGCCCTCGTGGTCAGCGGATTGTCCGCGCTGGCGACCCATTCGGCGAAGGCTTTGCGACGCCCTTCGATGGTGTCGGGGATGGGCGTCTTTTGCACGGAGCCGAGCACGCTGAGCACGCCCGGTTTGACCTTGGTGCCGGAGGCAAAGGGATCGCCACCGGTGAGGATGCAGGTCTCTTCCAGTTCGCCCGCGCTCATCCGGTCGGGGGGCATGCGCAGCGGAGCGAAGACGGTTTTGTATTGCCGGGTGCGTCCGCCATAGACCGCGAGAGCATAGGGTTCGTAGCGGTCAAGTTCCCACCGGAGTCGCTCCAATCCTTTTCGTGCCACTCGTTCCATGCCGAACTGTTCCGGCGTGAAGCCGACCAGCTTGGGAGGGAAGTCCCCTTCCGGCGCACCGGCGTTGGTGAGCGCGTTTCGTGCGGCGGCGAACAGGTCCGAATACTTGCCGAGTTTCCTGGCGGGGCCTTGCTTCGGAGTTGCGGGATTTCGTGCGGCCGCGACGGCGGCATTCCACCGGGCCGGGTCCTTGCCGTTGTCCTTGAACCAACGCGCGGCGCTCTCCAATAACACGGCGTCGAGCTCCGTCAGGACGGACTCATATTCCGCGAGGCTTTTTTCCAGATAGGCGCGCTCTTCGAAGCCCTGCGTGTTCTCTTCTGGAAGAAAAGGCGCGGCCCGTTCCGAGAGTTGGGTCGTCGCAAAGACCGCCTGAATCGAGTAGTAATCATGCGTGGGCACCGGATCGAACTTGTGATCGTGACAGCGGGCGCACTGCAGCGAGTGCGCGAGGAAGGTCTCGCCCACGCTGTTGGTCACATCATCGAGAAAGCGCTGGCGGGCGATCTTCTCGACCTCCATGCCGGTTAACTCCCAAGGCCCTGTGCGCAGGAAACCCGTGGCGATGATCTTCTCAGGGTCGTTGGCGTCGATCTCGTCCCCGGCGATCTGCTCCTTGATGAACTGATCATAGGGCTTGTCGCCGTTGAAGGCGCGCACCACGTAATCGCGATAGCGCCAGGCATTCCCACGCTCGTAGTCGTTTGAAAAGCCCGACGAGTCCGCGTAGCGGGTCACATCCAACCAGTGCTGCGCCATGCGCTCGCCATAATGCGGCGAGTCGAGCAGGCGGTCGATGAGCGTCGTCAGCGCCGCATTCGCGTCCTTCGAGTAACTGCTCTCAAACGCCTCCACTTCCTCCGGTATCGGCGGCAGTCCGGTGAGGTCAAACGAGGCGCGGCGTATCAACGTGTGAGCATCGGCGGCCGGCGCGGGCTCCAGGCCAGCAGGTATCTTCGCTGCGATGAGCGTGTCGATGGGATTCCTCTCCTTGTCTCCCTGTCCCCTTGTCTCCAAGTCTGGCCTCCGCACTGGCTGATAAGCCCACAGCCCCTCCGGTTTGTATTTCCGGCTCGCCCACTCGGGCGACAAGGCTCCGGTTGTCTTCACCGTGATGCCATCCTCGGCGGACCACTTCGCCTCGTTTGCTTTCGCAATGGCCTTCACACGCGAATCATCCGGCCACGGCGCACCGCCTGCGATCCAGTCTTTGATCCACGCCATCTGCTCCGCATAAAGCTTGTCCGCCTCCTTCGGCGGCATCGCCTCCCAGTCATCGTGCGTCCGCGTCACCGCGAGATACAGCGGACTCTCCTCCGGCTTGCCAGCGATGAACCCGGGCTTCTCACTTTCGCCACCTTTCAGCGTCGAAGCGAGCGTCCGCATGTCCAGCCCGCCCTTGATCTTCGCCTCATCATTGCCATGGCAAGCGAGACACTTCTCATGAAAGAGCGGCACGATGCGACGCACGAAGAGAAGTTCCGCCGAATCATCCGCCACTGCGGGCAGTGTCGCGGCAAGGAGGAAAAAAGAAGCAACGATAGATCTCATAGGATGCTCGGCAGGTTCATTATTCAGGCACTCACCGCCACGCTGGCTCCGCCTTGTTTGGCAGAGGCGTAGATGGCCTCGACGATGCGGATGTCGCGCAGGCCCATCGCGCCATCGGCTTTGAAGGGCGACTTGCTGGTGATGGCCTTGGCGAACTCGTCGAGGAGCACGGCGAGCTGGAGCGTGTCTTCGGCGGTCACTTCCTTTTTGTTCACCACGAGGCGCTTCGGATTGGGTTTGTTGCCACCGCTTTGTCCATAGACACTGCCTTTGTCTCCTGGGAGGATTTCCACGCTGCCTTTCGGGCCCAGCGTGGTGCATTGATGGAAGCTGTTGCTGTAGCTGGCACGGCAGAGAGCCTGGAAGCCGTCGTCGAACATCAGTTCGAAGCTCATCGTTTCTTCCACGCCTTCGGGGAAGAAGTCCTTGTGCCGCGTGGCCGGAAAGGCGCGGACGGAGACGGGAGTTTTGCCGGTGAGGTAACACGCGGCCTGCACGGGATACACGCCTGTGTCGAACATCGCTCCGCCACCGGCCAGCTTCGGGTCCAGGAGCCACTTCTTGATGGTCTTGCGCTTCTCCGGGTCGGCGAGGCTGGCAGCATAGCCCCAGGAGAACTCGTAGTTGCCATTCGAGAGATCGCCCACCGCGCCGCCGCGCAGCGCCTCGATGGCCTTCACATGATGCGGCTCCCATTGCAGGCGGTAGTTCACACCGAGATAGACATTGGCGGCCTGCGCGGCGGCGATCATCGCCTCACACTGCTCGGCGCTCGTCGCCATCGGCTTCTCGCACATGACGTGCTTGCCTGCTTTGGCTGCGGCGATGCTGTGCTCCGCGTGCAGCGAGTTCGGCGTGACGACATGCACGATGGCGATGTCCTTGCAGTCCGCTAGCTTTGCCATGTCGGCATAGCTAAAGAGGTTTTTCTCCGGGAAGCCATACTGCGCGGCCCACTCGCGGCCTTTGGCGGCATCGCCCGTGATGGCTCCGGCGAAATACACGTTCTTCGCCAGCGGCAGCTCGGGGGCGATGGATTGCTTCGAGAACCCGCCGAGGCCGCAGAGCGCGACACCTAGCTTGCCTTCATTGGCGGCTTGGGCACGGACGGTGGAGTTGAGGCCGACGATGGCCGGTGCGGCGAAGGCGGCGGTTTTGAGGAAGGAACGACGAGGGGTGGCGGATGGAGTCATGGAGTCTGATGGAGTTGGGTTACTGAAGTTTGGTGACGTAGCAGGCATCCCGTGTGGTCACGGCAAGGCGGCCTTCGGGGCAGAAGGCGATGCTGGTGGGCTTGCCGGGGGTTTTCAGGAGGCCGAGCGCTTTGCCATCCAAGGCGGTGATGCGGATGCCGTCCTTCGTGCAGACCCAGAGCAGGCTCTGCGGGGACAGAGCGAGGCCGTCGAGGCCTTTTTCGGTGAAGGTGGCGAAGACTTCGCGCGGCCCCAAAGTGCCGTCCGCGTTGACCGGGAAGCGGAAGACATTCGGCGTGCCGCTGTCGGAGATGAAGAGATGCTTCTCGTCCGGCGAGAAGGCGATGCCGTTTGGCTTGTCGAAGCCCTCGGCGACTTTGGTGAGCGTTTTGGTCTTCGGATCAAATCGGAACACGAACTGGCCGGGCAGCTCTTTTTTGTCATTGGGTCGCTTGCTGAAAAGCCAGTCAGGATCGGTGATCCAGAGCGTGCCGTCGGACTTTACGATGACATCGTTGGGGCGGTTGAGCTTTTTGCCCTCAAAGGTATCCTCGAGCACTTCCACACGCTCGCCTTGGGCATTCCAGCGGGTGAGCTGCCTCGTGGTCTGCTCGACGACATAAAAGCCGCCCGCGCCATCGGGACGGAAGCTGGTGGCCTCGGGCGAGTCCTTGCGCCAGACGACGAGACCGGTGGCCTCGGACCATTTGAAGGCGAAGCCGTCATGATGCGCGGCGTAGTGCAGCGTGTCGCCGACCCACTGTGCGCCCTCGCAGCCCGCATGGCCGGAGCTGATGGCGCGCCAACTGGCGTGAGGCGGGAAAGGGCCAACAAGGTCGCATTCCACCAAGGGTTCACGTGCAGGAGCGAGTAATGGAAGAAGGAGAAGGGATAGGAGCAGCCTCATTTGGGATTGCCGTTTTCAAAGATGGACTGGATTTCCGCCCCGCTAAGCACGGCGGCGTAGATGGCGAACTCGTCGATCGCCCCGTTGAGATTGCGGATGGGAAATGGATGACCTTGGGTTGGCAGTCCCCAGTTGCCCAGTTCGCACG
>JBILVU010000133.1:0-15939 GCA_044370285.1 Prosthecobacter sp.
CCGCACCACCACGTCGGCACGCAGGCCATTTTCAATTCCTCACCCAGCAGCTTGCGGCAGAGGCCGGGGAGGAAGGGATGCATGGCGGGCGTCTCCACCACGCCGCAGCCGAGGCCGTTCGCGAGAGCCACGCTGCCGCTGCGCCAGGCCTCGAGCAGGCCTGCGGTGCCCAGCATGGAGTCTGAGTTCAGTTCGAGTGGATCGACATAGACATCATCAATGTGCCGCAGCACCGCATCCACACGCCGCAGGCCTTCCAGCGTCTTCAGGAAGACACGCCGGTCACGCACGGTGAGATCGGCCCCTTCGACGAGCGGGAAGCCGAGGTAACGAGCCTGGAAGGCATGCTCGAAGTAGGTCTCATTGTAGGGCCCCGGCGTCAGCATGAGGCTGCCGGCGGTGCCACGACGGTTTGGCTGGAGACTGCGCAGCAGATCCCGCTTCAGGTCATACCAGGACTTCAGCCGCCGCACTTTCGAGGCATTGAATTCCTCCGCAAAGACGCTCGCCAGGATGATTCGGTTTTCCAGCGTGTAGCCCGCACCGCTGGGAGCCTGCACGCGGTCCGCCAGCGCCATCCATTGGCCTTTGGGGCCACGCACGAGATCACAGCCGAAGCGGGTGGCGAATCGCCCGCCCGTTGGCAGCACGCCGACGACCGGGCGCAGGAAGCCGGGATTCGCATGCACGAGCGTGGATGGCAGCCAGCCCTCGCGCAGCAGCCGCTGCGGGCCGTAAATGTCCGCGAGGATCACGTTCATGAGCCGTGCCCGCTGATCGAGGCCCTCGGCCACTTTCGTCCAATCCTCCGCGCTGACGATGAAGGGCAGCAGATCGAGCATCCACGGTCGGCTGGTGCCCAAAGCATCGTCGTAGATGTTATAGGTCACCCCGTGGTCACGCAGCAGCCGCTGCACCGCCTCTGAGCGTGAGGCGAAGTCCTGTGGCCCACATTGCGCGAGGAAACTCCCAAACGTCTTCCAATGCGGCCGGAGCTGGCCGCGCTCATCCATCATCTCATCAAAGGCGGCGCTGTCCGGCCGGTAGCCGGGCAGGAGGCGTTGGAGGGGAGAGGTTGGAGCTTCGGCGGTGAGCAAGAGAGTATCCTCATAGCAGCTTTGAAGCCGATGTGGAGGACGATTTATACCGCCCACGGGCTTCAAAAAGGGTGTGGGCTGAACTTTTTGGACGAAGGTTCGTCTGATCTACCCCCATGCGCCTTTTGACCTGCTTTCTCCTGCTGCTGTTTACCACGGCCAGAGCGGAGCAGTGCCTCGTCCTCGGAGATAGCCTCACGAAGGAGTATGAGGCCGAGTTTCCAGGCCTCTTTCCCACCAACCCCGCCGCCTGGCAGGCTCGGAACTGGATCGAGATCCTTCACCAGCATCGCACGGACTGGTTTGATACGGGTGAGTTCAAAGCCTGGGCGGACATCCGAGCCACCGGCCATGCCCACAACTGGGCCGTGCCCGGGGCGACGACGGGCGAGCTGAAAAGCCTTCTCACGAATCCTTTGAATCAGTTCTGGTGGGTGAACTCGCTCAAGAACCACATTCGCTTCGATGTGGAGCGCGTCGTCATCTTCGCCGGAGGCAATGATGCCGATAGCTACTACGCGAACCTCTACAACGGCCTCATCGGCCCCGCAGTCACGAATACGACGCTGAGCAATCTGCAATGGCTGGTGGGCTGGGTGCGGGCTTTGAATCCCACCATGCCCATCGTGCTCGTCAGCGTGCCGCATGTCGGCTGCACGCCGAAAGTGCAGCAGGGCTATCCCACGCATCCCGTTTACACCGCCCGTGTCACCGCCGCCATGGACTCACTGAATGCCAGCCTCGCCGCCTGGGCGCAGACGCAGGGCATCGGCTTCGTGCCGGGTGTGTATGCGATGACGAAAGCGCTCATCACCGATCCGTTTCGCCTCAACGGCATCGAATTCTACCGCGTGGCCGATGCCAATGCGCGTCCGAGGTATGTCTTCAGCGGCGATGGCTTTCATCCCAGCACCTGTGCGCATGCGAAGATCGCCCAAATGGTCGTGCAGACCTTCAACACCACCTTCCCTGCCTCGCCGATCCTCCCGCTGGATGATGATTACCTCACCACGACCGTCCTCGGCCTCGATCCGAACCTGCCCTTCACCGAATGGATGACCTCGCAAGGCCTCAGCGGCCCCTTCACCGGCGATTCCGATGGCGATGGCGTGCCGAACCTGATCGAGTTCGCCCTCGACCAGCCCGCCATGCCGCAGCCCGTGATGCAAAACGGCGCTTTGAGCCTCAGCTACCGTCCTCGCACCGTTTTCACCGAATGGGGCACGTTGAAGGTTCAATCCTCCACCAACCTCCTCGACTGGACCGACGTGCCCGAAAATCAGATCACGACGAATCCCGATGGTACACGGACCGTGAATGCCGCCGTGGCGGAGAAGGCATTTTTGAGGTTTCGCGCCACGCCATAGGGCGTGACGCGGAGATTCAGAGAACGAGTTGGAAAACTCGTTCTACGTCAAACCAGCGCAGCGATGCGGCGGCAGACTTCTTCGACGTTCGAGCGGCTGTTGAAGGCGCTGATGCGGAAGTAGCCTTCGCCGGCGCTGCCGAAGCCGCTGCCGGGGGTGATGACCACGTTCGCTTCGTTGAGCATCTTGTCGAACATCTGCCAGCTGGTGAGGCCGCCCGGGCAGCCGACCCAGACGTAGGGGGCGTTCACGCCGCCAAAGACTTGCAGTCCGGCCTTTTTGCAGGCTTCGACGAGCAGCGCGGCATTGCCCATGTAGTGCTCGATGAGTGCTTTGACCTGCGCCTTGCCCTCGGGGCTGTAGATGGCCTCGGCACCGCGTTGGACGATGTAGCTGGTGCCATTGAACTTGGTGCTGTGACGGCGGCTCCAGAGCGGATGGATGGCCTGCTTGCCACCCGCCTTCGTTTTGCCCATCAGACCCTTCGGAATGACGACGATGCCGCAGCGCACGCCGGTGAAACCACCGTTCTTCGAGAAACTGCGGAACTCGATGGCGCAGTCGCGAGCGCCTTCGATCTCATAGATGGAGCGCGGCAGCTCAGGATCGCGGATGAAGGCCTCGTAAGCGGCGTCGTAAAGGAGCGTGGTGCCATTCGCGAGGGCGTATTTCACCCAGGCTTCGAGCTGCGCCCGCGTGGCGACGGCACCTGTCGGATTGTTTGGATAGCAGAGGTAGGCCAGATCGACCGGCTCGGAGGGAATGTCGGCCACGAAACCATTCTCGGGCGTGCATTTGAGGTAGTGCAGACCGGCATAAGCGCCGCTGTCATCGGCATCGCCGGTGTTTCCAGCCATGACGTTCGTATCGACATAGACGGGATACACCGGATCGGTGATCGCGATCTTGTTTCCCGCGCCGAAGATGTCGAGGATGTTGCCGGTGTCGCACTTGCTGCCGTCGGATATGAAGATCTCATCGGCCTCGATGTTCAGCCCGCGTGATTTGAAATCGTTCTCGGCGATGGCGTTGCGGAGGAAGTCGTAACCCTGCTCTGGGCCGTAACCACGGAAGGTGGAGCGATCGCCCATCTCATCGACGGCCTTGTGCATCGCCGCACGCACGGCTTCGGGGAGCGCCTCGGTCACATCGCCGATACCGCAACGGATCAGGCGCTTCGCGGCCTCGGTGTTCGCCTCGGTGAAGGCTTTCACGCGGCGGGCGATTTCGGGGAAGAGGTAACCGGCTTTGAGCTTGTTGTAGTTTTCGTTGATGTAGGCCATGGCGGGGAAAAGGGCCGCCATGGTGGCGAGTCGGCGCGGGGATGCAAGGCGACGGACGAGCAATTGAATATCGAATGTCGAACAAGGAACTCCGAAGGAGGAAGTCCGGAGCCTTCGGACTTCGTCACTCCTTGTTCGATATTCGACATTCCGTCAGCCTCAAGGCTGCGGCTTGTTCGAGGGGGCGGGGCCGGCCTCGGGTTCGAAGTCGAGGACCTCTTGATGGGTGCGGAGGGCTTTGCGGGCTTGGCTGAAGAGAGCGCTGAGGTCTTCGGGGTTCTGCTGCTTTTTCTCGTCGAGGTAATCTTGCAGCTTTTTGATCTGAGCATCGGCATCGAGGCTCACATTGCCCATGGCCTTCTGGGCCTTGGAATAGACTTGGATGAAGACGCCCTGGGCCTGCTCGAAGGCCTGGCGGGCACCCTCGCTGCGTTCGTATTCCTTTTCCGCCTCGCGGAATTCCTTGCTGAAGAGGCGCTTGAAGAAATTGCCCTTCGGTTTGGCGGTCACCTTGGCGGCCTGGGCTTCAAAGTAGTCCTGCAGCTCTTTGAACTCCTGCATGGGCTTCTGATACTGCTTTTTGAGGTAGCCGAGGCCGGTGGTGATGAGGGTGAGACGCTCCACCTCCGCCTTGGCGAGCGTTTGGCCCGCCTTCACCTTGTCTTCGAGGCTGTTGAGGTAGCCGAGCGTGGCCTTGTTGCCTTCAAAGATGTTGTCGAACTCCTTCGCGGCGGCGGCTAGGCGCTGGCGCTCGCCCTGGCGCATGGCGGTCACGGCCTTGTCGTGCTCCGCGTTGATGGTGTCGATGGCCTGCTGGTGCTTCGCGGCCTGGTTTTCAAGGGCACGCTGCATCTGCTCATCGCGTTGTTTGAGCGCCTCCGTGTGCTCGCCTTCGAGGCGGGAGAGCTGGGCACGCAGGGCATCATTATCCGTGCGGGTTTGGAAGAGGAACCAGCCCAGCACTCCAGAGCCGAGCAGGGCGATAACAAGCAGCGTGACGAGGTTTTTGATCGCAGTCATGACAAACCATCCTTCCAGCGCAGGAAGCATGCAAGACGAAAGCAGAAATCGCTCACGAAAGCGCCAGGACGGTCACTTGCCTCTAGGGTATGCCCCCATACCCACCATGCTAGGTGGATCTCCTCTTTTAGTAGACGTCTCTGATCTCTCGAGTTATGACCCCAAGGGTGCGTTGGATAATGCCGAGAAAGTCCGCCGCAACCTGAGCAGTCCGATCGGGACCGTTTTTTCCGCAATCCACAACGACCGCAAAGCGATACGTCACACCACCGAAACCCTCCTTCTCTTCGCCTGTCCAAGGGTCACGATAGGTCATCGAGAGGTTTTCAAATTCATTCGGCTTATGGCACCTCGTGCACATGGTAGGCAACCGTGCACAATAAAAAGGATCCGAATCATCTGGTTTGAGTTCGGCGATCTCTGCCCCGCAAGCACACCGGATAGTGTGAAAAGGTTCGATCACTTCAGAAGTGTGATAAGCCGTTTCTGCGACGAGGTGGAAATCAATGTCGTAATAGACTTCGTCTGACTCTGGTAAGACGGTCAACGGATACTTCAACCCGCTTCGAGTAAGGTCGGAGTTGGTCCAATGAAGCAACACATCCGAATCACGATGTGTGACAAGGAACGCCAGCAGATCGTCCAGCGATCCTTGGCCCTTGCCCCGCCTACGCCCTGTCGTCCAGGTAAAGCCCTCTCCATCATTGTTAATCCCATGAACATCAGGAGCAAAACTGACGGCCTACGGATCGCAGAGGAACGCTTTGGACCTCAGCGCAACAATCAAATCCAGCACATTCTGCGGACTCGGACGTAGGCTCGAGGCCTTCGGAATGATGTAAAACTTCGATTCAACTCCCATGGTTGGCGGATTAGGTTTTATTGACCGAAGATTGGACCGGAAAACATGTGGTTAACAGCGATGCTTTAACGAATCAGTAGAGCTCCTCACTTCCCGCCCGCCATGACCTTCACTTCGTCGATGAGGCCGGTGCCACCGTAGAGGTTGACGAGAACGCCTTTTTTGTCGCCGGCGGTGCCGGGGTGCTTCAGTTCGGCCATGTCCTTGCCGTTGACGCGGACGAGGAGTTTTTCATCGCGGCTCTCGATGTTGACGCGCCACCAGTCGCCGGGTTTGATGTCGGTTTTGGCGCTTTGGAGGACCTTGAGCTTGGCGGCATCGGCGGAGGCATCGGGCTCGACGACGCGGACGAAGCCGTTGGCGTAGATGAGGGTGGCGATTTTCCAGTTTTTGGTGCCTTCCTCGCCGTCGGTCATGAAACGCACGCCCATCCAGGTGCTGCTGACGGGCTTCATCAAAAGCTGGATGCTGGCATCGGTGGTGCCAGCCTCGAACTGGCGGTAGATGTAGCCTTGTTTGCCGACGCCGGTTTCGATCAAGGCGGTGCCGTTTTGCAGCGTGACCTTCCCGGCGAACTCGCCCTTCGGAATGCGCCAGCCTTTGTCGATCTCGGCGGTGCTGAAGTCATCGGCGACGAGCACCTGGCCCTCGCGGAGGAGCTTGGGGCGCATTTTCTTCGGCGTTTTATCGGCGGCGAAGGCGGAAAAGTGCAGGCTGAGGAGAAGAATGGACAGCGGAACGGCTTTCATGGCAGGCTGCAAACGCACGCCCCGCCTCCCGCTTCTCATGGAAAACGCTCGACCTACTGCCGTCCGCCATCAAATCCTCGCCACGGCGACGGTGGTGGCCTTCCTGATGTATCTGGACCGCATCTGTCTGGCGCAGATTTTGACCTCGGACTCGTTCGAGGCGGAGTTTACCTTCAGCAAGAAGGAGACGGACTGGATCACCGGAGCGTTCTTTTGGGCGTACGCGCTTTTCCAAGTGCCAGCGGGCTGGCTGAGTGATCGCTTCGGTGCCCGGGCGCTGATCACGGTGTACATCGCGGCGTGGTCGCTCTTCACGGCGGCGACGGGCTTTGCGACGGGTTTTTGGACGTTGTTCGCAGCGCGGCTGCTGTGCGGTCTGGCGGAGGCGGGTTATTACCCGGCGAGCAGCAGCCTGGTGACGCGATGGACGCACATCGAAAGCCGTGGCGTGGCGAGCAGCCTGATCACACTCGGTGGCCGTGCGGGCCTTTTCCTGGCTCCGATCCTGACGGTGAAGGTGATCGTGGGCCTGGGGGACTGGCGCTGGGCGGGCTGGGTGTATGGCGCGGCGGGGATCGGCGTGGCGCTGTTCTTCTGGCGGGTCTTCCGGGACCATCCACGGCTCCATCCGAGCTGTAACGAGGCGGAAATCGCCATCCTGGCGGAGGGTCGCGGTGACTTTCAACCGAGTCGCGAGCCGGCGCGGCGCTTTCCTCTGCGGGCGGCTTGCCGCAGTCGCAGCCTATGGATGGCGAACGCGGTGCAATTCTTCACGAACATCGGTTGGGCTTTCACGGCACTGACGTTTCCGCGTTACCTGAAGGACGTGAAGCACTTCGATGATGTGACGAACGGCTGGATCACCAGTGGGGCGCTCTTCATCGGCATCGGCGGGATCATGGTGGGCGGCTGGGGCACGGATTTTCTCACGCGACGTCACGGTCGTCGGTTGGGCCGCATGCTGCCGATGTCAGTAACGAAATTCATCGCGGCGGGTCTTTACCTCGTGGCGCTATGGATGGACACGCCGTGGACGATCCTGCTGGCCTTTGGGATGGTGGCGTTTTTTGGCGACTTCGGCCTGCCGGCGATGTGGACGACGATGCAGGACATCAGCGGGAAATATCAGGCGCAGCTTTTCGGCTGGGGAAACATGTGGGGGAACTTCGGCGCGGCCATCATGCCGATGCTCTTCACCGCGGTGCTGGAACGCTTCGATACGAATCACGACTACCAGGAGGGTGTGTGGCTCTGCGCAGGGGCGTTTGTGCTCGCGGGGGTCTTTGCGCTCTTCGTGAACGCTGAGAAGCCAGTGACGGAGGATTGACCGGAAACGGTCAGTCTTTGCGCGGGATGGAAAACGCTCCGGTGGGCACTTCGAAGGTGCCGGTGGGGGCCTCCGACGAGCGCTTCTTGCGTTTGCCGGCGACGAAGGCAGGCCGGAAGGGTAATTTTCCGGCAGCCTTGAGGGATTCGACTTCCTCTTCGCTGGCCCCATGGGCGCGAAGGCGGCTGGCTTCGTAAATTCGATCTTTTTGAATCTCTAACATGTCTCTGGGGTTTGCAGCGCTCAGACGCTCTGCCGAGGGCGCATGTTCAAAACTGGCCGGTGTGTAGCAACACCAAGGTACAAGCTTCTTCGCACGCGATTCCTGCACAGGTCAAAGTAGCCTGCAAGGGTGCATTTTCCGTGCCGGGATTGAAAATCACCCGACGAGGTTTTAGCGCGATGAGTTTGTCCTTCAACGTCAACGAAATCGTCGGCCCGACATAGAGCGTGACGGTGTCCACCGGTCCCAAAATAGCGCTCAAATCGGCCACAACGGGCCCGCCTTCGATCTCGCTGAGCTTCGGATGCACGGGCACGACCTCATGGCCATGCTGACGGAGCAAGAGCAGGGCTTTGTGGCTGTAGCGCTCGGGATTGTCACTGGCGCCGATAATGACGACGCGTTCGGTTTTGGGCTGGCTCATGGCATGGAATCCTCTTCGTCGAGGTGGAAAAGATGCAGCGCTCGGTGGGCTGCGGGTGCGAGCACAATGCCGATCACCGAGATGAATACGAGACCGCTGAACAAGGCGTAAAACGAGGCGAACAGCTTTGCCGAGTCCGAATTCAACTCACCCACCGGCCCCATGCCGCCGAGGATCATCGAGGCATTCAGCAGGCTGTCGATCCAGCCAAAACCGGCGATGAAGTGATAGCCCAGAACGCCAATTGCTAGCGCCACGCCGATGACGACAAAGGCCAGGCCGAAGAACTTCGCCGCCCGCCGCAGAAAGACGTGGCGTGGGGCGAGAGGCTCGGTGCGGGATTCAAACATGATCCGCCATCATCCCGGCGCAGCGCGGATTTGCAACCGCAGGCCGGATCGCGGGAGGCTGCTCGGGAATGGCGTTTGAGTCGCCATGGCTTGTCATGACGTGCAAGAACCGCCTTCACCATCTAGTTAGACCTTTCCCAACCTCATGAAACCACTCGCCGTCCTGCTTTGCCTCGCTGCCGCTGCCTCCGCCGCGGAGCTCAAGTTCAAGAAATTCACCCTCACGGAGGAGTTTGTGGCCGAAGGGGCGCATTTCGCCGACTTCGATCACGATGGAGACAACGACATCTGCTCCGGCCGCTTCATCTGGAAGGGCCCGGACTTCAAGGAACGCGTGAGCTTTGCGCCGAAGTTCGAAAAGGAGCCCTACGACCCCGCCAAGGGCTACAGCGACTTCTTCCTGACCTACACCTACGACTTCAATGGCGACGGCTGGAGCGACATCATGGCCTACTCCTGGCCCGGCAAGGAAACGTGGGTCTTTGAGAACCCGCAGAACAAAAAGGCGGAGTGGACCCGCCACACCATCTTTGACATCACCGACGGCGAGTCCCCCGACTTCCTCGATGTGAATGGCGACGGCAAACCGGAGATCCTCGCGCACTCGAGCAGTGGCAAGCAGCCCTCCACCGACGGCCAGCTCGGCTATGCCGAGATCGACTGGGCCAATCCGCTCGGCAAAGCCCGCTTCCGCCCCATCACGCCTAAGTCGCCGGAGAACGACAAGAAGTACTTCCGCTACACGCATGGCTACGGCGCGGGCGATGTGAACGGCGACGGCCGCACCGACATCCTCGACAAGGAAGGCTGGCGTGAGCAACCCGCTGACACGAAGGCCGACAGCGACTGGAAATTTCACCCGCAGCTCTTCACCTCGCTGACCCCTGCGCCGGTGCCTGTCGCAGCGAAACCGGTCGATGATGGCTCGGGCACGCCTCCATCGCTGGTTCCAGCCCGTGGCGGCTCCTTCCTGCTCGTTTACGACGTGAACGGCGACAAGCGCAACGACGTGATCACCGGCTACGATGCCCACGGCTACGGCTTCGGCTGGTTCGAGCAAAACGCGGATGGCAGCTTCAAGCAGCACACGCTGATGAGCAAAACGATCGAAGAAAGCCCGGTGGGCGTGAAATTCAGCCAGCTCCACGCCATGCAGCTCGCCGACATGAATGGCGACGGCGTCATGGACGTGGTCACCGGCAAGCGCCGCTGGGCCCACGGCCCGCTGAAGGACGATGAGCCTAATGCGGCCCCCGTGCTCTACTGGTTCGAGATCAAACGCGACGGCAACGGTGGCGCATCCTTCATCCCGCACCTCATCGACGACAACAGCGGCGTCGGCACCCAAGTGACCCCCGGCGACGTGAACAAGGACGGCAAAATGGACGTCGTCATCGGCAACAAAAAGGGCGTGTTTGTCTTTTTGCAGGAGTAAGCAGCCTCAGTCGCGACGCTGCGCCCACTTCTTGCCACGCGAGAGTGCCTGCAGCGTCTCGGCGAGGCGTCTGGCGATCGTTTCCGGCTGTTTGGCCGTGCTGATCCACACCTTGTATTCCCGCTGATAAGTTGGCCGCAGCGTTTCAAAGAACGCGGCGGCCTTTTTGTTCTTTTTCAGGCCTTTGGCCAGCGTCTCGGGCATCGGCCATTCTTCGCGTGTTTTTGGCGGCGGCGGTTTCGCGGTCTCATCGGCATCCAGGGCCACCGCGGCATGCAAAAGCCGCCGCAGCGCCTGCGCATCGAGTTTCTCCAGCGAGGTCACACGAATCGAGAGGATGCTTGTGTTCGATTCGCCATTGGTGAAGAGCTTCGTCATGTCCCGCAGCTCCGTGCCGCGAAAAAAGGTGATGCCGAGATGCTTTTTGCAGGCGCTGAGGCCGCAGACGAGCTTCCGCCCGCTGAAACAGAGCATGTGCCATTTGATTGCCTCCATGAGGTCCGGCTCCCAGCGTTGAATCCAGGCCCGCACCTGCCTCGCCAGCACCTGCGAAGCCTCGGGCGCGAGGTCGAGCCAGGTTTCGGGGTCACGGGTGGGAGTGCGGGAGCAGTCCATGGTTGGCTGGTAGATTCAGAGGAATTAAAAATCGACTCACATGGGTTTTGCCGCCATTCAGCGCAGATTTTTAAAAATGGATTCACGATATAGAATCAGCAGCCCAGAGGACTTTAGCGGCTTACGAACAGCCTCGACTTCTAAGCCCTGACGAGGGAGGAACGCTCAAAGTGGAGAGCGTAACAGTGATCCGCAGCGAAGAAAAAAGGAATTTGAATTAGCAGTCCTGAGACCAAAAATGCAGAAAAATGAAAATTATGCTTTTCAGAGGTTACAGTCCCTGCTAGTTTTTGATCCTAACGGCGCACGTAATTCTTGCTTCGAGCAAAATGCTTGAGGTTTGAGCCATGCGAGTGTCCGACCTCAACCAACCAAACCAACCAAACTGATCAGACATATGAAATTGAACGCATTGCTGAAGACACTGGGTTTCTTGGCTCTGGCCGCCACTCCCGTTGTGGCCGGAACAGCCCCCGCACCTAAAAACCCACAACCCGTGCAGCCCGCCGTCAACGATGACCTCGGCATTACCGCCGGCTTGGGCTACCACACCAACTACATCTGGCGTGGCCTTAACATGGGCCAGCATTGGGTGGACGGCTCCCTTGGTGGCGCTATCCCCCTCCTCGAAGGCACTCGACTCGCTTGGGATGTGAACTACGGTTCACTCGCTGGTGACCAGAACGTCGTCGGACCTGCCGCTGATACTTCTTTCCAGCGCCTCCAGCTTGGAGCTGCCCTCCAGCACGATCTCGGACCTGTGACTGCCTCCTTGGGCTATCGCTACTTCCGTAACATGGGTGGTCTCAACACCGCTGCTGGCATGCTTGATGGAAACGAAGTCAGCTTCGGTCTTGCTACTGCTCTGGGTCCGATCAACCTCGCCTCCAGCGCCAACTATGACATCTCGAACGCCTCTTGGTATTTCGATGTCGATGCTAACAGCAACATCGCCATCACTGATTCCATCAGCCTCGTTCCTTTCGTTAACGTTGGTTATGGCAAGAACTTCAACTGGCAGTTCACCCGCAATGCTACCAACTTCACCGGTTGGACAGCAGTTACCGCTGGTTTCCGTCTTCCAGTCAAACTCAACAGCCGTGCTACTCTGACGCCCTATATCGCCGTCAACGCACCTATGGGCCAGCTTGATAATAGCGCAGCCATGCCACGTAACACCACCCAGCCTGTTGTCTTCGGTGGCGTTAACCTCAGCGTCCGCTTCTAATATCGCCTAGCGCGATCCCAACCTTTTTGGTTGAACCTCCCGACGAAAGTCGGGAGGTTTTTTTTGCCCATGAAGTCCCCCTCAAACCCGTTTCCAGCCCACTCCTCTGAAGAGGTGGACTTGTTTGGGAAGACCTTGGAGTCTGTCGCGGTGCCAGAACTCGTGCAGGGTAGCGTGGCGAGGGTTCAGTTGGAGGGTTCGGCGGTCATGCAATTGGACTACCTCGTGCCTGAGGAGATGGCACGCCGGTTGATTGTTGGGTCACGGGTGATGGTACCGCTTCAATCCCAACGCGTGCCAGCGGTGGTGATTGAGCTGCTCGCGGACTCGCCTTACCGATCAAAGCTCAAGCCGTTGGCTTCCATCGTGGGTTCACGGCCCATGTTCACGCCTGGGCTGATGCGTCTGGCTCGCTGGATGGCGGAGTATTACATGGTCGCCCCGCATCAGGTGCTGCGGACGATGCTGCCACAGGTGGTGCGGGACAGGCCGGAGACCTTCATCATGGATAGTCGCCTCCACTTAAAGGCGATGCCGCCGCTGGAGACCTTGGAAAAGATGCGCAAGGCCGCTCCGATGCAGGTTCGCCTTTTGGAAATGATCCAAGCGGCGGGGGGCGAAGCGGCTTTGAGCACGCTCCGGCGGGAACTGCCACGGGCCGCCGCCATATTAAAACCGCTGCTGAAGGCCGAGTGGCTCACCCGCAGCGAGGCTCGTGCAGAGCGTGATCCCTTCCAAGACGAAGAATTCATGCCATCCGCGCCGTTGGAACTCACCGCCGAGCAGCGTGAGGCAGCGGATGCCGTCTTCAAAGCTCTCGAAAAGCCCGCTGAGGCACGACCCATTCTGCTACATGGCGTGACAGGAAGCGGCAAAACGGAGGTGTACCTTCAAACCATCGCCCGTGTGATCGAAAACGGCCTTACCGCCTTGGTTCTCGTGCCGGAGATCAGCCTCACCCCGCAGACCATTGAGCGTTTCAAAGCTCGTTTTTCGGATCGGAAGGACCGGATCGCCATCCTGCACAGCCATCTGAGCGATGGCGAGCGCCATGACGAATGGTTCAAAGTTCAGGAAGGCCGCGCGGATATCGTCATCGGTGCTCGCAGTGCCATTTTCGCGCCTTTGGAAAAGCTCGGCATCATCATCGTCGATGAGGAGCACGAGCCGTCCTACAAGCAGGACGAGACGCCGCGCTACCACGCCCGTGATCTCGCCGTGGTGCGGGCGAAAATCGAGAAATGCCTCGTCTTGCTTGGCAGTGCCACGCCTAGCTTGGAATCCTTCGAAAATGCCTCTCGTGGCAAATACGAGCTGCTGCGCCTCACCCGACGCACCGATGGCAAAAAGCTCCCGTATATTCGCATCGTGGATATGCGGCTCGAGCGGCGAAAAGGCACCGCCGTAGCTCCGCAGCATGCCGGCATGGTCTCCGCCAAGCTGCATGCCGCCATCACCGCACGGCTCGAAAAAAAGGAGCAAACGATCCTCTTCCTGAATCGTCGAGGCTTCAACACCACGCTCACCTGCACCGCCTGCGGCGAAACGGTCCAGTGCCAGGATTGCAGCGTGCCCATGACGCTGCACAAGGAAGAGCAGCGTCTCGTCTGCCACGTCTGCGGCGCACGTCGGCTACCTCCATCGAAGTGCCCCGCGTGCTCGGACCGGGCCATCAAATTCTCCGGCTTCGGCACGGAACGCGTTGAGGAGGTCATCCGCGCCCTTTTCCCCAAAGCCCGCATCGCCCGCGTCGATACAGACACCATCCAGCGTAAAAACCAGCTACGTGACATGCTGCGGGACTTCCGCGCCCAGAAGCTCGATCTCCTCATCGGCACCCAGATGATCGCCAAAGGCCTCGATTTCCCCAACGTCACGCTAGTCGGCGTCTTGAATGCGGACATCGCCTTGAACCTGCCAGACTTCCGGGCAGCGGAGCGCACCTTTCAGCTCCTCGTCCAGGTGGCAGGCCGCGCCGGGCGGGGCGAGATCATGGGCGAGGTCATGGTGCAGACCTACGCTCCGCACACCCCGGCGGTGCAGTTTGCTCGTCACAACGACTTCGAAGGCTTCGCGCAGCAGGAGCTTGAGCATCGGCAGGCTTTTCGCTATCCACCCTTCACGCACGTCGTCCTCATCAGTGCACGAGGAAAGCACCAGGCGAGAGCCGAGTTCGCCCTTCAGACGCTTCATCGGCGCCTCACCGAAGGTCTGCCAGAAGGCACCGTCATGGGCGAGCCGGCCCCCAGCTCGCTGGCCAAGGCGCACGGCCAGTTTCGCTTCCAGCTCCTGCTGCGTTCGGACAAAATTCGCGTGCTCACCAGCCATCTTCACAAGGTCATTCGCTCCACCAGTCTGCCGGAAGATGTCATCGTCGTGTGGGACGTGGACCCGGTTTCGCTCATGTGAACGGGGCACAATTTTCCGGCTTGCGCCCCGACAGTGAAAGGCTACTCGTCGGCCCCGCACACGGCGAAATCGCCGTGTGACTTCCGCAGATTTCGTCAGCAATGACTAAACGGCGGGCTGTGGCTCAGCCTGGTAGAGCGCTTCGTTCGGGACGAAGAGGTCGTGGGTTCGAATCCCGCCAGCCCGACCATCCAAACCACTGATAATCAAGGGGTTTTGGTGTGAAGGTTACTAACCGCATACAAGATTAGTAACGGAAATAGTAACACTTCACACATCGTCAGCCGTGGACCCGTCCACTTCGTCAGAACAGAACCAGAAATCCAAAACCCCCAACTCTCTCAGGCGCGTCAGCGAAGGTCTTTACCGGAATCCAGCTTCCGGTGCCTACTTTGCTCACTTCCGACTGAATGGGCGGGTGTTCAAAGAGAGCCTTGGCACTGCCGAGCTTCCCGTCGCGAAACGGAAGCTCAGGGATCTGCGCCAGGAGAAGGAGCACCTTGATCCGAACGCAGGAAAGCAAACACTCCGCGAGATCACCGAGCGGCACCTGAAACTTCAGGGAAACCTTTCCCGGTCGAGCATCACCAAGAAGACCGGCATCGCCAACGCGGTTTACCAGCAGTGGCCGAAGAGTATTGATCGCCCGGCTCTGGAGATCAGAGCCTCCGAGGTCGAAGAATGGCTTTTGATTGTCACGAAGGGGATGAGGCACTCCTCCCGGAATGAATGGCTCTTTTTCATCAAGGGGGTCTTCGAGCGTGCCGTTCGGGATGGCATCCTGGTCAAGTCACCCGTAGCTCACATCATGCCGGTGAAACGTCAGGCTGTGGAGCGGCTCACCCCGACCTGGGAGCAGTTTCAGGCGATGGTTCGCTACATCCGCAACAACACGATCAACCGGCGTTGTGCGGCCAGCGGCGATTTCGTGGAGTTCATGGGGTTATCAGGGCTCGGGACGTTGATCTCGCCCGAGGCACCATCTGGGTCCGGAGGCAGAAGACCGACACCGGATTCCATATTCCCATTTTCCCGCGTCTCCGTCCGCTGGTGGAGCGGCTGGTTCGCGCGCAAGGAGGTGACCCAAATGCCAAGCTCGTCCCCATCTCGGAAGCCAAACACGCGCTCGAATCCACCTGCAAGGCGCTCAACTATTCGCACTTTACCCAGCGGTCACTTCGCCGGATGTTCATCACGGATGCTTTGGAGAAGGGCATCGACGTGAAGACTATCGCCGAGTGGCAGGGGCATCGAGATGGCGGAAAGCTCATCCTCGATACATACAGCCACGTCCGCCGTCCGCATCATGACCGCATGGCGGAACTGCTGGCGTGATTCTATTTGGGCGTAAACTTGCCCATCCCTGACTGCCCAGACCAAGACACATGACACCCAGCCTGCGCCCCTGCCTTCGAGAACCCATCCCAGAAATCGGCGAGGCAGCACGTTTGCTTGAGTCTGCGGTCCAGGCACACCTCGCTGGCAATGCAAAGCTAGCCCATGAATTGATCCGTGGTGCTGACCTCCCTGCGATTCGAGAATGGACGGAA
>JBILVU010000246.1:0-4584 GCA_044370285.1 Prosthecobacter sp.
CTCCAGCGTCTCGCGAATCCACGTGAAGGCAGCTTCGAGGCCGTCTCTTTGGTAGATGACGCCGATCTCCGCTTCGACGGCCGTGGGATTGCCGTGGCAGGAGAGGAACTGATTGCAGGTGAAACGCGTCTTCATCTCCGCATCCACTTTGCCATGCGTGCGCAGGATATGGGATCGCACATACAGCTCCAGCACGGCATCGCCGATCCACGCGTTTTCGCGAAGGCGCTGGGTGAGTTCGGGGGTGGTCATGTGAGCCTCCCCTTGGCCTGAAAGCCGGGGTTGTGCAATGCTCCGGTTACTTCACCGGGGCGAGAATGTAGGTGCTTCCTTCGAGCGTGAGTGTGTGACCAGCGAGTTCGGCGATGTAGCGCAGCGCTTCGTTCACCGGGACCTGTTTGAGAGAGAGCGTGATTTTGGTATCCGCACCTCCGCCGGGTTTACGGAGGATGTTCACACCCTTTTGAGCCGGATCGACATCGCGTGATTTGATTCGGATGAAGGCGATGGCCTCGTCCATGGTGGCCTCGCGGAACTCCACCTGCGGGAGGATGATCGGGTGAACCTGAGTTTTTAAAGCAGCGACCACTGCCGAACTGCCCGCAGGTGCGAGAACCACGGCAAACGGCTCCACCTTCATCTCCAGGCCCGCGAGCTCGGCGACGTAGCGAAGCGCCTCACCGAGCGGCACATCTCGAAGATCAAGACTGATGCTGGCGGAGGACTTTGTATCGGTGCTGCTGCTGATGATGCTTACACCTTTTTTAGCGGCATCTTCGCTGGTGGTGTCGAGATCACGGCTTTTGATGCGCAGGAACTCGATGGCCTCATCGACGGTGGCATTGGTGAAAGCCACGCTCGGGAGGATGATGGCCTTCAGCTTGGAAGCGAGCGTGTTTTCTGGAGGTGTGGATGCCTTTGTCATACTCCACTTCATCTTTTGCGAGGCCGCCGCCTCGGCGGCGGTGCCGAAATACACGCCGCCGAAGACGCTGCCGCCTTTGGCCGGGTAGAAGGAGATGTGCGGCATGCCTTCGCCGACGGCGGGATGATGCAGGGTGACGGTGCCTTTGCCTTGGGTGATGGTTTTGGACTGGGTCGCGGCGGTTTTAGATCTGCCATCTCCTTTCGTGGCGGTGATGTAGAGCGCGATGGTGGCCTCCGGCTCGCTGGCGAGCTCATACTCGGCGGTGACGGTGAGGAAGTCGTCGCCGCGCTGCACATGGGTGATGCGGATGCTGTCGCCGGGGCGAAATTCGGTTTTGCCGATGACGTTGGAGGGTTCCTCGGCGCGGGTGATGCCGAGGAAGGTGAGAAGGCCGATGCTGGCGAGGGTGATGAGTTTCATGGCTGGATGTGGATGGTGTTGAGTGGCGATGGACTGGATGCGGGATCGTAGTGCCGCGCCGCGCTGGAAGAGGCCGACGAAGCCGAGGCTGAACTGGAGCGGCGTGAAGGCCGTCTCGGCCTTGAGCAAGGCGTGGCCGTACTCGACGCGGCGCTGCGGCGGGGCATTTTCGAGCACCTGCGCATCGCACGCGGCTTCGCGGTCGAGGCGTGCTTTGTAGAAAGCGAGCCACAGCAGCGGATTGAACCAATGCAGGGCCATAAGCACGCAGAGCAGCGCATTGAGCGGCAGGTCGTGGCGCTTCAGATGCGTGAGTTCATGCTGGAGAATGAGGCGGGCCTCGCCGGGCGTGAATGCTTGCTCGAAGTCCGCCGGTAGCAGCAGGACCGGCCGCAGCAGGCCGGTGACCGCCGGACTCGTCACCGCCCGACTGATCCACACCTGCGGCATTTCTCGCAAGCCGACCTCGCGGGCGATTTGCGTGATCTGCGCGGTCCATTCCGCACTCAAGGGCACGCGGGAGCGATGAAAGCGGCGCAGCGTGCGGAGGAACGAAAAGCCGGAGATGAACAGAAAGCCTGCGGCGAGGCTCAACCATGCGGTGAAGCGGACTTTGGACCAATCGACGGGTTCAGGCAGTGGCGTGGCGTTTTCAAGGATCGGTCCCGAAATCGTCGTCGGTGCCACTTGGATCACTGGAGGCATCGAAACGGGCCTCGCCGAAGATTGGAAGATGTTTTCAAGGCTCCAGCGGCTCTGCGGAAGCACCGGCGTGAGCAGCACCACGAGCACTGGCAGCCACAAGGCATACCGCGCCCGGGCAGTTAGCTGTCTCTTGAAGCCCCACTGAACCATCAGCACCGTCAGCGTGAGCACAGAGGCGCGAAAGCTCGCGGTAACGAGCCATTCGAAGAAGGTGGTGAGCATGTTCATGGTTCCGGCTTCAATGTTCAAAGTTCAGCGTTCAATGTTGAATGTTCCTCAGCCGTTGAGCTGCTGATCGAGGAGCTTTTTGAGCTCTTTGATTTCATCGGGACTGAGTTTGCTGTTCTGCGCGAAGTGAACGAGCAGCGGCTTCGCCGCGCCGCCGAAGACCCGGTCGAGGAAGGACTGGCTTTCGGCCCGCACACAGGCCTCGCGTTTCACGGCGGGGAGGAAGGTCCGGGTGCCGCTGGCGTTCTCGCCGGTCTTGAGCGCTCCTTTTTCCACGAGGCGGGTGAGCAGCGTGCGGACGGTGTTTTCCGCCCAGTTCGTGGAGGCGCGGAGGGTCTTGGTGAGTTCGGAGGCGGTCTGCGGGGAGGATTCCCAGAGGGCTTCCATGAGGGTCCATTCGGAGTCGGAGATGTCAGGGGCTGTAGGCATTATTTTCTGAATTAAATGCATTTCACTACATTTGTCGTGAATAAGCAACTACAAATGTAGTGAACACAGTCAAAAGGGACGAAAAGGACCGAAGGGATGGGGCGACGGCCCTTCGAAGATCAAGAATGGCGATCGTGCGACTCCTCCATGCCATAAGAAAACGACGCCGGGAAAGCGTGCTCAGCGGCCGGCGAGCGGGGGCGGCATCATGAGCAAGTCACTCGGACTTTACAGGAGTCAGCAGATACGACTGCCCATCCTCCGTGAGCTGGTACCCGCCCAATTCGGCCACGTAAGCCAGCGCATGAGGCAGAGGCATGTTTCGCAGGTTGAGTGTGATCTTGTGATCCGCACCGCCTGGCTTTACGACAATGTTCAAACCCTTCTTTTCGGGATCAAGATCACGCGATTTGACCTGGATATACTCCGTCGCGGCGAGGATGCTGGCATCGGTGAACTGAATGACAGGAAAGACCATTTGGTCCGCGGTTCCGAGGACCGGAGGCGGCGTGGCGGCCGGAGGCGCGGGCTTTTCCTCAAACTTGGCGGCGAGCACCACCGCATGCTTTTCCACGCGGTATTGCAATCCCACACGTTCGGCGCAGTAACGCACGACTTCGATCAGCGGAGCATCTCTGAGGTCCAGGCTGATCGTATCCGTCAATCCACCGCCGCGAAGAACGATGGAGACGCCCTTCGCCACCGGCGGCTGGCTGATCGTGTCCAAGTCACGGCTCTTCACCCGGATGTATTCAACCGCCTGCTCTAGGGTGGCGTCTTTGAACTGGACGACGGGAAAGATGATCTTCTGGACCTTGTCCTCCATCGTCACGTCTTCTGACCGGGCGCTGGCCGTGAAACTGATGAAGAGCGCAAGGCAAGCCTTCTTGATAGGAGGGTGTGTTTTCATGCTATGCTAATGAATGGATGCTTCCGCGGAGTCCATCATCAAGGCTTTCAGTGAAACCTCGGCCAGAGAATCCACACGCCTCCAGGCACCTTCGAAGTCGAGGTGGCGGGTCATTGGTCCCGGCGCGACGACGCAGCGGATGCCAGCGGCAAGGGCGGCGCGGAGACCGTTGAGGGAGTCTTCGAAGATGACGGCTTCCTCGGGTTTCACGCCGAGTTTTTCGGCGGCGTGCAGGAAGAGTGAAGGATCGGGCTTCACCTTGCCGGTGTCATCGACGGTGGAGATGTGATGGAAGTGATCGTGGAGGCCGAGCTGGTCCATCCACGAATCAATCCAGGTGCGCGGGCTGCTGGAGGCGATGGCGATGCGCAGGCCGAGGGCATCGGCTTCCTGAAGGCGATCAGCAACACCAGGAAGAAGGTGCAAGTGCTGGCGCAGCTCGCGCTCGTGGGTCTTGCGGGCGATTTCGACGGCCTCCCAGTCGAAGGCGCGGCCGGTGCGTTCTTCGAGATCGCGTCGCGGATCATAGCTGGTGTTGAAATCCGTGCCGACGACCTGCGCGTAGGTTTCCACGGGCAGCTCGTGGCCGTGCTCGGCAAAGATTTCTCTCCAGGTGTGATAACCGGTGCTTTCGGTATCAACGATGAGCCCGTCGAAGTCGAAGATAACGGCGCGAATGGTGGCTGGCATGGTTGCGAGTGGAAGGTGTGGACGATCAATGCTCCTCAAGGCCATCGGTGAGCTGCCACGGGGTTTCCTCGTATTCACCCTCATAGTCAAAGTAGCCGTCTTCGTTGGCAAAGGCCGAGCGCAGGACTTTCCAGGCACCTTTGGCATCCTTTTTCAAGATCCCCTGGAACTGACGCTCGTTGAGCTTCTGGGCGATTTCTTCGTCCTTCGGCTGTTTGCCTTCAGCGGTGGTGACGGGGCCAATGTAGAGCGCCCAATCACCCGAGATGCGCAC
>JBILVU010000247.1:0-4563 GCA_044370285.1 Prosthecobacter sp.
AGGCCTGTGGGCAGGAAGAAGGAGGAGCCGAACAAGCGATCGGAAAGCTGGAGCAGGGCGGCTACTTCCAGCGGCGGGAAGGCGAGCAGGAGCAGGAAGCCGATGATGAACATGGCCCAGCAGAAGAAGGGCATGCGCATCCAGCCCATGCCTTTGGCACGGAGATTGATGACAGTGGTGACGACGTTAACGGAACCGAGAAGGGAGGCCGAGATGTTAAACACCATCGCCATCAGCCACCAGGTGTGGCCGTGGTTCCAGACGTTGGTGACGCCAATGTTCATGGTGGAGGCCAAGGGCGAATACATCGTCCAGCCTGTCTGCACCGGGCCGGTGCCGATGAAGAAGCTGGCCATCATCATCACGCAACTGACGAAGAAGAACCAGTAGGAGAGCATGTTCAGCTTCGGGAAGGCCATGTCGATGGTGCCAATCTGGAGTGGCATCACAAAGTTCACGAAACCAGCGAAGCCGAGCGGCACGACGCCGAAGAACACCATGATGGTGCCATGCATGGCACCGAGCATGTTGTAGAGCTCACCGTTGAGGGAGCCATCGGCATTCAACCAACGGCCGAACATCTCCTCAAAGGCCCAGCTCAGGCCGGGGATGGCGCGGATGGTGTCGATACCCGGCAGCGGCACGCCCGGATAGGCGATGCTCCAGCGCATAAGGAGCATGAGGAAGAATCCAAAGAGCAGGAACAACAGACCGGTGATGGCGTACTGGATGCCGATGGTCTTGTGATCGGTGGAGAAGACGTATTTCCAGATCCAAGCCTGCTCGTGATGCGAGTGATCATGCGCATGATCGTGGGCGTGGTCGTGGGTGGTGGCGGCGCTCATGGTTTTGGTCTTAAAGTGTCAGGGATTCAGAGTTGAAAGGCTTTGTCATAGGCAAAGGCGAAATCGGCCTTGGCGGTGCCATTGGTGACGGTGACTTTTTGCGAAAGCGGCTCGGCGAACTGGGGATGCCAAGCTTTCACCGTGTAAGTGCCATCGGCGAGGGCACGGTCCATGTGATAAGTGCCATCCGCAGCGGAAACGGCGCTGTGGATGCCTTCATGAACGTAGATCCAGGCTTTCATCCAGCGGTGTACGTCACACTCCAGACGGTAGATGCCGGGGACGGAGAAGATTTCGGTGTTGGCATCGCCTTGCGAAGCCTGGGCGAGATTCGCGAGGTTCTCTCCTTCGTGGCTGCTGCCGAGTTGATGACGGGCGATGCGAATGTTGTGGAAGGTGAGATCGCTGTTGTGAAAGCGGACGGCCTGCCCGGGTTGCACGGAAAGCGTGTGGGGAACAAACTGGCAGTGAGTCTGATCGACCAGCGGTGCCTCCATCGGCAGATTGGCGGCACGTGGGCTGCCTTCGACGGTGACGACGACATTGGCGAGTCCGCCGTCGGAGGCGACTTTCCAGTTCGAATCGATGATTTCGCCATGTCCGGTGCAAAAGGGATTTCCGCCGACATCGACGACTTTGCGCAGCGAAGCCGCGTCAATGCCAGCGAGGGTGATTTTGCCTTCAATGCTGGGTTTTTCAGCGACTTCGACAGCAGGAGCCAAAGGAGCCTGTGGAAGCTGAGAACCACCATCGGCGATTTTGCCGCAACTGGTGCTGGCGAGGCACAAAACGACTCCCAAGGCGGTCAGTAGCGCCTGGCGGGAGGAGTCTTGTGTCACACGACGGATCATTTCGGGGTTGGCGAATTACTTCTTGGCAGCCGGAGCGGCGGCAGCACCGGGTCCCGCAGGGATGTCTCCGGGGACGTTTTTGTCAGCAAAGGGCTTCAGGTCCGCTTCGGTCCACTGGGTGGCGCGTTTTTCTTCGGAGCGGACTTTTTCGACCATCTCCTTGGTGATCATGGTACCTTCGTTACCCCAGGTATTGCGCACGTAGGTCAGCACATTGGCGAGATCTTGGGCAGACATAGCCGCACCAAAGGCCATCATGCCGCCGGGAGTATTGTAACCTTGTCCTTTAACGGTGATGGCACCGACGAGACCATGCTGAGTCACGCGGATGAGGCGCTCGGTGCCGCCGCTGACCCATTCCGAACCGGCGAGCGGCGGGAACTGGCCGGGAATGCCATTGCCATTGCCCTGATGGCAGCCGCCGCAGACGGCGTAGCCACTCGAACCCTTCTTCATTGCGAGGGCGAAAGGATCGAGAGCGTCTCCAGCGCCGCTGCCGCCGGGGCGCACGTCATCTGCGGGCGTGGCCGGAGGGAAGGGATTGCTGGTGTTGAAGCTGAGGCTGCCGGTGTTTCCGCCGAGCTGGCCACCCGCGATGATCGAGACGAGCATCAGCAGGAAGATGGCCCACATGGGCGCGGGGGCATTGGAAGGAGCTTGGTCGGCCTTTTCACGCTTCACAGCGGCGTGAATGCGGTCGAGGTCGGTGGAATCGGGATGGGCGGGGGCGCTCATGGAAAGGCTGAAAAGATGAAAGCTAAATGATGAGACTTACTTCTTCGCGGCGGCAGGAGCGGCGGCGACGGCGGACTGTCCGGGGACGGGGAAGTCTTTTTTGAGGGAAAGCAGGTATTCGACCAAGCGGTCAGCCTCAGCCGTGGGGACGACTTCGTAGCCAGCAGGAGGGGCAAACTTACCGGTGAGCTTCAAAGCACGCTCAGAGGCCGGACCCTGGATTTTTTGGAGTTTATACAGATGCTTGTAGGCGGGCATCGTGCTCCAATCGTGAAGGTAATGCGGCGCGTAGAGCTTCTTGTGAAGCACGGAGGCGGCGGGGGCACGCCAGCCGTAGTTGGTGAGGTCCGGGCCGATACGCTGGACGCCGAGTGGAGCGAATTTTTCGCCGAGGTAGTCGCGGAGGGTGTTGCTGCGGATGGCGGTGGCAGGGCGGCTTTCCTGATCTTGGCCCCAGCCTTTGACCCAGCCATCAAGGCCGAGCTGAACGGGACGGATCATCTGGGTGTGGCATTGGTTGCAGCCTTCCTGGATGTAGATGAGCTGGCCCTGGCCATTGACGACGGCTGGCGGATAGAAGCCTTCGACGCCATCCTTGTCCTTGTCATAGGCGACACGGGTGAGGCTCTGATACTGGATCGCCGGAAGGACGATGAGCAGGAGCCAGGGAAGGGCGAACGCGGCGGCGAGACCGAGGATGAAGGAGCGGAAGTTCATCATGCGTGGGAGGCTTGAGCAGAGGTGTGCGTGTCATCATGACCGTGATCGCGGTGGAGGAGCGTCGGCGCATTGCTGCGGCGGCCAAGGCCTGCGACCATGAGCATGAGGTGGAGGAGGAAGAGGATGTTCGAGAAGCTGATGAGAGCCCAGGCGATGGCGCGGGCCATGACGTAGGGGCGGGAATTGATGACGTGATTCATGAAGTCCTGATTCCAGTGCTCAGGATTGTTCAAATCAGCGCCCTGCTGCCAGCCGGCGACGAGGCTCATGATGACGATGGTGCTCACGCCATAGACGGAGAACCAGAAGTGATTGCGGATAAGGCGGACGCTGAGCCATTCACAGCCCGCAAGGCGCGGCGTGATGTAATAAATAGCCCCGAAGGCGCACATGCTGAAGAAGCCGTACACGCTGACGGTCTGAAAGGCATACCAGGCCTGGGTGAACTGCATGGAGGCACCGGTCCAAAAGGCGCTGGTGAGAGCCAAAATGATGCCGGTGACGGGCAGGAAGAGGGATCCGAAGAAGATGAAGCGCAGGGTGGGGCTGTAGCTCACGGCGTCGTGCTTGCCGAGCGTGGTGAGATGGTGATTCAGGCCGACGAGGCCAAAGGGCACCAGCAGGATCACACCAACGGCGGAGCCGACGGCGACCATCCACGCGGGCAGCGGGCCGCCCATGAACTTCTGCATGCCGGTCCAGCCGCCGAGGAGGGCGAGTGCCCAGAAGCCGAAGCTGGCGAGCTGCTGGCTGGCGATGGGCTGGCCGGTGATCTTCGGGATGAAGTAGTAAGCCGCACCGACGCCGACGGGAACGAAGAAGAGCAGGATCAAGCTGTGAACATACCAGGCATTGATGCCGGCACCGAGTGCTCCGAGGCCGGGAAGGCAATGCAGGGCCACATTGGCGGTGATGAAGATCCAGGGGAACCAGAAGCACGCGGCCAGGATGTACCAGGTGCTGACCATGAAACCTTCCGGGCGGATGGCGCGGCCAAACATGCGGGCGATGGGCCAGGCGTAGGTGAGGAAGCAAAGCAAGAGCACCGGCCAAACGAATTTAGGCATTTCGAGCCACTCCATCGAGGTGCTTTTACCCATGAGAATGGAAAGCAGGCCGACGGTGATGGTGATGTTCCAGAATACGCCCGCGGCGAGCATCCGGCCTTTGCCGCTGCGGAGTTCCTGGCCGCTGCGGCGGGCCATGATCCAAAGCATGATGCCAAGCGCCACCTGGATGCCCCAACCATAGACGAGCGCATTGATGTGGACGGGCTGAAGGCGGCCGTAGGTGATGAATTCACAGTCACCGAGGAAGGTGGGGGCGAAGGGCTTCGCGGCGGAGAGCACGCCGAGAAGGGTGGAGAGCATGAGCCAGAAGGCACCGTTGAGGAACAAGAACAGCACGGGCCC
>JBILVU010000248.1:0-4522 GCA_044370285.1 Prosthecobacter sp.
TTGGATGTCGCGAGTGGCTCCATTGAAAGCGGGAGTGAAGTAGCCGTGCTGAAAGCCTTGCGCGATGGGGTCGCAGCCCGCGCTCATGCCGAGATGCCATTTGCCGACGATGCCGGTGCGATAGCCCGCATCGCGTAGCATCTCCGCAATGAAGACTTCCTTCGTGTGCGGCAGAGTGTGGCCATTTTTGCCGTTTTTCACTTCACCGATGCGAATAGGATAACAGCCGGTCATCAGTGCTGCGCGACTCGGACCGCAAATCGGCTGCGCGTAGAAGCTGGTGAGCTTCAAGCCCTCTGCGGCCATCTTATCGAGATGCGGCGTGCGGATGTCCTTCGCACCATAGCAGCCGAGATCACCGTAGCCGAGGTCATCGGCGAGGATGACGATGATGTTGGGTTTGGTGTCGGCGGCGAATGACAGGCCGCAAAGGAACACGGGAAGAGCTAAACAACGGAATAGGTTTGTCATGAGATGAATCGTGCGTTGTGAACGCAGAGCTGGTTGGCATCTGGGCAGTCATTTCACTCCACTGCCTGACTGAAATCCACATGGGGTGAGGAGCACTCGGAACTACTTCCACCAGCGCTTCTCGTCGAAATCAGGATTCGCAGTCGGCAGCTTCGCGCCCGTGCGTTTGAGCCAGAGGTTGAGGGCGTTGGTGAGGTGGGTGGTTTTCTTCGGGCGGTCGGTGGCGAGGTTGTGGGTTTCGTTGGAGTCTTCGCGGAGGTTGAAGACCTCGGTGCGCGGGCCGACGACGAGTTTGCCGTAGGGTTTGTCGTCGGGCGTGAAGCCGGTGGTGTCGAGGTAGTCGCCGAACCAGTGGATGAGCTTCCAATCGCCCTCGCGAATGACGGCGCAGGGCGTGCGGCCGTAGTTCGTGGTGTAGGTGGGCATGTGCCAGAACAACGCGGGGCGCTGGAGCGGGCCGGTTTGGGTGAGCAGAGGCAGCAGGCTTTCGCCGTCTAAAGTAGTCATCTCGCTCCGTCGAGATGAACGGGGCGTGTTGGCGGCAGGCGAAGCGTCCGATGAAGCGTCGGCTTTGCTGGCGGGCGGAGTCTTCCTCTCCTCTCGCGGAGCGAGAGGGCTACTTTGCGAAGCCGCCACACTCATAAACGTCGGATAAAAATCCACGGTGTGCACGGGCACCTCGCACTCGCTGCCGGGTTTCACTTTGCCCGGCCAACGCATGATCAGCGGGACGCGGATGCCGCCTTCGTAGGGCGAGCCTTTGCCTTCGCGGAGCGGGGCGTTGTTGGTCACGCGGGAGAGGCCGCCGTTGTCGCTGGTGAAGATGACAAGGGTGTTGTCGCTGAGCTTGAGTTCATCGAGTTTCGCCAGCAAGCGGCCCACTTCGTTATCGAGGTGCTCCAGCATGGCGAGGTAGTTGGCGATGGGGCGCTCGGTGGAGCTGCCTTCATCGTTTGCCGACCTATTGAAGCCTCGGGCGACATGCTTCGCGATCAAAGCCTCCGGTGCTTCCAGCTTCGTGTGCGGGCTGAAATGCGCCGCGAAGGCAAACCAGGGCTTGCTGCGATTCGCTTCGATGAAACCAATGATGTCATCGGTGATGGCGGTGACGGTTTTATCCTCGTGATGCTCGTTGCCATTCGCCGGACCGGCGAAGTCGAAACCGTAGGCGTCGAAGTAACCTTCACGCTTACGCAGGGCTGCGACGGCGTAGTTGTGCGCGATGTGCCACTTGCCGCTGATGCCGGTCGTGTAGCCCGCCTTGCGCAACGTGGTCGCCAACGTGGCGGTTTCCGGCCCCAGCGCGTCCTTCGCCTCGGCCGAGCGCATCGGCGCAAACGACGGCTCCTTCTCGTTCAGCACCTTGAACACACCCGTGCAAGCCCCGTATTGCCCGGAAAGAAACGCCGCGCGTGTCGGCGAGCACTGCGCATCCGCATACGCCTGCGTGAAGCGCATCCCTTGCGCCGCGAGACGATCCAAGTGCGGTGTTTGCAGGTCTTTGTTGCCGTAACAGCTCAGCGCATTCCATCCCATGTCATCCGCGAGGATGTGCAGGATGTTGGGACGCGGCTCCGCCACGAATGACGAATGTGGAATGGCGAATGATGAAGCGACGAGGATGAGGAGAAGGCTTTTCATGGCTCGAAGGTGTTTTTGGACTCATGCAGTTCCTTCGGCAGTTCGCCGATCGGGTCAGGGGCGATGTTGTCGAAGGCGCTGCCATTTCCCATGCCTGCGAATACATTCTCGCGCACGACGATATTCTTCGGCAGCAGTGGATACTCTTTGCGTGCGTAGATGCCAGCGGCGATGCGCTTCTCGCAATGCTCGAAGCGGTTGCGGGTGATGAGGATGTCGTGTGAGCGTCCGTAGCCGCCGAGAGCGTCGGTTTCGCCGTAGGTCTCCACGTCGGCGGCCATGAGGGAGATGGGCCAGGTGTAGTAGTCCTTCGGTTTTTTTAGATCACGGAAGATGTTTCCGATGAGGACATGGCCGTCGCCTTGCAAACGGACGCCGCCGGTATTCTCGCGGCCTTGGCCGTCGAAGAGGTTGTCCTGCACGAGCACGCGGCGGGCGGTGCGCAGACAGAGCACGCCCTGGCTGGCGATGAAGCGATTCTTTCGCACGACGATGTCAGAGGCCTTGAGCGTGATGAGTTCGTTCTCGCCGTCGCAGCGTTCGAAGGTGTTTCCCTGGATAAGCGATCCTGTGGCAGCCGCACGCGAGCCACTCCAGCCAATCTGGATGATCTCGTAGCCGTTTTGATCGTCGATTTTTGGTCGGTCGAGGAAGCGGTTGTTGAGCACGTGCAGTTGTTGCAGCCCGTCCTTCGGCAGTTCCGCCGCACCGAGCATCTGCCCGATGTGCTTGAAGCCGCTGAAGGTGGAGTTCGACACCGTGTTGCCACGGCCGCGCATGCTCATGAGCCAGAGATGCAGCTTCGGCCAGTCCGCAGGGTTCGTGGAGCCGCAGTTCTCGAAGCGCAGGCGATTGAAGAGGCAGTGATTGGCCGGTTTGGCCGCTCCATTGCCCACGCGGAAGAGCACCTCGTTGTTCTTCGATACCGTCACGCCTTGAAAAGCCAGATCATGCACAATGAGATGCTCGCCATGAAACGTCACCGCGGATTCGCCGGTGAAACTCACGCTGCCCGGCTTCTCCGACCGGATGATGATCGGTGCCTCAGCCGTGCCGTGACCTTCAAAGGTGAATTGTGCGTCCTTCCAAGCCGTGCCCGCGAGCAGCAACTGATCGCCCGGCTTGAGCTTGCCGGACAAAGCGCGGACTTCGACGGCTGAATGAGCTACATGCACCTCACCGCCGCCAAAGTCGCCGGATTCGATCTTCGCGAGTCGTGGATCAACCGGACGCTGAAGATCGAGGCGGAGCGTCTTCGGCAGTTCATCTGCCATCACGCATAAACTCCAAAGGCAGAGGCAAAGTGCGACTCTCATGACTTCGTGGCGGCATGGAGTTTCGCCCTGTTCTTTTCCCACTCGGCATTCGGCAGCGCCTGCCAAATGCGCAGCTTACGAAAGCTCGCCTCGGTGCCCGCGCCGAGCATGAGGCTGTGTTTGGCGGTGCCGATGAGCGGATTGCTCAGCGTGATGCTTTGCTTGTCCAGCGTGCCGACGACTTCATCGCCCTGGATCTCCAGCACGACGGTGTGACATTCGTTCAGCTTGATGGGCGTGAGCAGCTTCACCGTGGTGCCTTTCTCACGCTGCTTGGTGGTGGGATGGATCTTGTCCGCGTCATACGGCGTCAAAAACAGGCCGCCCTGACCGAGGCTGAGCGAGATGACGTAGTCCTTCGCATCCGTGGCCTTCAGAAAGAGCGAGCGATACTTCCGGCCCTCGTCCGGCACGTCGTTGAGGCGCACCTCGCACTGGATGATCACGTTTTGAAACGGAAGGCCAAACGAAGCCGTGGCCGGATGATTCGCGCCGGGCGTCTCGATGCCACGGAACTCGCCCTTCGCGATCTCCCAACGTCCACCTTTGCCGCCCGTGGCGCTGCTGTTGTAGCGCCAGCCGGTAAAGCCGCTCGCGAAGCCAACGGGCTTGCCGGTGAATGGTGGAGGCACCGAGTCGAAGTCCTCGCTGGCGAGCAGCTTGCCGCGCGTAGTCATGAGCGTGGCTGGATCGTCGGCTTTGGCAGTTAGGCAGAGTGTCGTTGCGAGCAGCAGGATGAGTTTCATATCTATTTCTTCTTCGCTTTGGCGGGTGCGGTGGCTTTGGGGTAACGCACGACCTGGATGTCGTTCTTCTGCGGTGCGCCGGGCGTGCTGCGGCCGGCGCGGATGAGTTTTTCAAAGGCTGCCTGCATGGCTTTGACGCGGTCGGGATGCAGCGGTGCCACGTTCATCGACTCGGCGAGGTCTTCTTCGAGGTTGTAGAGTTCAGGCTCGGTTGCGGCGACGTATTTCCAAGCGCCATCGCGGAAGCTCGGAATGCCGCCGCAGGCAGTGTTCACGGCGTTCGTGCGAATGGGGCGGTCCTCTCCTTTAAGCAAGGGCATGAGGCTGAAGCTGTCTTCGCCTGCGGTC
>JBILVU010000134.1:0-15526 GCA_044370285.1 Prosthecobacter sp.
GACGGAGACAAAGCCGATTTCGAAAGAGCCGGAGAGGGTGGCACCGAAAGCCGCGGCGAAGGTCTTGCCATGGCCGAAGATCGCTTTCGCGGTGGTGGCCGTGTTGTGCGTGGTGTTGATCGTGTTCATGAAACCTGCCGATGAGGCTCCCAAGCCCGTCGAGGTCGAACAACCCGTTCCGAAGGTCGAAAAGATCGCCGAAGCTCCCCCGCCGGAAAAACCCGCGATCCCGGAAAAGAAGAGCGAAGAGCCCAAGAAGGTCGAGCCGCCGAAAAAGGTTGTCGTGGCCGAGGCGAAGCCCGCGCCAGCGAAGGTCGCGGTGAAGCCAGCGCCAGCGCCCGCACCTTCGATGCCCGCGCCGGTGCCGGTGATGACCTCCTCGGAGTTGCTCGCGAAGCTCGAAACCAGCGATCCTGAGCTCACGCAGATCATCGTCGGCATCACGGCCTCTTGGGATGCGAATCCCGAGGCCAATCCCGGCCCGGCCAAGAAGGAACTCGCCTCGAAGTACATCCCCTATCTGCAAAAGACGCTCGCCACCACACCCCCCGCCCAGCGTGATCCGATTTTGAGCGAGATCTCCAACGTGGCGAACAACCAGCCGCTGCGTGAAGCCGAAGACGCGTGGCCGGCGGTGCTCAAGCAACTCCGCCAGACCTACGACACGCAGATGACCGCCATCACGAGCAAGGCCGAAGCGGCAGGCAAGGAACTGCTGCAATCTCAGCAGGCCTCCCTCCTCCAACTCGCCAAAGACCGTGCCGCGAAAGGCGATCAAAACGGTGCCCGCCGCGCCGAACTGATCGCCACGGCTCTCGTGCAGCTCACCGTTCGTCCCACCATCGAGGCGCTCAAAGAGACCGGCGGGAAGCTGTGAGCGGTGGGCAGTGGTTGGCTAATCCTCCTCTTACTCCTACTCCGCCTCTTCCTCTCGGTTGAAGGATAACCGCCAGAGCCCCAGCAAGGAATCGCCGCAAAAGATCTCAAGGACCGCAAAGGTCAGGGTAAAGTAGTCCGCGACTCCGCTCGCGGTTCAAGGCATAATGCACCGCAGAGAGCACGATGAGCGCAGAGACCAAGGCATCAATAGCCGCCAAACCTGCCCGCAGTGCTACGCAGCAGCGTTGCAGGCGGGGATCGCAAGGACCGCAAAGGTCAGAGGTTCGGAGCTTGTAGTTCGGGGTTCGCTTCGCGGCTTCGCAGTAGCCCTTTCTTGGTTCTTCGTTCATCCGCCTCCTGCTCCTCCGTTCCTCGTCGCCACTACGGTTGAAAACCCAGGGCCAGTTTGACCGCAGAGTATTCGGGATGATAGCCCCCGGCCTGGGTCCGGACAATCAACGGCGGTTCATCCCAGGTCTGGCCACGAAACCACGCCGGCAGGTCTTCCGCGCGCATCATGGCAAACACGGCAATCAAGGGTTCATCGCCCTCTCGGAAAATGACCGGACGCTTGCGCACGATGACCAGGCCCGCTTCACGCGCCCCTTGCTGCACGCGCTCCAGTTGATGCGGCGCATGCGGGAACACACAGGCAAACAGGCCTCCCGTGGCCAAATGCTTCGCGGCCGTTTGGCAATAATCCACCACACTCCCCCGCACCTCAAATCGGCAGGCCCGTTTCTGCGGATGTTCACTCACGATACCATCCGTCTCCGGCCAATACGGCGGACTCCCCGTGACGAGGTCGAATCTCTCCTCCTCCCGAATCACCCCCGGCTCCCGAAAGTCGCCCTGCCGAATCTCATACCGATCGACCAAGCCATTGGCCACCGCCGAGCGACGGGCCAAGGCCACGCTCTCCGCCTGGGCTTCCACCGTCACAAACCGAGCGCCCGGACACCGCCACGCACAGATCATGCCCACCGTCCCGATGCCACTCCCCAGATCCAACCCCGTGTTCACCGTCGGAGCCCACGAAGTCCCATACCACGCCGTCAGCGCATCATCCGTGGAGAAGCGATGGCCGTTCTCCAACTGCAAGACCCAAAAATGGCCACAAAGCGCCGCGCACGATTCCCCCTCGCCCGCCACCGGCACCGCTGGTGGCACCGGGCCCGGCTTCGCCCATCCTTTGAAACTCGTTTGAACCTGATCCTTCATGTTTCATGATCTGGCCCACCCCAGCTCGGACGGCAACTAGGAAGACTTTGAGACCATGAGACTTTGAGAAGAGAGTGGTGAGACTGGGAGCGCAGCCGAGCGGAGCGAGACAACCGGAGCAAAGCGGAGATAGCCGAAGGCAAACTGCCGACAGGCAGCCCGGAGGGCGAAGCGGCACGCGGAGTCAAACGCCCTCGTCCGCTGTTCTTCGTTCTTCGTTCGTAGTCCGCGACTCCGCTCGCGGTTCAAGGCATAGCGCACCGCAGAGGAGGGATAACCGCAAGAGTCCAAGCAAAGAATAGCCGCAAAGGATCGCAAAGACCGCAAAGGAAAGTGGAACAGGTTTTTAACCTGTTTGCCTCCCGCTCAGGTGAAGTCGTCCGCGACTCCGCTCGCGGTTCAAGGCATGGCCCACTGCAAAGCCTGCCCGCAGCGCTTCGCGCAGCGATGCAGGCGGGGGAAGGATAACTGCAAGAGCCCAAGCGTCAGACGTAAGACGTCAAAAAAACGTGAGCCGAGCCGAAGGAGGGAGCTGAGACCGGCAGCCGAGACGGCTGGGCGCCGCCCGACAACGCAGGGAACCGAGCCAGCAGGCCGATGGCGAGATCGACGAGGCGAAGCCGAGCCCTCCGGGTGTCGAACGAGCGGGGCCAGTTCGGCATCAACGCTGGAGCCCAACAGGTTTTCATCCTGTTCAGAAAACGCGATGGGAGCGCGCCAGCGGGCGCTGGTTAAGCGGTTGAGGCGTGCTGGTCTGCTGTGATGACGATCTGTCAGAGGGTTGCAGCCTGACCTCGTTTTCCCTGACCCCGTTTTCCCGTTCATCAGTATCGGCAGCAGACAGTCGGGAAGGTTGGCTGCGAATGGAGGCATTTCAGTCATGATTTGTTGATCGCAATTCCGAGGAGTCCGGCCACGGTGTAGATGGCCCAAACCGCCTTCCAAAAGTTCTCAGCTAGTTTGGTGTACCGGTCGAATTCCTGCCGCATGGCGGTGACGTCGTCCTTGGGTCTGCCTTTGCACCAGCGGTCAAATGCACTGACTTCCCACCACTGCCATACAGGGTAAATCAGTGCGACGAACATCGCCCAGGGAACTACGAACTGGGGATTCACCTTTGCCCAGGCGACGATGTCCAGACTCATTTCTATAGGGAGATGGCAAACTGGGCAATCTCCCCGGAGCGAAACGCCCTTGAGTGCATACAAGACCAAAGGAAGCAGGGAAACTGTCAGATAAAACATGGAAGCCAGAAGGTGAACCTTCAGATTGCCAAAAATTCGCCATTTGGGGGGGGCTCCAGCTATACCATTCGTTGTCTAGTTGGGGTTCTTGTTGGGGTTCTTGTTGGGAGGTCATATTGATGTGAGACTAAAAAATTGAGAAGGCGAATCACTCCACCGTCACCTGCCCGTTCATCAGCATCGGCAGCAGCCAGTCGCGGAGTTGGGTGAGTTCTTGGTTTTGCAAAGTGGCGTTATAGATCTGGTCGCTGATGAGCTTAAAGCTGGCTGCCGTCTCGTTCGAGATGCCGTCGGGTGGAAGAGCGATTGTCAGACCTTTGATGTATTCAGTTTTCAGATTCTTGAAAATGCTTCCATTGCCAAGGCAGATGATCCGAGGACGTTCATGGGTGAAGTAGTGGAACATAAAATCCTTTGTCAGACCCAAAGTGTAGCCACCGATGACCAACCATCCGTCATGCACTCCTGAATGGATTTTTGTGATTCTTGGCACCGCAGGCGTTGCACTGTTGGTGAGAATTAGAGTGTCAGGAGACACGATTTTAGCCATCGGACCAGCTTCGTTTAGAATGAATTGCTTTGTCGATAGGATGAACCTGTTGTCGCTGGCAGTTGCATCTGAGATCTTGATCCAAGGAATACCTGAGTCAGAGAGAAAGTCATCAATCGGTCTCGGAGACGCTCCACGAGCAATGGATAGGATATTGCCAAGTTCATGAACCTTCCATCCCACAGGGATGTCGCGTTTGAGGGTTTCGTTGTAGATCATCTTGCCGCCGGAGGCGCGGTAGGGGTGGCCGGTGAGGTGGGGCTTGCCCAGCGCGGCGGCTTGGGCGGCGGTCATGGGGAAGTCAAACTGCACGAACCAATAGTCATACAGCAGCTTCGCCATCCCCTCCAATTCAGCGTTGATCCGCTGGTTCAGTTCGATCTTGGCGTCGAGGGCGGTGAGGACAGCAGCGATGCGTTGTTGATAAGCTTTGCTTACTTTTGGAAAGAGTATCTCCTTCGCGGCACCAATGTTGAAATGCTGCTGTATAGCCCCAACTAGCTGCCCTTTGATATGTGATTGGGTAATCGAGTTGATGTAGTAACTGAGAAAATGCGGATCAAGTTTTGAGCCGGGACGAATGACAATCAAGTCTGAGCAGTTTGCATCAGGCAGACTTTCGGGGACTACGCATGAAACTCCGGGATTGCCGGTGCGCACCACGACCACATCGCCTGGCTTCAGGGCTGATTTTCGAATCTTCTGATGGAACTCGGAACTGACAAACTTGATGTCGGCAGAGTCAAACTTGAAGGGCCTGACATTTAGGGAGCGCAGGAAGGGGACGCCGTGTTACACATATTCCTGGGCCATCGGTCCCACATAGCCAACGACAATATCTTCGGCAATTTCGCCTAACGGGACTGTGACGTTGTTGAGCATCAGTGTAACGCCAGGTTTTGAAGTTGCTTCTCGATCTCTTTTTCGAGTTTGCGTGAATCAGCGAACAGGTTTTGGAGGCTTTCCTGATGGCTAGCCAGCTTCTCTGCGAATTGTTTCGGAGTGATGGTTATGTGCTGCATTTTAACATCGAAATACTGCCCAGCACTGAACGAGCAGTTCTTCGCTTCAATCTCGTCGTAGGACACCACGACGGAGAAGTCATCGACGGCTTTCTTGGCGTTGAAGGTCTCGATGATCTGCTGCTCTTCGTCGGGTTGTAGGACGGTCTTCTGATTCTTCCCTTCCTTGATCTTCTCGCCCAGGTTCGAAGCATCAATGAGGATCACGTCACCGCCGTTGCTGGCGTCAATGAAGAGGATGGAGACATTTGTGCCGGTAGTGGCGAAGATGTTGCTCGGCATGGAAACCACGCCGCCGAGCATCTTGTGCTTCACCAGATGTTCGCGGATGCCTTTCTCAATGCCGGACTGGGCAGTGATGAAGCCAGTGGGGACGACGATGGCGGCTCGGCCCTTGGGCGCGAGGGTGTGGATGACGTGCTGGATGAAGAGCAGGTAGATGGCCATCTTGTCCTTGTCCTTGTTCGGGACATTGGGGATGCCTGCGAAGAAGCGCTCTTTGTTCCCTTTGGAGTCGAGTTGTTTGGCGTAGTCGGAGAAGTCGAGCTTGAAGGGTGGATTGGAGACGATGAAGTCGAACTTCTTCAGCTTGGTTCCGTCCTTGTGGTAGGGCTCTAGGATGGTGTCCCCCTGGATGACGTTGGGGATGGAGTGGACAAGGTTGTTCAGGATGAGGTTCAGCCGCAGCAGGCTCGAGGATTTTTGGCTGACATCCTGGGTGTAGAGCGTGCAGCGGTCCTCACCGATGGCATGGGCCAGATTCATCAAGAGCGTGCCGGAGCCTGCGGCGGGGTCGTAGCAGGTCACGTTCTTCACCGGGGCGGGCACGAGGCAGGCGGCCATGATCTTCGCCACGGCATGCGGTGTGTAATACTCGGCATACTTGCCGCCGCCGTCCTTGTTGTAGTCCTTGATGAGGTATTCAAAGAGCGTGGCGTAGAAGTCGAACTTCTCGGCAAAGATGCGCTCGAAGCTGAAGGGGATTAGCTTGTTGATGATGGCCCGCGCAAAAGCATCCCGGTCCTCGAGAACAAAACGGGTTATAGCTTCAAAGAGCACGATCTTCTGCCCGTCATTGGTCATGACGGAGAAGATGTCCGTGTTCAGCTTTGCGATGTCCAGCAGGGTGGCATCCAGCTTGGCGGCGAAGTCTTTTTCATTCTGCTTGGCCCACAGGCTGGAGAGGAACTGCTGCGGCTGGAGGTGGGCGGTGCCTGCGCCGAGCTGCATGAGCAGCAGCTCGTAGTCGTCCGCCTTCATCTTCCGAAGGTCATCTTCCCAGGACGGGGATTTGGCCAGCTTTGGCTCGATGCGCTTCACCTCATGGGCGAATTTGTCGTTGAGGAACTTGTAGAGGAAGACCTGCGTGATGATCTTGAACTCGTTGCCATCATTGCCGAGGCCGTAGCTGGCACAGACCGCCTTGAGGTCGTCGATGAGGGTAATGGCTTTTTCTTTAAACTCGTGGGAGGTCATGCGGCTTCGTGTCCATGGAACTCAGCCAGATACTCCTTCATCACAAGGGTATTGATGAACTGGGCGTTCTCGGCGGTGAGGGGTAACTGGTGCTTGTTTTTGATCTGCTCGATGATGAGGCGGGTCATTTCCGCCTTGGCAAAGGCTTCATTGGTGAGGATGCGGGCATTCTGGGAGATGCGGGCGTCCGCCTCCGCCTTGAAGGCGCTGAGGGCCTCGAAGAGTTTCCGCTCGCTCTTGGTAGGCTCGCCTTTCTCCAGCAGGCGTTTGTGCAGGCGGGCATACTTCTCGTCATTGGCATACTTGGCGCGGATGAGCTGGTTTTTCCGCTCCAGCTCGCGGGCGCGGGCATGGATGTCTTTGAGCGCCTTGATGTTTTCCACCATCTCCGCCTGGGTGATCTAGGAGATGTTCTTCTTTTTGAAGAGGCGCTCCAGCTCCTCCTTCAGGGTGACAAAGGCGGGGTCGCCCTGGTCAAAGTTCCCGCCAAGGCCTTCCCGCGTGCGGCGGAGCTGCTCCCGCAGTTCATCAGCAATGACCATCTCCGCCTCGGACACCTTGCGGAAGGTGAAGAGCACATCCTCCATGGCGATGTTCAGGAGGTTCACGCCATCGTCGGCGTGCTCCAGTGCCTCCCGCTGATTTAGCAGGGTGAGGTGGTTGTTTGCCTCCGTGGAGAGCTGGGTGAGCTTTCGGAAGTCCAGCTTGGCGAGCAGCTCGTACTGCCCCGCGAGGCGGATGAGGTTGTAGAGACTTTTGGCATCGTTAAGCGCCTTGACGACCTTCCGCATCTCCTCGCGGGCGGTGATCTGGCTGATCTGCTGGGAGAAGATCTCGGCGTTCTCGGTGTTGAAATGGAAGAGGGTGTCTTTGATCCCCTCGATGTCGGCGGTGATCTCGGCTTCGGTCTTAAAGAGGTCGGAGTAGCTTTGCAGCTCATCCCCCAGCTCGCTTTGGAGTTCGTCGAAGTAGTCTTTGTTCGTCTTGGCGAACTCCGCCTCGATATTCACGAAGTCCACCACGCTGCCGTAACGATAGCCGGGGTAAGGGCGGTTCACCCGGGTCAGGGCCTGAAGCAGGTTGTGCGCTTTGATGATGCGGCCCAGGTAGAGCTTCTTCAGCCGGGCGGCATCGAAGCCGGTGAGCAGCATGTTGAAGACGAACAGGATGTCGATCTTCCCCTCTTTGAAGGCATCCACCAGTTCCTTGCGGTCAGACTTGCTGCCTGCGTCGTGCAGGATGAGGGCGTGGGTTCGGACGGTGCGCTTGGGCAGGGCGTAGAGCGTGGGGGCTTCGGCGGCTTTCTCGCCGTAGCTCGCGTAGGCGGAAGGATAAGCAGGAGGCGGGTTGGTCAGAATGTGCGGCACCCCGGCATACTTCTTTTCAAAGAGCCGCGCCATTTCCTCTGCCTGCTCGGCGGAGTCACAGATGACCATGGCACCCGTGGTGTAGTCATTCTTCATGACGCGGGAGTCCTCAAAGTCCTGAACGATGTAGTCGAGCATGGGCTCGACAAACTTCGGGTGCGCATAGACAACTTTCCGGTTTTCCGTAGCCTTGAGCACCTTGATCTGTTCAAGCGTCTCCTTGAGGTGCATTTTGAATTCAGTCGCGATCTCCTCCCGGATCAGGCGCAGCGTGTAACCATCGGCGATGGAGCGGTTGTAGTAGTATTTGTGGATGTAGTCCCCAAAGATGAGCTTCGAGTTGTAGGCCACCTTGGGCCGGGCATTGCCCTCGTCATCGTGTGAGGCTGCCAGGGAGGCATTCAGCAGCGGCGTGCCGGTGAGTCCGATCTTGATGGCCTGAGTGTCTGACTGATTTAGATTCGCCAGGAAGCTGCCCTGGGGATTGTAGCTGCGGTGGACCTCGTCGAGGAAATAGACGCGCTGAAGGCCGAGGGCGTAGTCGGTGTTCTTGACGACATCAGTGTCGTCCTTGAAGCGCTGAATATTGACGAGGGTGATCTCTGGCAACCCGGCGTTGTTATGGACGGCGAGGTTGGATTTGATGTCTGCCGCGAACTCATCCCGCGAATTGATGGTGTGGACATGCAGGCCACGGCTGCGGAACTCACGGCTGGCCTGATCTAGGAGATCAATGCGGTCCACGATGAAGTAGAACTTAGGCACAATGCCGCGCCGCCGGTAGTAGTCGGTAAGGAAATGGACACAGTAGAAGGCGAGAGCCGTTTTCCCGCTGCCCTGCGTGTGCCATATGATACCTTTGCGAATCCCGGCATCGAGCTTCTTCTCGATGGCCTTGGCCGCGAAGATCTGCGGGTAGCGCATGACATGCTTCTCCAGCTTCTTTTCCGTCTTCACATAAGCGATGCCAAAGCGCAGCATGAAGGCAAGGCGGGCACGGGAGAAGAGGGAGGTGCTGAGGCGGTTTGTCGGACTGTCGGGGTTCTTGTTGGTGGCGAACTCGGGCGCGTGCTTGATGGCGGGGTAGTTTGTGTCCGCGAGGATGAAGTCTTCCGTCTCTGGATCTTCGGGCCGCAGCAACTGGGCGAGGTTCAGCTCTTCTTCCTCGCGGAAGTAATTGAACACCGGCTCGCTGTAAGACGTGGAGGCATAGAACGCGCCGGTGAGAGGCTCGGGGGAGCCGTCGTCATACTCCATGTTGTTCGAGAACACCATGAGCTGGGTGATGTTGACGAAGCGCCTGAACTTGGGGTTCTTGAACCGGGAAATAATGCGCTGCCGCTCGGCGAGGATGCCGTCGCGGTTGTTGGGCTTTTTGACCTCAATGAAAACGAGAGGCAGGCCATTGATGAGGAGGGTGATGTCCGGGCGAAACTCTTCGTCGTCCTTCTTGCAGGTGAACTCGGTGACGACGTGGTAGGTATTTCGATCCAGGTTCTCGAAGTCGATGATCTTCAGCCCGGAGGTGGCGGTGATCTTCTCGTAGAACTGCTTGCCGAGGTCTTCATTGTCCAAGGCGAGGTCGAGCTGGCCGAGGGCGGCTTCGATCTCGACGGGCGAGGCAGTGGGATTTAGCGCGGCGATGCTTTGGCGGAAGAGGGAGGGAACGATGTTGCTGGCCTCATCATATTCCAGACCCTTCAGAGACAGGTAGGTGTATCCCAGCCGCGTGAGGTGAAGGATGGCGGGGATTTTTACCCTGGAGTCTTCGTTGAACTTCATGAGCCTGGTGGGAATCGGCGGCCTTTGGCGAACGAAGGCAGAGGAATGGAGGCTTTGGGGACCATGCGGGAATTTCCCCTATCCAAGCAGGGAGCGGAGTGGATGGCAAGACTTTGAGACGAAGGGACTGGGAGAAGAGGAGACTATGAGACTTGGAGACTCTGAGACTCGCTGCGCAGCGGCTCTCCCAGTCTCGCAGCTTAAGCTGCTCTCCAAGTCTCGGGGCAAAGCCGCCCTCCCAGCCTCACCACTCCGAGTCTCCAAGTCTTTGGGCCATCAGGAGTCGTGTGAGAAACACGGCCTAGTCTCCGGGCGGGGTGAGGAGGCGGATTTTTTTCTCGACCAAGGGCATCCAGAGGGTGATGCGGGTGCCGTGGCCTTCGCGGGATTCGATGTCGATCTCGCCGCCGTGCTCGCGGATGATGCGGCGGACGATGAGGAGGCCGAGGCCGGTGCCAGTGCTGCGGGTGGTGGAAAAGGGCTGGAAAAGCTTGCCCATCTGACCGGCGTTGATGCCTTTGCCGGTATCTTCAAAGCTGAGGCGCACCTCGTAATCGGTGAAGGTGCCGCCGATGGTGAGCTGGCCGCCTTGAGGCATGGCCTGGCAGGCATTGCGGATGAGGTTGTGGAAGGCCTGTTTGATCTGCGCGGCATCGAGCGGCATGGCGGGGAGGTCCGCGCGGAGATCGAGCTTGAGGGTGACTTTGGCCTGCTCGAGCTCGGGCTGGAGCACGCGGAGGCATTCATCGAGGAGCTCGCGAATCTGCACGCGCTGGACTTGCGGTTTGGTGGGTCGGATGGCGGCGAGGAACTGGCTGATGATGCCATCGAGCCGTTTGATCTCACTGGAGGCGACATCGAGGTGCTCGCGGAGTGGCTGGCCCTTGGTGCCCATTTTCTTCAAGCGACGTTCCAGAAGCTGGAGGTGGATGGTGAGGGAGTTGAGCGGATTGCCCAGCTCGTGGGCGACGCCCGCGGCGAGCATGGTGAAGGCATTCAAGCGCTCGCTTTCGAGCTGCTCCTCAGTGCGTTTCCGTGTCTCGGTGACATCGCGGATGAGCATGACAAAGCCCATGGAGGTATCCTTGTCCTCGATGGAGGTGATGTAGAAGTTCAGGAAGCGGTTTTCGGGATAAAAGACCTCCATGTCGCGGCTGATGACGGTGCCGGGTGTCATCATGCCATCCCAGTCCAAGCCGCGAACGCCCTGGGCGAGGCGCTGGCCGATGACGGCGTCTTTTTCCATGCCGAAGAACTGGCAGGCGGCGCGGTTCACATAGGTGACCTGGCCTTCGGGATCGAGGAGGATGACGCCTTCCTGAAGCGCCTCGAAAACCTTTTCGAGGAGGCCTTTCTCACGCAGCAGCTCCAGCACGATGCTCTGCACCTCGCCGGGTTCGAGGCGGTCCATGCGTTTGATGAGCTTATCGATGAAGGCGGAGCGCATGGAGGGGCTTTACCGTTCAGAGTTCCATGTTCAAGGCTCAAAGCGCTGCGTCGCCGCTCACTCGGAGCGCTCGATGATCGCTTTCATGTGGCCTTTGCAGTCTGGATAAGGCTGCCGCGGCTGATACTCATGGATTTGCTCCTGGCGCAGCTCGGCGAGTTCTTTGTGGACGGTGGCGACAATGACGCGGCCTGCTTCGTGAACCTCGGAGGCCATTTGGAAACCCACTTCCACGGAATGCCCGAAGATGTCCTCCAGCATCTCGACGACGTAACGGAAGGTGTGGTGGTCGTCATTGAGCAGGATGACATGCCAGGGCGGCTCCTGCTTGGGCAGCATACGCGGCTGTGCCACCTGCCGTTTCGGCGGCGGGGCGATGGTGGCGCTGCGGATGGTTTCCATGATCGGGGGAGGTCTCATTCAAATGGGATCACAGCCCACGGATTCGACGAACTGCTGCTTGAGTCGCAGATAGGCCTGCTGCCATTCATCGACGGCCCGCTGAAGCTCCATCGTCTGCCGCTCGAGGGCGGCGATGCGGCGCTGGGCGGCATCGTCGGTGACGGGGGAGCGGTCGTAGCCCGTGCCCTGAAAGGTGGTGGAGGCGCTGCGGCTCTGATGAGGGCTGGCGCTGAACCAGCCGAGGTCGCCGAGGCGGGACTCGGTGTTGTCGAGGCAGTTGATGATGGAGACGTTTTCATCGATCTCGCCGGTGGCGAGGAATTCCTGGATGGTGGCGACGTTGGTGGGGCCGTAGAGGTAGTTATCGGGCATCTGGACGAGGAGGTCCATTTGCAGATCGGCGATCATCGGCGCTCGATTCCAGCTCTGGCGGTTGTCGGAGGAGATCTTGTCGAGAGGAGAGATCTTGGCCTCGGAGGCCCAGCTCTTCAGGGTGGCGAGATCAGTGGGGCCGAAGACTTCTTTGTCGGAGGCTTTGAGGAGAAACCAAGTGCGTGCGCTCATGGTCGAAGGTATTTCCACGCGGCCAACTGCCAAGCGGAGAAACGGAAACACGCAAAATTCCCTCCGCACGGCTCGTTTGGTCACGCCCCCGATGATTCGCCCCTTCCTTTTCAGCCTCCTCGCCGTTGTTTCCGCCTCCGCCGCCGAGACCGCCGTTTTTAAGATCAAAACGATGACGGCGCAGATGAAGTATGACACGAGCGAGCTGCTCGCGGCTCCATCCCAGCCCGTGAAGATCGTTTTCGAGAATGGCGATGACCTGCCGCACAACCTCGTCTTCTGCCAACCGGGCACGGACACGGCGGCAATGGCGCTGAAGCAGATGGAAAAGCCGGATGAGGCGCTGCAGCGGAACTGGCTGCCGGATGACAAGCGCATCTGGGCCCACTCGAAGATGCTCAATCCGCACGAGAAGCAGGAGCTGAGCTTCACCGCCCCGGAAAAGCCGGGCACCTACCCTTACGTCTGCACCTTTCCCGGCCACGCGATGACGATGCGCGGTGAGCTGAAGGTGGCGGCGCAGGCGGAAGGTCTCCAGGACCTGCAATTCGCCCTTTACCTGGGCAGTTGGAAGCAGCTTCCTGAGTTCTCGAAGCTCACGCCGCATCGCTCCGGCAAGGTGGAGGACAATTTGATTGGTGTGAAGCTGGACGACTACAAAAACGAGTTCGGTGTGGTCTTCACCGGGAAGCTGAATGCGGTGAAGAAAAGCCCGCACCGCTTTTACCTCGCCAGTGATGATGGTGCACGAATCCTCATTGATGGGAAAGCGGTGGTGGAGAGCGATGGCATCCATCCGGCCAGCAGCATCAAGGAAGGCTCGATCGTGCTGGAAAAAGGGTCGCACGAGTTCCGGCTCGAATACTTCCAGGCAGCTGGGAACATCGAACTCTACGCCGCTTACAAATCCGCGGCCTCGCAGATCACGCCGCTCTCGAAGTGGCTGCATCCGAACTGGAAAGGCGGGGCCAAAAAGGAGAAGGAATTCGATCCCATCCCGCTGGTGGTGAAGGACGAACCGGTCATCTACCGCAATTTCATCCAAGGGGCTGGCAACCGCGCCATCGGTGTGGGTTATCCCGGCGGCGTGAACATCGCCTGGAGTGCGGAGAGCATGAATCTCGCGGTGCTTTGGCGCGGGGCTTTCATCGACGCGGGTCGACACTGGAACTCTCGTGGAGGTGGTCACCAGCCGCCGCTGGGTTATGGGGCCTGCCGCCCCACCGGCGAGGTCTCGCCTGCGCTTCATATCACGGCGGATCCAGCCTCGGCTTGGCCGGTTTGGGACAAGGCGAAGCGCTATGAGGGCTTCCAGTGGAAAGGTTACTCGCTCAATGCGAAGCGTAGCCCTAGTTTCCGCTACCTTTGGAATGAAACGGAAGTCACGGAGAGCTTCGCCAGCGCCGGGGATGGCAACAAAGCCGATGGCGCTCCCGCCCTCCTCCGAACGGTGCAGATCAGCGGCAAGGTGCCTGCGAATGCCTGGTATCGCCTCGCCACGGGCAAGGTCACGGCTCAGGGGGATGCTTTCCTCGTCGAGGAAGGCGGCACGAAGCTTCGGGTGAGCTGTGCAGGCGCACGGCTGGCAGGCAGCAATCTCGTCGTCGAGGCCCAAACCGGCTCGCTGAGCATCCGCTACGAATGGCTGCCGTGAGATGATGGAGGGCGGGATTGCATTCCCGCCGTTGTTCCTGGGTCGTGTTTGAATGCCGACCGACGACGATCAGGCGAAGCAACGTGGCCATCTCGCTCCGCGAGATGAGCACAAGGCTTTCGCCAGCATGTTGGATCGCTACCCCTCGTAAACCGGGGGCTTTGAGAAGCGCCAAGCTGATCTCGCCGGAGCGAGTTGGCTACTCTGCTGCCGCATCATTCGAGTCCCCCAGATGGTTTTCCATCCTGGCCTAGTTCTAGTTCGTTGTTCCCCGCCTACATCGCTGAGCGAAGCCCTGCGGGCGGGGAACGACAAACATGAGCGCACTCACACACGCTCGGGCTGTGAGAAGTAAGGGTTAGCTCGCCTCTGTTGAACGCGAGGCATTCACTTCTCCGCCAGCACCGCCGCCACGGCGGGTTTGGCCTGAAGGAAGAGTTTCACGCCGGAGGCAATGCCACGGGCGATCTTTTCCTGATGCTTCGCATCCTTCAGCCGCGTGGCCTCCTCGCTGTTGGTGAGGAAACCGCATTCGACGAGCACAGCGGGGCAGGTGGCTTCTTCGATGACGACGTAGTCCCGGTCTTTTGTGCCGCGATTTTCCGCTCGGGTTTCCTCACACACACAGCGCTGCACGGTGGCGGCCAGTTTTTCGCTGGTGGTGCCGTTTTCGCCCGTTTTTCCCGTTTTGCGCATGGCGGCGAGGGAAGGCTTGCCAGAGAAATAGGTTTCGATGCCGGTGGCGGAAGAGCCGGAGCCATCCGTGTTGATGTGAACGCTCACAAAGGCTTCCGCCCCGTGCTTTTTCGTCAGCGCCGCCCGTTCTTCGAGGGGGAGGAAGGTATCCGTGTCCCGCGTCATCACCACGCGGAGGCCGGCGACGATCAATTCGTCCCGGAGTTGCTTGGCGATGGCCAGCGTGAGGTGCTTTTCGATGCCGCCATTCGACACCGCGCCGCCGTCATGGCCGCCATGACCGGCATCGACGAGCACGAGCGGGATTTTTTGCGTTTCGGCATCCCAGGGGCCGATTCGCGGTTTTTCGAGCGTCGCCACCTGATGCCCCAGCCACACGAGGGAGGCCATGGCTCCGCCCAGCGCCGAAATCGAGGCGATGGACTGGCAGAGAAGCAGGACTGGACGTGGGAATTTCAAAAATTTGTTAGGATGTCTAAAATATTTTATTGATTTAACAACATGAAAAACTAAAATCATCATATTATGAAGCCTCTGCCGCACTTTCTCCCAATCGGCTGCGCCCTGAGCCTGGGCCTTTGCCTCTCCGCTGCTGCGCAACCAGCGTCTTCTTTGCCCTCTGGCTACACTTACATGCAGCCGCCGCCTCCTGGCTATGGCACCTATGCAGGCGCTCCGCCCAAAACGGCGGCCTCAAAGCCCAGCACCTCGGCCCCGCGTCGTCAGGCACCGGCTTCCTCCCCTGTCTATGGGCCTCTGCCCAGTGATTCCTCGATGCAGGTGGCCCGCCTGAACTCCACCGTGCAAGACCATGATTCTCGCCTGCGCCGTCTTGAAAAAGATGTCGCTGGCATCAAAGGCGGCTCCACCCGTCTCGCCAGCACCGACACGGCCTCCGCCAGCCTCCGCTCGCACACGACCTACACGGTGAAGCCCGGCGACAGCCTGTGGGCCATCGCCAGTCGCCATCGCTGCAGCCCCGGTGAAATCATTCAGCTTAACCGGCTGAAGAGCGACACCGTCGTCCTCGGTCAGCAGCTTCTTATTCCTGGCCCTCATGGCAGTTCCAGCAGCAGCACCACGCAGACGACCTACAAGCCCTACTACCACGATGTGCGTCCCGGAGATAGCTCCACCGGCATCGCCAAAAAATATGGGGTGAGCCGTCAGTCCCTCATGGATGCCAACCCGCGTGTCGATTTCGGTGGCGGCCTCATCCCCG
>JBILVU010000003.1:0-88161 GCA_044370285.1 Prosthecobacter sp.
TCTCCAGCGGCCAGATGGGTGATCTCCTCCACGAAAAGCAGGCGCCACATCTGCCGGAAGCGTCCGCCATGCACCATGAGCGGCGGGAGATTCGGATCGAGCTCCACATCGACGTGCAGGTTCTTCTCCACCAGTTGCTGGCCGAAGACATTCAGCATCTCACCAAGGATGCCCTGAAGCGTGCACTCATCCGCCCGCATCAGCCTTTTCGCCTGTGAGGCATCCGCCAAGCGGGAAAGCAGCGTCTGGATGCGGTCGATCTGCGTGGCCGCTTGGCTTTGAATATCGAGCCAGAAGCTGCCATCACGCGGCGGGGCACCGTTCAGCTCCTCGATAATTTTGAGCGGAGCCAAGTCGATAAAGGCCCGCACCACGGTCAAAGCATTGCGCAGATGATGATTCAAACCTTCCGCCATGATGCCCAGGCCGGAGACGCGGTCCGCGGCGAGCATGTGGCGCACCGTATCCGCCTTCTCCGCCAGCAGGCGCTCACGCTCCACGAGCACCTGATAGTAATCGAGCGCATGTTTGATGGTATGGGAGAGTTCCTCGGGGTCCCAGGGCTTGTGCAGGTAGCGGAAAACGCGGCCGTCATTCACCGCATCCACGGCGGCTTGGTAGTCCGTGTAGGCCGTGACGAGGATGCGCACGGCATTCGGCGAGAGGTTGCGGGCCTGCTCCAGCAGTTCCACGCCGCTGGCACCGGGCATGCGCTGATCCGTCAGCAGCAGACCGATCTGCGGGCCGTAGGCTTCGAGGATCTTGTAACCATCCAGGGCATTCGTGGCTACATGCACGACATAGTCGTCGCCAAAAATCTCCCGAAAGTAATGCAGCGCCTTCTCCTCGTCATCGACGTAGAGGATATGATAGGGCGAAAGGCGCTGGGCGGACATGTAGCACGCACCCAAGCCGCGCCCGCCGGATGCGGCAACCACTTTGCGGCCTCGACCCTGCAAACAGCGTGACTTTCCGGTTGCCGCCCCCGCTGCCAGCGCCTTAATCCGCCCTCCCTCCTCACCAGCCCCCGTATTCCCATGCTTGAGTTCTTTCGCCGCAACCGCGGAGCCTTCCTGATCATCCTCACGATCGTCATCATCATCACCTTCTCCGTCTCGGGAGCTTGGCGCTATGACAAGAACGCCCAGGTGGCGCAGGCCCTGCCCACGGATCATGCCATGACCGTCTTCGGTAAGGACTACACGAATGCCGAGGCCGGCCAGGTCAGCCGCTCGCTGCAATTTGCGATGCAGCACCTCAGCATGTTCGATCTTTACATTGGCCTCAGCAGCCTCGGCAAGCAGGATGGCTCGAACAGCGGCGGTGGCATCGTCGGCACTGCCCTCGTGCTCCAGCAAGTGCTCGAAGACACTGGCATCCGCGCCAGTGATGCCGAAGCCGTTGAGGCCCTCAAAAAACTGCCGAACATGCAGACCAACGGCGTCTTTGATCCTTCCCGCGGTCAGCAGGTCGAGGAAACCGCCGGCATGTATGGCCTCAACACCGCCGATCTCCTCGACATCATGCGCCTCAAAATCGGCCTCGAGAAGCTCAAGGAACTCGTCACGAAGAATTACGCCGTCTCCAGCCTCGCCGCTGAAAAGCAGTATGCCAGCAGCCAGCAGACGATGAAGGTCTCCACCATCGCCTTTGATACCGAAGCCTTCAAAAAGGACCTCAAAGTCACCGACGAAGAAATTCAGAAAGCCTACGACGAGAACAAGGAAACCTACAAAACCGTCGAAAAGCGTGCCGTGAAGCATGTCTTCTTCGAAACACCAAAGGACCTCGACAAGAAGCCTCTCGAAGAGCGCCAGAAGCTCCAAAAAGCCGTTTCCGACCGCCTGAACGCCTTCACTGAAAAAGCCCTCGCCGCTGGCCGCGAAGCCAATCTCGAAAAACTCGCCGCCGAACTCAAAGAAAAGGTCGAAACCATTGCCGCCTTCGAGCAGGCCACGCCACCGGAAGCCCTCAAAACCGAAGCCGCCCTCGTTGAGGCCATTTTCAGCCAGCCCAAGACACAACCTGTCTCTGACGCCGTCAAAACCGACAAAGGCTGGTATGTTTTCACCGTCTCCGCCATCGAGGAACCGAAGCAGCAGGAAATCGCCGCCGTGAAGGACAAGGTGAAGGAAGGCATCATTGCCAAGAAAGCCGCTGAAGCCCGCTCGAAGGCCGTGAACGAGGTCCGCGACTTCATCGCCGCTGGTCTGAAGGACAAAAAGAAGATCGAAGACCTCGTGAAGGAAAAGAAGCTCACCCTTTCCCCAGTGACCGATCTCGATGCCGCCACACCCGCTCCGAATGTCCCCAACAGCACTCAAATTGCGGCTGAAGCCGCCAAGACCGGCATCGGGCAGATTTCCCAGGCTGTGGACACCGATAAGGGCACCGTCCTCGTCTATGTGAACGCCAAGGAACTGCGCAAGAGCGACAATGCTGCCAGCCTCCGCAAGCAGCAGGCCGACAGCTTGGCCAGCAAAGAGGGCGAAGGCATCTTCGAAGCCTGGTTTGCCAAAAAGGTCGAAGAGGCCCGCATCGAAACACCGGTGCGCACCGAAACCGCCGCGTGATCGACACACCACCCAGCCCCGAGGTGGAGGAAATCTTCGACGAGGCCAATGGCCACGTCGCCATGGGGGAGCTGGCGGAGTCCATTCCGCACTTTCGTCGGTGCGTGGAGCTTCAACCCGGCTTTTTCGATGGCTGGCACGCTCTCGGCATGGCGCTCTTCAAAAATGATCAAGTCACCGAAGCCATCGGTGCCGCGCTCATGGCTACCACCCTGCGTCCAAACGATCTCCTCGCCTGGACCGCCCTCTCGCAGATGTACGTTCGCAACAAGCAGATCGCTGAAGCCGAGGACGCCAAATCGAATGCCCGCATCCTCTCGCTTGGCGGGAAGGTCGTGAAGTGAGGGCGAATCCTCACTCCTCCATCCGCCCGAGGTAGGTCACGGCGTTGGTTTCGCTGTTGCGGCGGGTCACGACGATGATCTCGGCACGCTTATCTCCCACCCAGCCCACGCTGGTGATGCGGCGGAGAGTGGTGTCGTCATCATTCAAGATGGCGCGGAGAGCGTTGAGCTTGTCGCCCGTGAGTCCGAGGAGCTGATAGGCCTCCTCATCGCGGATGCGGCGGTCGTCCTCGGTGCCGGGGATGCCATCGCCCCCGTCACGCTCGCGGATGAAGCGGGTCACGTCGTTCTCCGAGCTGCCAGTGATGGCGAGGAGCACGTCTTTGAAGACGGTGCGCAGGTCGATCTGGCCTTCGCCATAGACGCTGAAGTATTCACGCCAGTCCGGCTTCTTGCGGTCTACCGCATCCATGCCGCGCACGAGGAGCATCTCATCTACGCGAAGGAAGCCCTGGTTTCGCGGTGAATCAAAGATGCCGAGGTTTTGGTAATACTCCTCCTCCGCACCGTTGGCTCGGGCGTTGTCGTCATTGTCGATCCAGTCCGCCAAAGAATCAGCGGCGATGCTGGCCTCCTCGGCGTTGAGCTGCCAGTGAACGAGAAGGTTGTAGATGGCTTCGCGGAGGCGTTCGTCCGTGGCGTAGTTGATGGGGATGCGGGCACCTTCGTAGTTGATGACCACGTCAAAGCCGCTGTCCGTGCCGATCTTCTGTTTCAAAACGACATCGCCACGACGTGTGTTCGGATGCAGGCCGACTGCCAAGCCGCTTTCGGCAAGGTGCAGCGCTTTGAATTGATACGCTGCCTGCACACTTTCCGCCGCGCTGGCGCGAATGTATTCCACCACACCCAAAACGGTGACGGACATCAGCAGGATGGCCCAGATCATGAGCATGAGAGCAGAGCCTTGATTGGAGCGGTGAGGGGGACTGAAAACTGAAAACTGAGAACTGAGAACTGAAAATTGGCTGGCGCAGGCTTTCGCGTGCCGGGTGGCATGCGAGGCGTCCCCAATTTTAAGTCTCCAATTTTCAGTTTTCATTTTTCAGTGCGTTCGAGTTTTCAATTTCCACCGCCTTGAGGAGGTCCACCACCTTCGCGGTTTCCGCCACCGCCACCGTCGCCTCGACCACCACCGCCTCCATTACCACGACCACCGCCGCCGCCGCCTGCTGCACTGGGTGTGTTTGTTGAATTCGAGGCGCTTGTTGAACCCGTCGTGCTTCGTGGTGCTTGGCCTGCGGTGATGGTGATGACTGGCACGCCAAAGACCATGCGGATGGGCAGCGTGCGGTTTTTGAGGGTGAGGCTGCCTTCGATGAGATCAGGCCACTCAGTCTTGCTCCATTCTTCATACCACGTTTTGTCCTTCTCGACGTAGAAGCGCCATTTGAAGGCGATCACATCGGGCAGCAGCGGCATCCAGTAGCGGCCTTCCTCGTCGGGGGCGTAGATGCCGGTGGTCTCCTGGCGGATGCCGTTTTGCGGATCGTTCTCCGGGATCAAATCCTCGCGGGAGAGGCTGAGGTAGTGAATGGGCATGCCGGCCTCGTCGGCGATCTCGTCCGGGTGCGGGCGGAGGCGCAGAATGGTGTCTTTGAAGGTGATGGGATGAGCCCCGGCGGGAAAACAATCCGGCGAGCCGGCGATGGTCAGCTCCTGGATCACTGGCTCGGTCGTTTGCGCGAGTTTGAGCGACAGCGTGGCCGTGGCCGGCAGCGAAGCAAAGGCGCGACGGCTCAATTCGATAAACCGGTTCACCGAATCACTCTCCCGCTGCGTCCGCTCGATCTCCGCTGCGGATTGCACTGAGCCGCGGATGATCGCAAACAGCGTCACTGTGATCATCGACAGCAGCGTGATGCCGATGACGACCTCGATGAGCGTGAAGGCGTGCGCCCCCCGCCGCGCTTTATTGCTGGGCGGGTTTGTGAACATAAACGCTGAGGGTGGCCTCCTCGGGGATGCCATTGAACTCGGAGGTGGCTTTGATGGTGACGTTGTAGAGATCCGGCAGCGTGCTGCCGTTCGTGGTGCGCAGGCTCACGGGCTCGGTGGAGCTCGTGTAGGTGATGCCGTAGGTCGTATCCATGGAGGAAGTGCTCATGTCCGTGAGCGGCTTCCGCCGGATTTCTTCGAAGAAGTTCCGCATGCCGATGCGGACGATTTGATCTCGCTTGAGCAGGTTGGCGGTATCGAGCGATTGATTCAGCGCCTTTGCGAGCCCGAGTACCGCGATGGAGAAAATGGTGATCGCGAGCACGAGCTCGAAGAGGATGTAGCCCCGTACACCGCCTCTCCGAGGCGGACGCTGGGATGATCCGCCTCGGAGAGGCGGTGTACATGAGGGCTTCATCGCAGATCGACGGATTCTTTGACGATGTCGGCCGTGAGGGCGGCGAATTCGACATCGAAGGTGGAGCTGTCTCGCTCGACGTGGACCTTCAGTGGCTGGCAAACGCCGCTGGGCTGGAAGACCCACAGCTTCACCAGATCGCCCTCGAGGTAGGTGGTGTCGGTGTCGAACCAGAATTGCATCGCCAGCTTCATGTCCGGCGGAGCCTCGTAGTTCTGCGTCCAGTGCTCGTCATACTTCGGCGGAGGCGGCGCGAGGGTGAGCTGGGTGGTCTTCGTGACTCCGCCGCCGCTTTCGAGGTCGTTCTTCTCGATCTCCGGCTGCTCGGCGGGTGGGTTTTTACTCGTTTCGATGAGTTCGATCAGCTCCTCCCGCGTGAGATAGGGATTCGAGTAACGTGAGGCTGTGAAGCCGGTGGCATGCAATGCCACCTGATAAGGCCTTTTCTCCGTCATCGCCCGCATGCGTGCCTCGCGAGCCAGTTTCACCAGGGCCGCCACCGGTTCGCGGGCGATTCGCTCGTCGTTGAAGCCCTTAAGCATCGGAATCGTCGCCGCCGCGAGCACGGCGACGATGGTGAGAGCGATGATGATTTCGACGAGCGTGAATCCTGATTGAAATCCAAGTCGCCTGGTCTTGAGGCGCAGACCGGGTTTGGGACTGAATCTGGAATCAAGATTCATAAATCAGGAATTACTTGGCGGGTGCTCCACGCTTCCAATTGCCGAGATCGTCATCCGTGCCGTCTTTGCCATCGGGACCCATGGACCACACGTCGTAGTCGTCCTTCGATTTCTGGGCGGGGATGCGATACTTGTATTCCTGGCCCCAGGGATCCTTCGGCATGTCCTTCATGAAGGCGCGGTAGTTTTCGGGGATGGGTTCGATGGTCGGTTTTTCGACGAGGGCCTTGATGCCCTGCTCGGTGGTAGGCTTGCGCAGAGCGCGGGACTCGTAGCTTTGCAGGGCGAGGCCGATGGCCTGGAGGTCACTGTCCACACGGGTGTCCTTGGCGGAGTCGATCTGGCCTTTGAGGAGGTAAATCGAGCCGGAGGCGAGGATGGCGATGATCGTCAGGGTGATGACAATTTCGATCAGCGTGAAGGCGGCGGCGTGTGGGGGGCGATGAGTGCGGATTTTCATGGTGATGAGAGGGTGGTGGAAAACTGGGAACTTAAAACCTGAAACTTGAAACTAGCTTCGGCGGATGCCGGTGACGCTTTGGGCGATGGCGGCGACGATGGAGTAGGCGACGGTGCCGACCATGATCGCCATGAAGACGAGGATGATGGGCGTGATCATGGAGGTCATGCGCTTGATGCGGGTATCGAGCTCTTTGTCGTATCGCACAGCGCATTTCTCCATCGACTTGCCAAGCTGGCCGGTCTGCTCGCCCACGGCGATCATGTCGGAGAGCAGCAGCGGGAAATTGCCCACTTTTTTGAGCGAGGAGGAAAGCGGTGCGCCTTCCGAGACGAAGGTGGAGACCTTCGCTAGCAGCGACTGGATGAAAACGTTCGCGGAGATCTTCGAGACGAGGCGCAGGCTGTTCATGAGCGGCACGCCGTTGGTCACGAGACTGCCTAGCGAGTGCGAAAACTGCGCGTAGAAGCGCATCGCGATGATCGGGCCAAAGAGCGGCAGTTTCAGCCGGGTCTGATCCCACCACATCCGGCCGGCTGGCGAACTGATGTAGCCTCGAAAGAGCATGAACAAGGCGGTGATGGCGATGAGGATGATCCACCACCACGAGGCGAGGAAATTATTGAAGCTGATGAGCAACTGCGTGGCCGCCGGAAGCTGCTGGCCGTTCTTCGACATCAAATCCGTGATCTGCGGCACCATGAAGGTCATGAAGACCACCATCAGCACGATGCACGCACCGATCAAAAAGGCCGGGTAGATCATCGCCGAAGTCACCTTGGATTGCAGGTCCGCCATGACTGCGAGGTTGTTCGCCAGCCTTCGCAGGATGCTCGGCAGCGATCCGCTGACCTCACCAGCGGCCGCGAGATTGCAGTAAAGCTCATCAAAGCTCGGTGAGGCCTTCTTGAGTGCCTTAGCCACCGTGGAACCTTCACGAATTTCATTCCTCAAAGTCGCCGCCACACGCCGCAGCGAGTCCGCCTCCTGCCTTTCCTGCATCACACGAAGCGCCTGCTCGATCTGCAAACCGCCATCCAGCATGTCCGCCAGCTCCTCGGTGAACAAAATGAGCTGCGCCCGCTTTAGCTTCACCGGCCCGCTGGCCTCATCCGCTTTCTTCGCCTGTGCCGCCGCCGCTTTTTCATCCTGCAAGACTTTGACCGGCGTGAGCGACTGCGATTCGAGCTGGCGAAACGCCTCGGCTTTCGTCGCGACAGTGAGCGCCCCGGAAACAGTCTGTCCGGTGGCCGTGAGAGCGGTGTAGGTGAAGGCGGGCACTTGGGATTATCGGGAGCTTAGTTCCTCGCGGAGGGCGGCAGGATCGCGGCGGAGGTCTAGCACGGCACAGACCTGAGCTGTGTCTTGCTGGGTGCGGAAATAGATACCGATGGGGAAGCGGCGCATTTGGATGAAACGAAAACCTAAACGCTGACGGCGCGGTTCAGTTGCCTCCAAAAGTCGGGGAACTTCCTGACGAAAGTGCTGCAAGAAGTAGCCTCCGGCACCGGACTCGCACTTTTCGTAGAACCGGATGATGGCTCGAATGTCAGCCTGAGCGGCGCGTTCGATGACTATTTGCATGCCAGCTCGGCCTGAAGTTCGTCCATCGCTTGATTGAAGTCCACCCACTCAGCCTCGCCTTTCTCAATGCGCTCCATTCTTTCTCTCAGGATCGGCTCATGCCAGGCTGGGGATTCGATTTCACTGGCATGATCCTCGACGACCTCTTTCCAGAGAAACTGGAAGGCTTCCCACTTCTGGTCCGCCGTGAGCTGGGAGAGGAGGGCTGGTAGGTTGGCAGCTGTGAGAGTCATGCTGGAGAGTATTTACCTGTGAATTGGAATCCAGAAGGGTTTTCGCGGCGGCTACTCACTCGCCGCCGTGACGGTGAGCACTTCTTCGAGAGTCGTGATGCCTTCGCTGGCTTTGCGGAAGCCGTATTGGCGCATGGGGATCATGCCGTCTTTGAGTGCCTGGGCTTTGAGTTCGATGGTATTGGCACGCTGGTTGACCTTGTCCTGGATGGCCTCGGTCATGAGGCAGATTTCCATGATGGCGAGCCGACCGGTGAAGCCGGTGCCACGGCAGGCACGGCAGCCGACTGGCTTGAAGAAGGTGCGCTTGAACTCGGCGGGCACGCCGACGTTCTTCAAATACGCTTCCTCGTAATGCGCAGGCTGCTTGCAGGAGCCGCAGAGCGTGCGGACAAGGCGCTGCGCCTGGAAGGCTCGCACGCTGGAGGCGACCATGAAGGGCTCGATGCCCATATCGAGCAGGCGTGAGATGCCGCCGACGGCGTCATTCGTGTGAAGAGTGGAAAGCACCAAGTGGCCGGTCAAAGCGCCGCGGATGGCGATCTCGACAGTTTCCTGGTCGCGCATTTCACCCACCATGATGACGTTCGGGTCGCCACGGAGAATGCTGCGCAGGCCGGCTGCGAAGGTGAGGTCGATCTCCGGCTTCACGGCGATCTGCACGACGCCGTCGAGCTTGTTTTCCACCGGGTCTTCGATGGTGACGATGCGGCGGTCCTTGGTGTTGAGCTCTTTGAGAAGGGTGTAGAGTGTGGTCGATTTTCCGCTGCCGGTGGGGCCAGTGACGAGGATGATGCCGTTCGGCGCGGCGATGAGTTTTCTCAAGGTGGCCTCGGTGTGCGGATCGAGGCCGATGGCGTTCATATCGAACTTTTTGCGAGTGAGCAGTCGCAGCGCCACGGACTCGCCGTTCACGCTGGGAATGGTGGCCACACGCACGTCGATGGGTTCACCATCGAGTTCGAGGTTGATGCGGCCGTCCTGCGGCAGGCGGCGCTCGGCGATGTCGAGGTGCGCCATGATTTTGAGGCGCGAAACGAGCGAGTTTTGCAGCAGGCGCATGTTGGGCGGCACCGGCACTTCGAGCAGCTTGCCATCGACACGGTAACGGATGCGCAGGTCCTTCTCCAAAGGCTCCACGTGGATGTCCGTGGCGCGTTCCTTGAGTGCTTCGCGGAAGATTTGGTTCACAAAGTTGAGTACCGTGGCCTCTTCATCGGCCTCATCGAGCACGGTGGTCTCCTGCTTGAGATCGTCGTTGTCGTCGCCAGCCTCGCGACCTTCGAGAAGCTCCTCGAAGTTCTCCGCGCCGACGCCGTAGCCCTGATGCAGCGCTTCGAGGATTCGATGACGCGGGGCGATCTGCCAGTGGACTCGTTTGCGCAGTTCCTGGCCGACGGCCTGGCGGGCGGAGAGGTCAAAGGGATTGTAGGTGATGAGCGTGGCTTCGGTGTTCGAGAGCTGAGTCGGGAAAACGCGATGTCGCAGGGCGATTTTGGCCGGAAAGCGGTTGTGGATGCCTTCGGGTGCATCGGCGGCTCCATTTTCATCAAACGGGATGCCCAGGCCGGTGGCCAGCTTTTCGAAAAAGCGGTCCTCATCGACCATGTTCGCATCCACGAGGGCATCCATCAGCGGCTGGCGCTTGTCCGCGGCGATTTCGAGCGAGTGGCGGAGGCGTGTGGGCTCGGCACAACCGGCGGAGGCAGCGGTCTGGACGAGGACGTCGATCAAAGTGGGCATAAAGCGAAGGGCAGGGGGCCGGAGGAAGCCGCTGTGAAACGCGACCCGCGAGGGGAAGTTGCCCTTTAAACCGGCTTTTTCGCTTCGGGGGGGCACATTTTCGCCGGGCTACTCTCCAGCCTGGGATGCAAAGCATTGCCAGTGGCGACGAGACTTCGTATTCGCGGAGAGAATGCTTGCCAAACCGGCGCGGCGGCGGCGTAATCTGCGCTCCCCATTTTTGCCATGATCTCCCGTCTTGCTCTACTTTCCCTCAGCTGCTGCGGCCTCGCCACCGCCTCGCAGCCGAACTCTGTCGCCGATCTGCCGGATGCGAACCCGGATGCGGAACTGAAGGCCTTTGTGGTGCCGGAGGGCTTTGAGGTGAACCTGTTTGCTGGTGAGCCGATGATCCAGAAGCCGGTGCAGATGAACTGGGATGCGCAGGGTCGCCTCTGGGTCGTTTCGAGCACGACGTATCCGCACATCAAGCCCGGCGAGGAGGCCAAGGACCAGGTGGTGGTGCTCGAAGACACCGATGGCGATGGCAAGGCGGACAAATCGACGCCTTTCGCCGACGGCCTGCACATCCCGACGGCGCTGGCACCGGGCGATGGCGGTCTCTATGTGGCGAATTCGACCGAAGTGCTGTTTTTGAAGGACAAGGACGGCGATCTGAAGGCGGACGAGCGCACGATCCTGCTCAGCGGTTTCGGCACGGAGGACACGCACCACCTTCTGCACACCTTCCGCTGGGGCCCGGAGGGGATGCTTTACTTCAATCAGTCGATCTACATCCACACACACATGGAGACGCCGTATGGGGTGCGTCGCCTGATGGGGGGCGGCATTTGGGAATTCCGGCCAGAGACGCGGCGGGCGGAAATCATCAGCAAGGGGCTGATCAATCCGTGGGGTTTTGAGTTCGACCGCTGGGGGCAGAGCTTTGCCTGCGACGGCGCGGGCGGGGAAGGGATCAATTTCATCTTCCCAGGCAGTGTTTTCGCCACCTCGCCAGGGGCAAAGCGCATCCTACACGGCCTGAGTCCCGGTCAGCCAAAGCAGTGCGGCATGGAGGTGATTGAGGACCCGCATTGGCCGGCGGACTGGCAGGGGACGATGGTGCTGAATGACTTCCGCGGGAATCGTGTGAACCGTTTCGCCCTCACGCCGAGCGGCAGCAGTTACATTGCGAAGCAGCTCCCGGATGTGCTGGCGAGCACGCACCGGGCTTTCCGGCCGATTGATGTCAAAGTGGGTCCAGACGGTGCCATTTACATCGCCGACTGGTACAACCCGATCATCCAGCACGGCGAGGTCGATTTCCGTGATCCGCGTCGCGATCAGGTCCACGGCCGCATCTGGCGGGTGACGGCGAAGGGGCGTCCGCTGAGTCCGAGGCCGAAAATCGCCGGGGCGAGCACCGCCGAGCTGCTGGAGATGCTGAAAAGTGACCGCAAGTATGTGCGGACCTTTGCGAAGCGTGAAATCCGTGACCAGGGCGCGGTCAAAGTGACGGCCGAGCTCGATACTTGGGCGGCCCAGCAGACGGACGGGCACGCCTTGCTCGAAGCAGCCTGGGCTCGCGAGGGCGTGAATTCCTTCTCGCCGACGCTTTGGCGCAAACTTTGGGAAAACAGCGATGCCCGCATCCGTGCCGCAGCGCTGCGCATCCTGAGCCATCGCTGGAAGGAACTGCCGGAAGCGATGAAAGTGCTCGAAAAGGCCGTTGCGGATGAAAACGCCCAGGTGCGCCTCTGGGCCGTGGCCGTGCTGGCGGATATGGGCAAGGCGGGGGCGATCAATCTGGCGCTGCGTGTGCTGGACCTGCCGATGGATGAGAGCCTCGATTTCTTGCTCGAACTGACCTGCCGTGAGCAGGCGGAGATTTGGATGCCGGCGGTGGTCAGCGGCAAACTGAAGCTGGAGGACCGTCCGAAGCAGTTTGTTTATGCGATGAAGAGCACGGGCCGTTCGGACGCCCTGCCGCCGTTGTTTGCGGCGCTGAAAGGTGGCAAATTGAGCCCGGAAGATGCTGCCGCCGTGCTGGCGATGGCTGGCGACGCGGCGGACGCGGCCCAGGCCAAGGTGATGGCGGACATGGTCAATGACCCGGACCTGACGGCGCACTTTATCGGCCTCCAAGACGCTCTCGTGAAGGCGGCTACAGACCGGAAAATCGTGCCGGAAGGTGCGGCGGAGACCGTGACGGCCTGGTTTGCCCGTCCGGAGCCGCATGTGGTGCATCGCACGGCCATTTTGGCTGGTCTTTGGAAGGTGGAACCGGCCCGCCAGAAGCTCGTGGCCCTGCTCACCGATGCGAAAACGATCCCCGCGATTCGCGATGGAGCCACCCGTGGCTTGACGGCCCTCGGCGGCGTGAAGACGCGGGATCTCTTCGACAAGCTCTTCGTCGAATCGGCCGATCTGGGCCTCAAATCGCTCATGATTGACGGTTTGACCTCCGTGGGGCCGCAACTGGCCGCGAAGCGTGCGGTGGAGTTTCTGGCCACCGCCGAGGTGGGGGCGGCGAAACCGGTTCTGGGGGCGTTTTTGAAGAATAAGCAGCTTCCGGGCGTGCTGGCGAAGGAGCTGGCGGGCAAGACGATTCCTGACCTCGTGGCGGTGGAAGGCATCCGCATGGTGAGCACCCGTGGCATCCAGGGGCCGCTGGCTGAGGCGCTTAAAAAAGCGGGCAACGTGAAGCAGATGGACAAGCCGCTGACTGCCGAAGAAATGACCGCGATGGTCGAAAAAGTGAAGAAAAACGGCGATCCCGTGCGCGGTGAGGCGGTGTATCGCCGCCAGCAGCTTCTGTGCATGACCTGCCACGCCATCGGAGAGAGCGGCGGGATTTTGGGGCCGAATCTGGTGAGCATTGGGGCCTCCGCGCCGGTGGATTACCTCATCGAGAGCCTGCTGGAGCCGAGCAAGAAGATCAAAGAAGGCTACCACATGATCATCGTGAGCAAAAAAGACGGCGGCGTGGTCGCAGGCGGCCTCGTGAATGATGGTGCGGACGAGTTGACGATTCGTGACCCGGCGAATCAGATCGTGAAGGTGGCCAAATCCGCCGTGGCGAGTCGCCAGATGAGCCCGGTGAGCATGATGCCCGCCGGAATGACGGCCAGCCTGCGGGAGGACGAATTCGTCGATCTGGTGCGCTTTTTGAGCGAGCTGGGCCGGGAAGGAGCCTTCAAAACGCAGCCGAACCGCTACGTCCGCACTTGGAAGGTCATGGGCAAGATGGAGCAGGCTGATATCGACCATGTGCGCCATGTGGGCAGTTTTGCCCTGAACGACGAGAAGCATCCTTACCCTTGGCTGCCGTCTTTCAGTCAGGTGAATGGCGACCTCCCCCTGGCTGATCTGGTGCCGGCTCAGAAGATGTACCCTTGGTTCCCAAAAATCGCCCAATTTGGGCTGAAATTGGACGCGGCCGGGAAGGTCAAACTGGGCCTGAGTTCCGTAAAGGGAATCGTGGTGGCGGTGGACGGGTCCGAGCTGAAGGAACTCTCCCCGGAATTGACCCTCGATTTGGGCGCTGGAACTCACCGGATCAGCGTGCTGATTACTCGTGATTCCAGCGATCTCGCGGCGTTCCGGGTGGAAATCTTAGACGGTGCGGCGGTGGCCGTGCCGTAAGGCTCCGCGAAGGGAGAATTTCGTATGGGCCATGTATTTGCGTTGACGCAGTGAAGGCGTCTTCGCTATTCTGAACGTTACGACCAGAAATCCTGTCTCACGCAGACAAGATTTCCTGTCTTGTTCACAACCTGCCCCCACATGCCCCATTTCCCCCTCGCCGTTCGACTGATTCCAAGCCCGATTTGGATGCCCTCGTGCCGCGCTTTGTGACGTTCAACGCCGTCTAGGCTTTCCTTTTGTATCTCGATTTTTCTCCGAACTCTTTTTCCGCCCTTTAACACGATGAAAATAATCCGCCGCAATCGCCTCCTCCTCGGATGGTTCATGACCTTCCTGATGGCCATGGTTCAGGTGACTCAGCCCCTTCAAGCCGCCACCGTTTGGTGGGCTATTGAAACCAGCACTGGAACCAACCCGAGCAATCCTGTTTTCTCTCGGACCTCTGGCGCATCTACCAATATTCCCTCGTCCCAGGTACAGCTTGGAAACAACGTGATCACCGTGGCGAGCAGTACCGGGCTGAGCGTCGGGCAGGTGATCACTGGTTCCGGGATCCCCGCAGGCACAGTGACGATCACGGAGATCATTTCTCCCACCCAGATTCGAATTTCCGCCAATGGCAGTTCGACCATCACCACCACCTTGTCGGTGACGAACCCGTGGACGCTGACAGGTAACAACTTCACCTCCGTAGCTCCGAACGGCACGATCACCAGCCTGGGCACTTGGAACAATAGTGGGGCGGATGTGGCTGCGTTTGGCACGATGAGCGGTGCCTCAACCTTCTCGACAACGATTGGGACGATTAGCGCCGCTTCAGCTCTCAATGTCGCCGGTCTGCGCTTCACGAACGCTGGCGTTAATCCCATCACTCTGAACGGTAGCCAGGCCAATGTAACGGCTGGCATCACCGAGGGCAGTAATACGGTGACGGTGGCAAGTACCACGGGGCTTTTTGCGGGCCAGACGATCACTGGCGTCGGGATTCCTGAGGGATCCACGATCACGTCTGTCGTCCCCAGTAGCAGTTTGAGTTCTGCTTCGGTGATTGCTAATAACAATATTGTCAGCCTTACAAGTACCGCAGGCCTCATTGTAGGGCAGGTGATTTCTGGCACCGGGATTCCAACTGGAACGACCATCACTGCCATTGGCCCAGGGAACCAGATTACGATCTCAAATGGCGGCACCCAGACAATCACCACGAACCTGACCGCCAACCCGGCCATCACGGTCTCCTCTTCCGCCACGCAGACGCTTGGCTCCGCCGGTCTGCGGGCTGTGAACTCATTGGCGATCAATCTGCAAGGGGTTACCCCCAAGATCACCCTGGGCCATTCTATAGCGAATGATGATGCTGTTAACGCTACCACCGATGTGTTTGCCAACATCAGCGCTCACCTCACCGGCTCGAATGGATTGCGAGTGGAGACGGTGTCTCCTGGACCTTTTACGGGAACTCTGACGCTGGGTTCTGCTACCCCGGGAGGCGTGCTGCCGAATCAACTCACGGGCGGCATCACCATCGGGGGAAGGACGACCGTCTTGGCGCAGACCGCCAGCAATGCGGCCTACAATTCTATTTTGGACAATAACAGCACCAACAACCCGCTCGGAAACAATCTGATCACGTTGGAGGCGGGTTCTACGCTCAATCTCAGCGGCACTAAGACGATCAACGGTATCTCTGGCCGTCTGTTCAATCTTTCTGCTTACACCGATTCGAGCCGGATTGACTTCAGCCAGCCAGCCACCGGGGAGATCGTCCCTACGCAGAGCTTCATTACCTCGGGCAGTTCGGGGCAGAGCCTCCTGACGGTGACTAACACAGCGGTTTTGCGGGACGATCAGCTAATCACTGGTGCTGGCATTCCTGCTGGTGCCCAGGTGAGGATCGTGAACGGCACCACCATCGAGGTGGTGAATAGCCTGAGCCAGCCGCTGAACATCACCGCAGCAAACCCGACGATCACCGTGCTGCCTACTCAGCCGAATCCAACCATGCCCAACGCGCCGTTTTTCAATACTACAGCCCCGCAAGCGGATGCGCGCACCTCGATCCGTTACAATGATGCGAATGGTGCTACGCAAACGGTAGCCAACTATGGCGTGCAGTATGTGGGCAATGTGAATATCACATCGGCGGGTAACTACACCTTCTTTGCGCGGCCGGATGATGCGGCGCGTATTTACCTCGACGGGGTGCTGATCTTGAACAATGACGGGGGAAAAGGGGCCATTGATCTTTCCAGCGCTGCGATCCCTCTGGGCGTGGGCACGCACGAGATCCGCGTGGACTATGTGCAGGGCACGGGCGGTGGTTCGTTGGAGCTGGCTTATGCAGTTAATAATGGCCTTGGTTCAGGTGCCACCAATACTGCCCGCACCTCTCTCTCCGGTGTAATTCTTACGCGGGCCGAGACCCTTTCTTCCACCATGGCGAGCGGAGCCATCACGCTTGGGAATGCGGTCCGCCTCACAGGAAACGCAGCTCTGAATATCCAGAACACAGGTTCCCCAAGCTTTATCATGGGGCCCCTGCAAATTGACAATGGGACGACGCTTTCTTCTCGTTTGATGACTAGCGCCACACAGGAGGTGGCCGCTGGTGGGGACGGTTTTGGCCCGGCGATTCGCTTCGGTGGCACGACTGGTAGCCCGAGCTTGCTGGGGCATACGGGCACAACGGGGACCGTGAACATCAATGCGAACACGGGTATCGCCTTTGATGGGGTGGTTTCCGATGGCGGGCGTAACATGACCTTGGTGAAGAGCGGTGTCGGTCGCCTGTATTTCAGCGGCACCACGCAGCAGAGCACTTTGGGTAGCGGCACGACGATTGAAATGGTGGGGACGACTCTGAGCGGCTCTGGGAATGCGGCCACCATCGGCACCACGTCGATCACCAGTTTCAACACAAATACTACTCCTGTGTTTGCAGGGATGACGGTGACCGGGCCGAACATCCTGCCTGGGACTTTCGTTACGCAGGTCACGAGTCCAGGCACCAACGCCACCCTGACACTTTCCACCCGCACCACGGCGACTGGCATAAACACGCTAAATTTCACCTCCGCTCCCTCACTGGTGCTTACCGGCGGCTCTGCGGCTGGCTCATTCAATCCCATCGGCTCTGCGGCCATCAAGCTGAATGGCGGAAACCTCTTTTTGGACAGCACGGGGGCAACTTCGGCGGGCCTGGGGGCTACTTTCGTCAACAACGTCGATCTCGTGAAGAGCGGATTCATCCGTTCGATGCAAAACAGCGCCACCATCACCCTGGGCGGTACGCAGACGATGAGCGGCACGACCAATAGCACGATCACGGTGAGCGTGGCGAGCACTGCAGGCCTGCGGGTGGGTCAACCGGTCAGCGGAACTGGAATTCCAGCCGGTGCCCGCATTGCCACCATCGATAGCCTGACCAATACTTATACTCTGACGAGCGCCGCCACTAGCAGTGTCACAGGCACCCTGACCTACGGCACAGTGATCAGCATCTCACCCAATCAGTCGCTGGTGCTTGACGCGATTGCCGGCGGTCTGCCCGTGGGCAATCCCGGAGCCACCCTCAAAATCGCCTCCGATCTCGTGGGCGATCCGACGACCTTGATCACCGTGCGTTCGACCGTGCTAAACGGTGTGACCAACCTCACTAGGGATGAAGCGGAGGAACTGGGGACTCCCTTGCGAACCGGTAACAACAATGTCACTCGTGGCGTGGTGGCCCTCAGTGGTAATAATTCGGCCTTCTTGGGCACGCTGAACTTCGAGCCGGATGCTGGGCTGCGCCTCGAAGGGGTTGATTCGCTGAATAGCCGCACTTTTGCGCTTAACCGGAACAACACGCTTACCCTCGCTGAAGATGGAGACGGGACGGGTGGGAACCAGATTTTCAATTTCAACCACGCCATCACCATCAACAATGACAATACCCTGGCGGTGGGCCGTGTGGGCACGGATTATTTCCCTTATTACGCCCAGGCGCAGAACAAAACGATGCAGATCAATACCCTGACCACTGGGCGGAACACGGTGATCCTAGCCAACAACAACGGCTACAACCTCCAGGTGAACGGCGGCACGACGCTGAATGGTGGTCTCACGCTCCAGGTCAACAATGCCAATGATTCCAACCTGCTCTCTGGACTGCGTCTTAGCGGGGCGGTGACTGGAAGTGGCAGTCTTTTGAAATCGGGCGGTGGCACCCTTTCGCTGGAGAATGGAGGCAATACCTTTGGCTCGATTAGCAACATTACAGGGACCAACGCGGGCCCCGGTGGATCGACCAATGCGAATACGCTCACCACAGAAAGCGTGACCAATTTGGTTCCTGGGCAGCTCCTCACCGGAGCCGGCATCGCAGCAAATACCCGCATCGCGAATGTGAATGTGCAAAACTTTGCTGGGGTGGGGGCCAGTGGCGGAAACACGCTGACTTTGGCGGTTGACCCTGCTGGCATTTTTGCCGTCGGCATGCCGGTTTCAGGCAATGGGATTGCGGCCGGAACGACCATTTCCTCCATCAACAACAATGTGACCACCACCACCACCGGCACGAGCGGTAATAATACCGTTACCGTAAGTGGGGGCACTTTCCGTCCAGGTGAAGTGCTGGACGCTAGCACCGGCATTCCTGCTGGTACCTATGTCCTATCCGTGGCCGGAAACGTTCTCACGCTCAGCCAGGACATCACCTCCAACAATCCCACCCTCGTCCGCCGTCAGGTGACGCTGGCGACTACCTCGCCGGGTCAACCGATCACCGCGAATGACCCGACCTTGGCTCTTTCCCAGCTCGTGCTGTCGAATTCATTCACCGGCACGCCCAGCGCTGTCACCGCCACCCCGGTGATCAACATCACCGCAGGTGTGGTGGCTGCGAACAGTGATGCAGCCCTGGGCAATGCGGCCAACCAAATTCTGCTCAACGTCAATGCCGCCACGGGAGCTGGCCTGCGTGCCACCGGCACCTTCTCGACGGCCCGTGACATCGTGCTCAACCAAGACAACAACGCCATTGAGGTGACCCAGGGGAATACCCTCACCCTGAATTCGGCCTTCCAGCATACCGCGAGCAATCGTGGACTGCGCAAGAATGATCTGGGTACCTTGGTGCTTACCCAGCCGCAGACTGGATGGAATGGCCTGCTGATCGCGGGGCAGGGAAGCCTCCAGATCAATAATTTGGGCGCATTCGGTAGCTCGGGTTTTGTGAGTAGTCTCAACACGTTCAACGGCCCTCGCACGATCATCGCTGAAACGGGCGCTGAGGTGGCTCTGAATGTCGCTGGCACGAATACCATCAACGAGACCTTCCAACTGGCTCTCCTGGCCAATCGCCCATTTGGCGGCATCAACAGCCAAGGAGCCATCCGCAACATGGCGGGTAACAACACCATCGTAAATCCGGTTCATATCGCTGTTAGCATCGCGGACAACCAGAACAATCAGGCGGTGATCGCGGGGGTGGACAATGGTACCTCCCTCGCCTTGGCTGGCGGCACCCGTTTCTCGTGGGGCGGCGGTGGCGGCCAGTCCAACACCTATTTCCTCGGAGCAAATGGCACAGGGATTGGCACACTTGCTGGCCCGCTCGCCAACTTCCATAACACTCCTGCTTCGGCCACGCTCATGAAGATCGGCAGCGGCACCTGGAATTTCACGGATGCCAATGTGCTCAAGGCGGAACTCAATGCCACCACGACGGCCAGCAGCAACGTGGTGACGCTCGGAAGCACCAACGGCCTTTCCACTGGCCTCGTCCTGCACGGGAACAGCAGTATCCCTGCCGGTGCCACGATTACGGAGATCATCAATGACACCCAAGTGCGCATCTCTCTGAATGCCACGGCTGCAACCACGGCGGCTACCACCTTTGGCTCGGCGGTCGGCGTGGCTGGCGGGCAGACCTTCAATGCCACCACACAGATTGGAAACACCGATTTGACGGTGCCTTCGACCACAGGACTGCTGCCCGGCATGGGGATCTCTGGCACGGGGATTCCTGCCGGAGCGGTGATCACTCAGGTTCTGAGCGGAAACTCTCTTCGCATCTCCGCCGCCGCTACGGCGGCTGGAACTCCCACGGCCACCATCGCCGCCTCGCCCGTGGCTGCCGTGTCCTCCACGGTGAACAGCAATGTGGTCGATGTGCTCAACCACACCGGTTTTGCCACCGGGATGACCATGATGAACAACCCGAACATCCCTGAGGGCACCACCATTACGGCACTCATCGCCCCGAGCGCCGGCAACGGAAACAAATTCCAACTCCAGCTCTCCGCTCCCGCGACGGTTACGGCGGCTAATGTGGGCACCACGTTTGCTCGGCCGAGTGTGAGCACTCTCTCAGTGGCGCAGGGATCGCTCGTCTTGTCCGGCCAGGGCAGCCTCGGTGGCGCGGGCACCATTTCGATGAATACAGGAAGCATGCTGCGGCTCGATAACACGGGCACCAATGTGAACGACCGCCTCAGCCGCTACACTCTCCTGCCATTTGGCGCCGAACTCTCGATCACGGGTAATGCTGTTGCGGCCACCTCTGAGACGCTTGGGCATGTGATTCTCTTTAACGGTAAAAACACGTTCACTCTGGAGCCGAACGCGGCCCAACCATTGAAGTTGATTCTAGGAAATACTAGCTTGGTTATAGGAAATGCTACTTCGGTTGCCCGTGCCACGGGAACCACCGCATTGTTTCGTGGCACGAATCTCGGCAACGCTGAAGGAAATGGCGTGGCTGCTATTTCCGGGCCTGTGGCCACCTCTGGCTTGTCCTTTAGCGGCCAGACCGGTGCCACTGGCACCACCAACAAGGGCATCGTGCCGTGGGCGCTGGTGGATACGAGCAGCGCCGGGACGGGCCTATCCTTCGCCACTGCGGACGCTGTCGCAGGTGCTAGCCTCACCGGCACGAGCCTCCTGCGCCCGCTTGCTCCCAGTGAGATGGTCGTCAATTCGCTCTCGAATCAGGCCAACGTGTCCTTGAATAGCACGATTTCGCTGACGGAGAACCGGTCTATCAACTCGCTCACTTTGCAGAGCGGTGGACGTGTCAACGTGACCTTCCCCTTCACCCTGACGGTGGACAGCGGCGGCGTGCTCGCATTCGCTGGCAATGACGGCATTCGCGGGGGGCTGCTGACGACGGGTGCTGGCCGTGAATTGGTGGTGCATGCGCTGGGGGATACCACCATCAGCAGCACGATCACCGGCGTGACCGGTGGATTGACCAAATCTGGGGCCGGCATGCTGACACTAGGCCCTCTGAATGCTTACACCGGGACGACCGCCATCGCTGAGGGCACGCTGAAGCTAGCCGCAGGAACGACCAACTCGATTTACTTCAACAATCAGATGTTAATTAGTAATGGGGCCACACTCGATTTGAATGGCAGCGCACTATTCACTTCGGGCCTTTTTACAGATTTGAGTGTTTCCTCCTCGGGTCTCGGAGCCTCGGTGGTCAATACGGGCGTCGGGCAGGCCACACTTTTCAGTGGGGTGAATGGTGGTAACTGGGGGGGCTCCATCAATGGCAATATCGCCGTGGCACGGGGAAACACATGGATCGTGAATGATGCTCAGGGCTATACGGGTGGGACCTTTGTCTTGGGCGGCACCACGCAATTGCAGGCTGAAGGGGCTCTCACAAGCACATCTGCGGTTACCATCAGTCGCGGTACCTTTGGCATGCAGAACGCTCTTACCTATGGTGGAGACATGGCAAACCGCCTGAACGACACCGCTCCGATCACCATGCAAGGCGGCCGTCTTTTCTTCCAAGGTCGTTGGGGCATGAATTCGACCGAAACCGTCGGGGCGATCACACTGACCGGCGGTCAGAGCCTCATTGATGTTTTCAATGCCGGTCTCGGTGTGGCATCCGCCCAACTGACGGCGGCCAGTTTGATCCAGCAGGCGGGTTCTCGTGCCACGCTGCACATGCGTGGCTTCAACGGTCAAGCGGGCAGCAATGCACGTTTCCTCGTGACGACGCCCATGCCCCTTTCCAATCACCTCATCGCCAATGCCGCCGGGCAGACGGGCTGGGCCGTCGTGGGCCGTGAGTGGGCCAGTTACAGTGCTGGGACAGGTATCGGCCAGTTGGATGCAGTGGGTTATGCCGGCTATGCGCCAAATACGGGCAATACCATCAACACGGGTGGTGCTAGCGACAATCTCCGAGTCACCATCGCGGCCATCAATGCCTCCGGCATCGCTGGAACGGATCTTTTGACCGTGGCTAGTACTGCTGGCCTGCAGGCGGGGGATGTGGTCCAGGGAGTGGGCGTGGCTCCGGGCACCACGATCCAGCAGGTGACCAATGCTACCCAGTTACTGCTCAGCCAGCCGATCACGCTGAATGATCCGATTTTGACGGTCGGCCAAGTGCTCACCTCAAGCCGCACTTTGAACACGCTGAATCTCAACACCAGCCGTGGCACCTTTCTGGACCTCGGCGCAAACACCCTCACGCTCCAAGGTGGTGGCCTGATCGCCTCCCTGACGGCGGATAATAGCGGCACGGTGAACGTGCTCTCTTCTCCCGCCGTGCCCAAGACGCCAGCGGTGCCCGCCTCCCCCGGTGTCCCTGCGCAGGCAGCTGTGTGGGCGATCACCATCGACCGCATTCCAGCCGGGTTTGATGCTGGCGTGGGCATTTTCGGCAGATCGATCGTCTCGTTCAATCAATTGCCAGATGGCAACGTGGAAGCGATTTTGAGCGGGGCACCCAATACCACCTTCCTCACCCCTAGAAATGTAGGCTTCACACGTCTCGATGCCTCAGAGTTCGTCATCCGAAATGGCCAGATCACCGCCGGTGTCTCTGGTGTGCCCTCGGATCTCTATGTCCACTCCATCTCCAGTGTGGCAGCAGACATCAGCTCTCGAATTTTTCGCTTGGAAGCGAACGTGGTGGATAACGGCCCCGGTGGTGCGGTTTCGCTCGTACTCGGCGGTGATGAGTCCGGTGGCACCCAGTTTGTCACTCGTGGTTCTTGGGTCACAGGCAGTAACACGCACTCCGGTGGCACCTTTGTGAACTCCGGCACCTGGACCTTCCACAATCCAAATGCCGATGGCATCAATACCTACAGCATCCCTGGCGATCTGACGATTACCGGTGGTGCTAACAATCTGGACGCCAGCACCGGTTTCGGAGGCAATGTGCGCTGGGGCTCTGCCAACCAGATGAAGCACACAGGCACAGTGACCCTGAATACCGGGGCATTCCTCGATTTGAATGACTTCAATCAGACCGTCGCTGGCATCAATATCAACAACACCGGCGGTTCGGCTCCTATCTTTGAGTTCGGCGCTGGAAGAATGACGCTCAATGGCAATATCAATGCCACCTCTTCAAATGCCTCCACCGTCTCGGTCATCCGCAGCGGCAACGTCGTTCTTTCCACTGGCACGACCCAAAACAGCCCGGTGGTCACAGTGGGCAATACTTCTAACTTGATCGTCGGCGCGGTGGTGAGTGGTACAGGCATTCCTGGTAACACCACGATTGTTTCCATACTCGATGGAACTCGGGTGGTCCTCTCCGCCAATGCCACGGCGACAAATCCATCCACGACGACCGGCCCTGTAAACCTCACCTACGCTCAAGTGGGGCGCCTCGACCTCAATGGTGCCACACGCACGTTCAATGTCTCCGCCGTGAGCACTAACGGTGTCAACGTCGCCCCTCTGCAGCCGACGCTGGAAATCAGCGCTCCGATCGTGGGCACGGGTGCCGGAATCATCAAGAACGGCGATGGTCTGCTTCAACTGAGTGGACAGAGCCTTTTTGATGGCGGCGTCACGGTGAATGGTGGTGGTCTCGTTATTGGTACCAGCTCGAATAACTCCGCCGCAGCCTCCGGTCCTGGTGCCACGATTATCACCGGGCCACTCGGTAGCGGCACGCTCACGCTCGCCAGCAACTCGGTGCTCGTTTCGACCAACTCCACCAACACGCTCGCCAATAATGTGGTGGCCAATGGTAACCTCCGTTTCGATGGCCTGAACAGCCTCACGCTGAACGGGACCACCAGCCTTTCCTCGACTCCGACGATCACGGTGGTCTATCCGAGCATGACTGCCACTTTTGGAGGACTCGTCTCTGGAAGCACTTTGATTCAGAAGAACGGGCTGGGCACACTCGCCTTCTCCAGCGCCTTCCTGCCGAACGGGACGCTGAGTAACAACACGATTACCGGTGCCGTGAACGTCAACGAAGGCACTTTGCGCCTCGTCGGCCCCGCTGGAGCCGCCACCGTGGCTCCGCTCGGCACAGCTGCCATTCTCTTGCAGGGCGGCGTGCTCGATCTTCGCAGTAACGGTGCCTCCTCCGAGGGCACGATCGTCTTTGGCAACAACGTGCAAGTGCATTCTTCCCAGACCTCAGCCTTCATCAACGTGGACCGTGTGAATGCGAATACATTCAACACCATCCAGATGGGCACTCTGAGCATGTCGGCAGGCCAGACACTGAATGTGACCAGCAGCAACGGTTATAACCTCAGTTTCAGCGGCGGTAGCTACACCGGCACTGGGGTGATTAACTTCAACCCAGCTGTCAATTCCGCCCTGACCATCGGCGGAGGCTTCACCGACACGCTGACATACAACAACACAGGTCTCGGTTCTCTCATCCTCAGCGGCAGCAATACCAACACGAACAATACCATCATCGGCCCGAACACTCGGCTTGGCGTCGCTCCCCAGGTAAACACGGTTTCGACGCCGTTCGGTATCGGCACCACCGTCACTCTTCAGGACGGGGTGAACCTCCCCATCACTCCTCTTGGCGGTATGCCACAGCAGTCAGCCATTGGTTACACTTCGGGTGGCCTTACTGTGAAGTATGCCTCTGGTGGAGCCAGCAATCTGAATTCCGCGTTCGGCTCCGGCATGACACCGGTGGCTGTGGTGCCCGGCCAGTTGCCGGGGGATCTGGGACTCAACAATCGTCCTGCGGTGGTCACGACTGCGGCCGGCACCCAAGCCGTGTATTCTGGCCTCCTCAAGATTGATGCAGGTGGTGCCTACAATTTCCAGATCGCCGCTGGAGATCAGGCGCAGTTGATCATTGATGGCATTCCGGTGGCTGGGTTCGGTGCGGATACGACTGCCAATGCGACGAGCGACGTTGGTGCCGTCTTGCGTGTGGATGGAACCGGCTCGATCAACCTTGCACCTGGCTATCACAGCATCGTTTTCAAGACCAACAACCTCACGGGTGGTGGTGGTCATCAGTTGCTCTACGGTGGTCCTGACACGGTCGGCAATGGCCTGCCTATCGGTCTGAACGGCGTCACTGCCCCTTCGGAAAATCTTCAGTCCATTCCTGCTTCCGCCCTTTACTGGACGACGGACAACGCCACCGCTCTCAACAACTTCAGCAGCGCCGCCCAGATCAACAACAGCTTCATCGTGCCAGCGAGTGCCAAGGTCACGCTCGATGGCCGTGGGTCTGACATCAACAGTTCCGTCGCCAGCCTCAATCTAGGCAATGGGGCCACGCTAACGGTCAACAACCAGCTTGGCACAGGCTGGATCGGAGTCACCGGCTCCACGGTTGTTGGTTCAGGAGTGACGCTCAATACCAATTCTGGCACCTTGAACCTCATCGGCGGGGTAACTGGCAATGGACTGCTGAAGACCGGAAATGGCACGCTCATGCTGGGTGGTTCTTCCGGCACCTTCACAGGTGATCTGACGGCCACACGCGGCTTCGTCCAGGTTACCGCCCCCAACGCGCTTCCCACTGGCACCACATCTATCACGAGGAGCAGCATTGCTCCGGCCGTCATTTCTTCGGGCACTGAGAACGGCAAGAATACGCTCACTGTGGCGGATACATCCGCTCTGAAGGTGGGGATGCAGGTCAGCGGCGCGGGCGTCCCAGCGAACGCTTATATCACAGGGATCACCAACGGCACAACCTTCACGATCTCCGGCAACGCTACGGCTACGGATACCGGGGCCAGCCTGACGTATGGCCAGTCCCGCCTGACCTTCATCGGCACCACGGCGCAAAACAGCCATAACGTGACCGTCTCGATGGATACCACGGGTCTCGAACCTGGCATGCTCATCACGGGAGGCAATGTTCCCGCCGGAACATATATTACAGCTGTCGGTTCTGGTAGTATCACCCTTTCCCAGCGTCTGCCCAATACAGGTGGCATTGGTGTCACCAACGCCACGCTGACCATCCTGACGGATACCTACGCGGCCATGGATCTCAGCGGCACGGCGAATGTGGCGGGCAATATCCTCCTCAACGGTGTCTCTCCCATCTTCCGCAACTCGATCACGCCTGCCACGCTGTTTAACAGCAGCAGCACACCGGCCAGCGTCGCCGGTACGGTTTCCATTGGAGCCCTTGGTGCTGCCATCGGAGGTTTTGGGGATATTTCACTCAATGGTGCAGTGAGTGATTCGGGCAATGGCATCGCCAAAGTAGGCCCTAGCGTCCTGACACTGGGGGCAAATAACACAGGCCTGAGCGGCTCCATCGCGGTCAACGCAGGAATTTTGCGCCTCGGCAATGCGGGTGGACTGGGCGTGACCGGTTCTCGAAACCTCGCTAACGCGAGCACCACCAACGCCAATACGACGGTGACGGTGGAAAGCACCACGGGCCTATTCGTCGGCCAGCCCATTAGCGGCACCAACATTCCCGCCAATGCCACGATCACGGCCATCAACTCTCCCACGAGCATCACGATTTCCGCCAATGCCACGGCTACTGGCAGCGGGCTCACGCTCAGCGCCACGAGTGGTGTTTCCGTGACTGCCACAGCCAGCCTGGACATGGCGGGCATCTCCACGCTGGCAGGTGGAAAGAGCATTTTTCTCAATGGCACAGGCATGACTGCCGCCAGCGGTGTGAATGGTGCCAGTTTGCAAGCTGCTCTCGGCAACAGCGGCACGGCAGCCAGTGTTGGAAATGCCATCGTCTTGCAAAGCGCCTCCGCTGTTGGCGGATTCAACGGAAACATCACCCTCGCTGGCATTGTGAGCGGCAGTGGCAGCCTGACGAAGGTGGGCAGTAACACACTGACGCTAACTGAGGCCAATACGAACACTGGCGGCATCAACGTCAATGCAGGTACTCTTGTGGCATCTGGTGCTGCGGGCAGGCTCGGCGGCTCGGGAGGCGGCACGAACACCGTCAACATGGGGGCAGTGCTCAATTTGGACAACAGCTCGGCCAATCTCACCAATCGTCTCAATACCCGCCCGCTGACCATCAATGGCGGCACGGTGAATTTTACAGGCAGCGGCTCGGCTACGAGTTCGGAAGCGATCAGCACGGGTAGTTTGACCTTCGGCGCTGGCGGTAGTGTGCTCAATCTCACGCCTGGAACGAATCAAGCCATTCAAATTCTGCTCTCTGGCTCGGGGACGGTCGCCCGCTCGGGCACTGGCACGGCATTGATTACCGGCAAAGGCATTGGCGGCCCCCTCAACGGGGCCAATACCAGCACCATCAACTATACCACGCTGCCAGGAGGCTCGATCGGAGCGGGCACCACAACAGGGGCCAATCGCCGGGTTCTGCCCTGGTTGCTGCTGAACGATACCGTTAGCGGAGTCACGACCTTCGCCTCGCTTACCGATGCCGGCGCGGCCAATGCGGGGCTGGTGCAATTGATCACTGGCACGGATACCGCTGCCGAGAACACGCTCACCACCGGCTCCAATCTAGTGCTGACGAACAATAGCAACACCGCCGCCGCAGGCCTCCAGAGCTTCAACTCGATTACCTTCGATGCCGGTGGTGAACTCAGCGTGGGAGCCAGCAGCGTCTTCTTGCTGGATTCCGGCGGTATTCTAGCCCGGAGCGGCACCAGTTCGATCACTGGCACCGGCGTCTTCAGCCCGGCGAATTCCTTCAACCGTGAGTTCATCATTCACGCCTTGAGCGGAGCCACGCTCAATCTAGGCACCACTGGAGGCGGCTCTCCTCGGATCTACTCCGTCACCGGGCTTACCAAAGCTGGTCCCGGCACACTTTCCCTGAACACCGCTACCACCTACAACGGGAATACCGTCATCAACGGCGGCACCCTGCGCATCGGTGAGGTGGGGCAGACATTGAACAAAGCGGTGTTTACCACCTATACGACCGCACCCTCGGTCGGGAATCTTGGCTCGTTACCTTCAGGCCAGCTTCTCACCATCAATCAGGGCGGCACTCTCGATCTGAATGGTAGTTCACAGACCTTTGCGAACCTAAACAGCGATGGCATTCTCCCAGGCACGGGAGGCAGCATCATCAATAGCTCAGGCACCCCCGCTACTCTCCGTATCGGCACGAACGGGGATCGGACTTGGGCAGGCGATATTAGTGGCACCGGCACGATCAATCTGGTCCGTGATGGCGGTAGCACTATGACCATCGTTTCCGCCAACACGATGACCGGCTCTCTGACACTTCAGGGCGGCACTCTTCAGCTCAGGGATTCAGGCTCCTTCAATGCCGTCTCCTCGATCAATGTGCGCCGTTCTGGTCTCCTTTGGAATGACACGGCTGGCCTCAATGCCCTCGGCACCCGTCTGAATACGGCCGCGACCATCTCGCTCAATAGCGGCAGCTTTGAATTCCGCGCCCGCAACGATTCAGCGGGCGAAGCTGAGATCGGCCAGATTTCTCTCACGGGTGGTGCCTCGATCATCTCCGTCACACCGAGCTCTGGCACTGCTGTGCTGACCATTGACAGCATCAATGCCACTCGCGGGCTGGGGGCTTCCGTGGTGTTTGCCAGCTCGGGCTCCATGGGCACCAACGGCAATGTGTTCTTCAATACCGCGCCGACGCTCGTCAACGGCATCATCGGTGCCTGGGCGGTGGCCTTGGGCGTGGACCCCGCCGCTGGTGGGGGCAACAACGTCGAATTTGCCACTTATGACCCTGCTTCAGGCGTCCGCCTAAGCGGCAATTATCTAACCACCTTCAGCAATGCCACGGGGATCACCTCCGGGACGGCATTCGAAAACACCAATATCAAAATCGGCACCGTTGCGGGTGCTGGCTCCACGGTCACCATCGGCCAGGGCGGGGCAACGGTGAATTCCCTCACTCTCAGTGGCGGCACCTCGACGCTCCTTTTCACCCTTCCCGATGATCTGCTCACAGTGAAGAGCGGTGGTATCCTCGCCGGCTTGGATAACAGCACGCGCACCATCGGTAATCTCACCGCTGCCGCAGGTCGTTTGACTGCTGGCACCGGAACGCAGGAACTTTTCCTGCACATCGGGCAAGGCAATTTGACCGTCAATTCAGCCATTGTCGATAACACCGCGCCTCTGAACCTCATCATGAACGGACTTAGCCAGGTAGCTTTCGTAAACTCGAACGCGCCAGTCATTACTTTGGCAGGTGCGAACACTTACACTGGTAGCACTTATGTGAATGGCGTGATTGTGAATCTCGCCACGCTTGGCGCGAACTCGATTCCTGGAAACCTGATCATTTCTGGCGGGGTAAATGGCGTGGATTCCTTGCCGATCGGTAACAGCACGGTGAACATCTCCGCAGCCTCAGTTCCAGGAACGAGTATTTTTGATGCGGATCAGATCGCGAACAGCGCCACAGTCACCATCAACGGGGGCGCTCGTCTCCAGCTCAACCGCTTCAATGAGACCATCGGCGCCCTCGTTTTCAACAATGACGGTGGCTCTAATGGCAATACCGGACCTACGGTGGACTCTGCGGGTGGTGTTTTGAAGGTCACAGGGACGATCACCGCCAACGATCACTCCAATGCTAACAGCATCCCCGTGCTCAATGGGTTCCTGGATGTCACCGGTGGTCAAACCTTCGCTATCGCAGACAGTTCGGTGATTCCAGGACAGATCGGGCTCGCTATCAATGCGGCTTTGATTGGCAGTGGCACAATGACCAAAACCGGCGCTGGCGTTCTTGGGCTTGGTGGTCAGAGCAGTTTCGGTGGCATCCTAAATGTCAACGGAGGCGGTTTGGCCATTTCCCAAGCGACTGCCTTCCTCGGGCTCGGTAGGGTCAATCTTGCTGGAGGCACCTTCATCGACACTCGCGGCCTCTCTGGGGCAGTTATTGGCTCACTTACAGGCACCGGCACGGTTCAGAACTACAACCTCACTACCGCTGGAACGCTTCGTGTCGGCTATGATAATACGAATGCGTCCTTTGATGGTGTCTTCCACAGTCTGTTTACTCAGGGGCGTCTCAATGTGGAGAAAATCGGGACCGGAACCTGGACCTTAAACGGCAATAGTTCCACTGCCGCCGGTTTTGGCACTTCCAACAACTTCGCCGTCAGTCAGGGGACAGTGCTCCTGAACAGCGCTGCCGCTCAGCTCAACTTCATCAGTTACAACCTGAATGCCGGAGCGGCTCTCACACTCGACAATAGCACTAGCGTGCTCAGTAACCGCCTCGGCGGGGCTACTTACACCGATATTTCGACCAATTCCGCCGCCCGCACCATGACGATGACGGCCGGTTCCTTGAACATCCTAGGGGGGGCTACTGCCGTCACCGAAAATCTCACCACGCTCAGTTTCACCAATGGGACAAGCTACGTCACCCTCACTCCAGGGGCGGCCAATGCCACTCTCAACATCGTCGGTGCAGTCACTGCCGCTGGTACTTCGGGCGGCACGGCGGTCATTCGCGGTCCGGGCCTCAACGGCAGCGGAGCAGGCACTGGCACCGTCGTGGCTGGTACACCGACTCTTATCGGTGGTAGTGGTGGGGCAAATAGCACGACCATGTCCATTAGGCCTGATATCCTCGGCGATCTCAGCCCCACGGGCTTTGGCACAGGTTTTGTCACCCATGTTGCCGGAACTGGCTTCCGGCTGCTGGCCGCCAATGAACTCAAGACCCCGAACAGCAACAGCTATCTTGGGGCCACTCTTCCAGTGGTCTTGTCAGGCCTCACTGCCAACAACGTCGCCGGCACGGAAAACGTGTTGCTCAATCAACCCAAAGACATGCACGCCAATACTATCGTGAACTCTCTCACGCTCTCCACCACAGGTGGCGTGGTGATCAGCGGCGGCTTGTCTGCCACCGCCAGCCCGCAGGGAACCTTGTTTGGCGCAAGCGGACAGATGTTGGCCCTCACCGTAACGAGCGGTGGCCTTCTCACTCTGTCTGGTAATACAGGAATCCAGGGCGGGCGGATCACTGCGGACGGAAATGCGCTGATCCTTCAAGGAGTCGCGGATGCAACCATCAATTCTTACCTGGCAGGCACGGCTGGAGTGGTGAAATCCGGCCCAGGTACGGTAACACTCGGGAAAGCCAGCCTGAATACCGGCATTACCACGGTCAACAACGGTCGTTTGGTGCTCAATGGTGGAGCCAACACACTTATCATGGAGACGCTCCTCAACGGCGTGACCACCCGCGATATTCGTCTCAATGGAGGCACCCTCGACTTGAATGGAAATTCGCAGGTTTCTGGCCTGCTCAGCAGCGGAAGCGTCCTTCCAGGAACGGGCGGCACGCTCACCAGCACTGCTCCAGCTATTTTCATCAACAACAGCGGCGCGAGTACCGCTACCACCACCTTTGCCGGCACGATTTCCGGAGCGGTTTCCTACTACAAGACCGGTTCGAACTCGGGCGTCAGCCTTTTCACCGCCCCACAGACTTACACTGGCTCCACCAACATCCTCGCAGGTGGCCTGACCATTCGTGACGACGCTACGATCCTCAACAGCAGCGCCATCAACATTCGTTCTGCCACTCTCACCCTCGAAAATCAGGGACTGGCTTCCAGCAGCAACCGTATCGGAGACAGCATCCCGCTGAATCTGAGCACCGGCAGTATCGTGGTCAATGGCCGGCAGACTTTTGACACAGAGCAGGTGGGCACGGTGAACCTCATTCAAGGAGCCTCGTCCATCACGCTTGCCCAGATCGGCAACACAACGACTGGCGGATACACGCTGAACATTGCCAATCTCACACGGGATGCCTCGGCGGGAGGTGTGATCACCTTCAACGCTGGCACAAACCTCAACCTCGGTGGAACGGCGGATGACGCCAACGTGGGAGCGCAGCCCCGTGTATTCGTTAATCAGATGAGTGGTTCTGCGTTTGATGCTAGCAGCCTTACCAATGGAATCATCGGCGGTTGGGCGGTTGTTGGCGGAAACAATGGTGCGCTTAACACGAACAGCTTTGCCACCTACCAGAATGATCAGGGCATCGGTCGTCTGAATTCAGGGGCGGGTTTTGTTGGCTATGGTGCCACGGACTTGAACTCCAACACCATCGCGGTGACGGCAAACGTGAGCGATAACGGGAATCGCACGATCAACCGCGTGAACACCACGACCACGAGTGCAGCGCGAATTCTCAATTCGATCCGTCTCGCGAACCAAGATGCCAATCAAACGATCACCTTGGGTTCAGGCGGCCGCTCGGTAGCCCTGAGCATCACCAGCGGTGGACTCATGACGGATGCGAATCGTGCGATGGTGATCAATTCGGGTGAATTTGGCTCCACCCTCACCTCCGGCTCCTCCCATCTCTATAATTGGGTGCTCGCGAATACCACCTCTCTCAATACCTCGATTGTGGGCAATATTGGGTTGGTGAAATCTGGCGCGGGCACTTTAAGCCTCGCTCCCTCCGCTAGTGTGAGCAGCGCTCTTGGGGTGCTCAGCCAGAATGTTTCGACTAGTAGCGGAAGTGCGGCTGTGACGGTGGCTGACGGCACTCTTTTCCATGTGGGCATGCAGATCAGCGGCAACGGTAACATCCCCGGCGGTGCTACGGTGACTGCCATCAGCGGTAACACTCTCACGCTGAGCGCAGCCGCAACGGCTTCTGGGGATAATGTGGCCACGACATTCGGCAGTACGGCCACCGTGCGTGTGGGCAGCACCGAAGGCATGATCGTAGGAATGCCCGTCTCCGGCACGGGGATCACGGCGGGTTCCACCGTCACGGCGATTCTGGGGCCCAAGCACTACCAACTCTCGGCTGCTACCACCAGCAATAGCACTCAGACGCTGGTCTATAACAGTGCCGCGACGTCAGTGTCAGCCACCGTTGGCGTGATCTCCAAAAATCTGAACACGTCGATCAATGTCGCCAACATCAGCGTCACGGACAGCTCGGAGTTCTACGTTGGCATGCCCATCACGGGCAATCCGAATATCCCGGATGGCACTACCGTGGCAGCCATCGTGGACGGGACAACCATCCGTCTCAGTTCCGCTCCCACAGCTACCGCCAGCGGCGTCGCCACTACCTTCGGAACCAGCAATACCGTCCGAATCACACCCTCGTCTGCTTTTGCCCTCGCTGCGGGCATGGCAGTGCAGGGTGCCCAGCTTCCTGGCGGGGTCAGCATCACCCAGGTTCTTGGAAACAATCATTTCCTTGTCTCCGCTCCATTTAGCCTGACCGGAGGCCAGAGCCTGACTCTCACCACCCAGTCGAATGCTTACACCGGGACCACCATCGTCAATCAAGGCACATTGAACCTCAATGGCACAGGCCCCAGCATCACGGTGCCTGCTGATCTGTTGATCAATGGAGGTGTCGTGAATGAAAACGGACGCTCAGGTCAGATTTCAGCCCTGAGCAATATCGCCATCAATGGTGCAGGTGTCCTGAACACCTTCGGTGGGGCACGCACGCATGCCAGCCTTGCCTTGAATGCGAACGGTGGCATTTCCGCTCCGGCGATCAATTTTAACTCCGTTGCAGCCACTGTTGCCAGTTTGCCAAACTCTGGCAGCACTTTTGTGGTGCCCTCAGTGAGCGGACTGGCCGTCGGACAGATCGTGACGGGCAGCGGCAATATCGTGCCCGGCTCGACCATCACGGCGATCAATGCGGGCACTGGCGAAGTGACCATCTCCAATGCTCTGACAGGCACCGCTGGAACCAATGTGGGCCTCACCTTCTTTGGGGGTGGCTCCATGAATCTGACCTCCGCCAATGCGATCTCCGCCAGTTCGGATAACGTTGCCAATCCTCCCGTCATCGCTGGTGGCACGCTTCAGCTCAGCCATGCCGCACCAGTGATCACCACTTCAGGTGTGGCTCCGATCAGTCTCATCATCAATTCGGCCATCACCTCTGCTGGTGGAAACGTGAGCAAGATGGGCAATGGCTCGCTGATGCTCGGCGGCCAGAGCACGTTCAACAACGGCGTCACTCTCAATGAAGGCACTCTGATTTTTGGTGCTCCCTCCACCGGTGCTGCAGGCGCTCCCACTAGTGGACCCTTGGGCACGGGGCAGTTGACGATCAATGGAGGCACACTCATGGGCGCTGCTCCTGCGGTGATCAGCACAACAACAGCCAATGGCAGCGCCCAGGTGACGGTCGCGTCCGGCACGGGCACGCTTGTTGCCGGAATGGCTGTGACCGGCACCAACATCCCCGGAGGTACCACCATCGCCGCGATTCTCAGCCCCACGCTGATCCTTCTCTCGCAAAATGCCACAGGAACTAACGCCACCCTCAACTTCACCCGTGCCCCGGGCGCGATTGGAAACGCGGTCGCCCTCAATGGCGATGTCACCTTCGGCGGCATGACCTCCGGCAATGACATGAACCTTTCCGGCACCGTCACTCTTTCGGGCGCTCAGCGCACGGTCACGGTCACCAATCCTCAAGTGACGGCCACCATCTCCGGGCAAATCACCGGTGCCAGCAGTGGGCTCACGAAGGCAGGCAACGGCATTCTGGTTCTCAACAATGCCGCAAACAACTATGGTGGTGCCACAACCGTGCTCGGCGGCATGCTGCAAATGGGTGCTGCGGGCAATCTCCCTGCTACGACCGCTCTCACCGTCGCTTCGGGGGCTACCTTTAACCTCGCCGGTCGTGCGGTGACCGTCTCTTCACTCTCCGGCCTCACCAATTCAACCGGTGGCATCGTGACCAACAGCGGGGGGGCGGCGATTCTGACCGTCAATGGAAGTGCCAACAACACCTTTGCTGGCCTGATTACCAATGCTGTCAGCCTCGTCAAGAGCGGTTCAAGCACCCTCACACTTCCGGGGGTGAACAGCTATACGGGCACCACGACTGTCAATGGTGGTGTGCTGGAGCTCGGGGTCTTCAAAGCCTCTACTTTTGCGGATAGCTTGGGCCGCGCGAACTCGACCGGCGCAGACAGGATTTTGATCAGCAATGGCACCCTGCGCTACACGGGAGGGGCCACCGCTACCGACAAGCTCTTTACCATCGCCAATCCAGTGATTCCAGCCACGCCATCGACAGCCACGATTGAGGCATCGGGCACCGGTCCGCTGGTGATGAGCAATGCTGGCGCAATCGTCAACAGCACCGCGAATCAGGTCCGCGGGCTGATCCTGTCTGGATCGTCTGCCGCTGGTATCGTGAATATCTTCAATCCCATCCTTAGCAACAACGGCACGGCTCTGAACACCCTGACCAAAACTGGCTCCAATACCTGGGCCATCGCGGGAAACATGGGGTACACCGGCACGACCAGTGTGAACCAGGGCACTCTGACACTCAGCCGCATGAACTCGGCGGGTGCAGCCACGGGCGCTCTAAACAATACTACTATCAACGTCCTCGGCGGTGCCACACTCGGTGTGGCCGTGGGTTCAGGTGCCAACAATTCCTACACAGCTGGTTTGACGACTACGGCCGCCGCTGGCTCTACCCTGAGCCTTCAACCTGGCAGCTTGTTCACCATGAGTGGAGACGGGCAAATCGGCACGTTCAATCTTCGTCAGGGAAGTTCGATGGCTACCGGTCTAACCATTGATTCAAACGTCAGCAACATCACCCGACTGGCATTTGATATCGGATCTGCCGCTGGCCAGACGGACAAGATCGACGTCTCCCGCGGTGTGAGTATTTCGGGCGGGCCCTCCCGCATTTTGGTGAATCCCCTGACGGGTATTTCCTCCGTTGCCGGAGGCACCTATGACCTGATCAATATTTCCGGCGCAGGCGGCTCGCCCGCACCTACCGTCATTGGAGGATCCAATCTGGAGCTTGCCTCCAACGTCATTGTTCTCAGCCCCACGGTGGCCTACAATCTGGCCCTGGATATCAGCGTGGCCACGAAAGTGCGTTTGGTTGTCACGGCGGCGACGATCAACAATGTGTTTTGGGATGGCAGTGCTGGCACGACCTGGAATAACGCGGCCAACTGGAGCGGTGATCTCGCTGGCACCACGGCAGGGGTCGTTCCGGATGCCGTGGACAACGTCTTCTTCAGCATCAATGGCGGCGGGGCGAACCTCAACACGACGCTCGGCCAGGCCATCCGAGTGGGTAGTCTCAATTTCAATAGCCAGGCATCAAGCCCGGTGACCATCGGCGGCACTCACACCTTGACCATCAACAGCGCGGTTAACGTCAATGCAGGCTCTGCGGCGCACACCATCAGTGCCCCGGTGGCCCTGGGAGCTCAAAACACCACCTGGACGGTGGACGGGCTCAGCTCACCGTCAGTGGCATCATGAGCGATAACAGCAATCTCTTCGGCATCACGAAGGCAGGTGCGGGAACACTCGTGCTGACAGGTGCGAACACTTTCTCAGGCACCACAAGTATCACAGGAGGTGTCCTCTCTGTTAACAGTCTGGCCAATGGCGGTCTCGCCAGCACCCTCGGAGCATCCTCCGCTAGCCCGACGAGTCTTCTTTTCAGCGGGAATGGTATTTTGCGCTACACAGGCTCCACTGCGGCTACCACAGACCGTCTCTTCTCGGTGGGAATTACAGGTGGCCGTATCGAATCTTCCGGCACGGGCACGCTTAGCTTCTCCAGCAATGGTAGCATCGCCCAGCCGGACGTGGCACCTCGTGGTGCCAGCCGCACCGAGGATTCAGCCATTGTCACGGCTATCGATACCACGGGGCTTACCGTGGGCATGGCCGTCAGTGGCGATGGGATTCCTCCGGGAGCTGTCATCGCGTCTGTCGATGTGAGTGGCATCAATGGCCAGATCACGCTGAGCCTACCTGCTGGGACGACGACAGTTGATCCTCTGGCAGAGCTTCTCACCTTCAGCACCGCTCGCACGCTCACGCTGGCGGGGGTCAACGAGGGTGCCAACACCTTCGCTCCCGTCCTCGAAGGAGCCTTCAGTCTCGTCAAGGCAGGCTCTGGCAACTGGGAACTCACAGGTAACAATACTTTTGTCGGATCCACCACGATCGAAGAAGGTTCGCTGACCGTCTCATCTCTGAATACGGCGAACGGCAGTGCTCCTTCATCCAGCCTCGGAGTGCCTTCTAGCCTAGCCGCATCCGTCATTAAACTGGGCAGCGGAAGCCTGACGGGTGGATTGATCTACAACGGTGCCGGGCAGACGACCGACCGAGTTTTTGAACTCGTTGGCACGACCGGTGGCGGCTTCATCCACTCCTCGGGAAGCGGTTCACTGGTCATCACTAGTAATCTACTGGTCTCGGGAGCAGGGGTGAAGTCCTTCACCCTCGGCGGCACCAATACCGGGGACAACGCTTTCAATGGCGTGATCGGAGGAGGAGCGAATCTTTCCTTGGTGAAAACCGGAAGCGGCACCTGGTCCGCTGGAGGCGCCAATACCTTCGCAGGCACCACCACGATTCAGGACGGCACTTTGGTGGCCTCCTCGCTCAATCGCGTCAGCGGCGGGACAGCTAGCAGCAGCCTTGGTGCTCCCACAAACGTCGGGGCAGGCACCATTGCTCTGGGGCAGGGTGCTTTGACGGGAACTCTGCGGTATGTGGGTGCCGGAGAAAGCACAGATCGAGTGATCAATCTGGCTGGCACCACGGGCGGCGGCAGCGTGGAGGCCTCAGGCACTGGTGCTCTCAATATGGAGGGCAATGTCACAGCGACCGGAGTCGGGGCAAAAACATTCACTCTTGGCGGCTCGTCCACTGCGGCCAACCGACTGAGCGGCATCATTTCGAATGCCCCAATCTCCTTGGTCAAAGCTGGCGAAGGCTCGTGGATTATCAGTGGGGCGAATCAATACACTGGCACAACCACGGTCAATGCCGGGGTACTCCAGGTGGGCCAGGCGGGAGCCGGGCGCACCGGCACGGGTGCCACGACTGTGAACGGTGGCGTTCTGGCTGGCAGTGGCACGATTGATGGAACGGCGAACGTCACGAACCACACCATCGGAGCGCTCGGCGCGGTGAGGCCCGGTGATAACGCTGGTGCAGCTATCGGCACGCTGACCTTCAATGGCAATCTGCTCGTCAGCAGTGGTGCCAGCATGACTTTCGGCGTCGCTAGCCGCACCCTCAATGATGGAAACATCCTCGGCCAATTGGCCAGTGGCTCCTACGAAGGAGACGGCGGCTACAGCACTCTCTCCTCCACGTTCAACCTCTGGAACAACACCGCCGTGCCGGGAGGTGCTCACGACCTCCTCAACATCAACGGCACTCTCACTCTGGGGAGCGCCCTCATCACCATCACGGACAACGGTTACTTCTCCGGTGCCCAGTTTGGCGACATCCTCGATTTGGGTGATTGGGGTTACGACTCGGTTGGATCTTCCTTCGCCGTCGGCACCAATTATCGCAACGGCGGCACTGGCGGTGGAAACCTCCTGCTGCCCACCCTGCCCGGGAATCTTGTCTATGATGTGAGCCAATTCGCCACCAGTGGTGTGCTGGCCATCCTCACTGCTCCGCAAGGCATCCCCGTGCGCATCAGCAGCTACATCGCCACAGGCAGCGGTTCGTGGAATCAGGCCACAAACTGGCGTGCGCAGACCTCACCGGCCACGCCGAACACCCCAGCTTCCATTGCCGCGCTGACCTCGAATATCTCTTCCATCTCCAACATCGCTCTCGATGGAGACAAATTGGTTGGGAAAATGGTCATCGGAGATGCCAACAACACCCACAACTTCAACATCGTGGCTGGAACGGGTGGCTCGCTCCAGATGAACAACGGTAATTTTGGCCGTGCGCTCATCAGCAAGACACAGTCCAACAGCACCACGGTCGGGGTGGATGTGATCAACGTGCCCGTCCAGCTTCAATCTGGCCTCAATATCAACGTGAACTCAGGCGGGGCTGCTGCTCGTCTCGACATCAGCGGCCCCATCAGCGAAACCGGTGGTAGCCGTGAACTCGCCATCATGGGCGCAGGTCGTGTGACCTTCAGCGGCACCTCCGCAAATACCTACACAGGAGACACCCGCGTCTATAGCCGTGGCTTCGGTGATGCCACCAACCCACAACTGGTTCTGGCGAAGGCACCTTCGAGGTTTGGCGGACTTACAGGGGGCACTGCTCTTCAACTCAGCACCACCGTTGGCAGCTCCGCCGCCACCATCTCAGGTGATGTGACCTCCCTCCTCGCCGCTGGCATGCCGCTCTCGGGCAATACCAATCTCAACACGGTGACCACGATCACCACGGTTTCCTACAACGAACTCAACAACACCACGACCATCGGGCTTTCTGCCGCTGCCAGTGGCACTTCGAGCAATGTTTCGACGAGCTACGGCAGCTTCCTCACCACACATCTTCAGCAGGGCTACACGGCTAACACCACCAGCGGCAATGCTACAGTCACCCTGACCGGAGGTGGAACCACGACTGGCTTCTTCGTCGGCATGCCTGTCAGTGGCACAGGCATACCTGCCGGGGCTATTGTCACTTCCATCAATGCGAATGGCACGCAGTTTAACATTTCTGCGAATGCCTCGGCCAACGGCACTGGTGTTGCCGTCACGGCAAATACTGGAAGCACAGCCGCTTCCACGAACACCACGGCTGGAATGTATGTCGGCATGCCAGTCTCCGGTCCTGGAATCCCGGCGAATGCGACCGTCGCAAGCATTTTGTCTCCAACTTCCTTCACGATCAACAGTGCCATCACCACCGCTGGGGTGCGTCAGACTACCTTTGGCTCCGCTGTCGCCAATGGTGCTGTCACCAGCAGCAATCTCTTCATTGGCAACGTCAGTCTCGGCGGCTTGGGCAGCACAGTGGTGCACCTTGGTGGCAGTGAGCAGATCGCCAACAATACCGTGCTTCGTTTTGATGGCGGCAATGGCTTGGCGGCGACGGGGAATGGCGGCAACAACCCCTACTTCAAACTCATGGGCTTCGATGAGACCGTTGGCGGCCTTTCCGACTTCACGGCGAGCGGGGTGATCGAAAACTCCGAGGGTGAGGCCATTTCTCGCACCGGCACGCTGACTCTTCAGACCGCCGCAGGCAAAGAATACAGCTTCAACGGCTTCCTTCGTGACCGGCAGCGGCACGCAGTCCCTTTCTCTGGGGAATATCAACTACTCTGGCGCCACCACGATCACCAGTGGTGCCCGCTTGAATCTCCGCACGACCAATAGCTTCAACAGCTTCGTGAGAAATGACGGTGTGCTCGGCCTGCAAACCGTGAATGACACCCTGAACTTCAACAAGATCGTCACCGGCTCCGGCTCCGTCATCCGTGATGGTGGCAGTGGCACCTTGAATATTGGCACGCCCACCCAGCAAGTGCTCTTCCGCCGTGGTAACGCGGTCATTACCGTGGGCACCACAGAAGGTCTGGTGGTTGGCACACCTGTTTCCGGTGCGGGCATCCTCGATAACACCTTCATTTCAGAGATCATCAGCACCACTCAATACAGGCTCAGCCAAGCTCCCGTGAATCAGGACAGTCTCCTCGGCTCGCAGGTGACCCTGAACTATCTGGGACGCCTTAACAAGACAGGCTCTGCCACCATCAAGGACTCGCAGACGGTCACCATCAGTTCCACCACGGGTCTGGCGGCAGGTATGGCAGTGTCTGGCTCGGGCATCCCAGCTGGCAGCGTGATTCTCAGTGTCGTCAACGGCACTCAGTTCACCATCTCAGCACCCTCGAATCTGAACACGACGGGCCAGACGCTCAATTTCGGCAACTTGAACACTTACGGTGGCGGCTTCTCCTTCCTCGATGGCGGCGTGGCGAATTTCAACACGCCTGTGGGCATCGGTGGGCAGGGTGTTTTCATTAAAGGACTCGAGAACCTGACCACCGTGAACTTTAACCAAGCGGTGACGGTCACGGGCGGCGGCGTGCACCTCAAGGGCACGGGGGATAACATCCTCAATGGCGCCGTTTTGAATATCAATGCGGCCACAAACATCAACGGAGTCCTCGAAGTGCTTGGCGGTGATGTGCGTCTTCGCGGAACGAATGGCATCATCTATGGCGCTGGCCTCACCCAGATCCACATCGGTGGTCATGGCAGCACGCTGGGTGGAAACTCGACTCCTGGCCTAAACATCATCAACACGGCCGTGCTTGCCGATGACAACATCGCGTTGGATTCAAGCGGCAATCGCCCCGACCGCGTGCCCAATGCTGCGCCCATCGTGTTTGACGGCGGGCGGCTTACCTTTATTGGAACCGGAGTTACGGAGCATGCTTCTTCGATCACCTTCAATGAAACTCTCGGAGCCCTTCGCTTTGCCAGTGGCTCGAATCTGATTCTCACCACGACAACGAACGCCAGCAGCGTGGCCGGATCGAGCAAACTAACTTTCTCTGGCTTCAACGGCCGCGCCGCAGGTGCCACCGTTGTTTTTGACAGCGTGGTATCCGGTGCTGATTCGGGTGCCCGCACGGCCATTACCGGGCTCACCAACACAAACAATTTTATCGGTGGGTGGGCCATAAGCTCAACCAATGTAGGTGGCTCCTTGGCATATGAATGGGCGTTTGTGGATGGCGGTGGCTTGGTTGATTCCTTTGGCCCAGGTCAGTATACGACGGAGACAGCTGCCACTTGGAATAACACGAACAAGCACGTCAAAATGACGGCTAACCAGACAGTGACGACGAACGCCGACGTGGCTTCCTTGAATATGCAGAACGGCGGCTCCACCCTGACATTGAACGGTGGAACAAGACTCGCGGTGCATAGCGGTGGTATTCTCGCCTCCCGAGGCACCCAGACCATTTCCGGCAATGGCTTCCTCACCGCAGGTTCTGGAGGCGGTTACGAACTGATGGTCCATCTGCCCACCAACCAGATGAACATCAATTCGCAGATCAGGAACAATGGTAGCAACGCGGTATCCTTGACGAAAGCGGGGCGCGGCACCCTTGTTCTCAATCCCCAAAGCTCTCGCACGGCGGCTTTTGGGACGGGTAGCGATACTGTCAACATCACCTCGGGTGGAAACACGGATATCTTCGTCGGTTCCACGGTCACTGGCACCGGTATCCCCGCGAATACGCTGGTGACGGCGATCAGCGGCAATACCATCACCCTCTCCCAGAAGACGACTCAGAACACCGCTGGCACCGGACTTACGTTTGGCGTCGCCAGCACCTTCACTGGTATCACGACCGTCAACGAGGGGATTCTTGAGATTTCTCGTGAGGAGAGCTTGGGAGCCAATCCTGCCGCTTTCGTTGCCAACCAACTCGTTCTGAATGCAGGCCGTCTGCGTGCGAATTCGACCTTTGTGATGGATGATGCCAACCGTGGTATCACCGTCGGTGTGGGTGATGCGCAGATCAGTGTGGCCAATTCCCGTCTTCTCGTGTTGGCAGGCGGTTCGGGTGCGCCTTTGGGCACGCCGTTTATCGATGGCAGGCTCGGACGCTTCATTTTCCAAGCAGACTCCAACAATCAGGGAGCTTTCGAAATCCGAGGGGACAACGATTTCTCCGGCGGCCTCGAGACGGCTGGATCACGCATTGGCCGCACCGCTTCGATCAGTTCGAGCTTCGATGCGGGAACCCGCACAATTCGAATCAGTCCAGCTCTAGCCTCCTCACTCAATGTGGGTGAGTCTGTGGCATCCTCCACCACCGCATTTGGTATCCCTGCAGGCTCGGTGATCACCTCGATTGATGTGGCTAACGGCCTTGTCACCATCGACAAAGACATCACCAATGACGGTGCAAGCATCAACCTCGAGTATGGCGGCTTCAATGTGATGCGCCTGACCGGAAACAATACCATTGGATTTGTTCGCATCCTTGGTTCTGAAATTGACCTTCGGGGCACAAATACCTTCACCGAAGACGTGCTCGTCAATGCAGGCTTCTTGAAGCTCGGCCACGCAGGCGCTGGCACCAATACATTCAGCTCCGCTAATGGAAGCCTCTCTATCAACGCGGGTGAGATCGTGCTCGATAGCCCTACCGCGCTGCTGAGCGCGAATCCAGATGGCTATCGTCTGAATCTCAATGGAGGGATTTTGAACCTGAATGGAAATGACACCCGTGTGTCCTCACTCACCGGCAGTGGAGCGGTGACCAGTGATGCCGTTGGTATCGCCAAAATCAGTGTCACCTCGAATGATAGCTTCTCCTTCTCTGGCACCTTCCGAAACAGCTTTGTGTCCTCTGGAACAGTGTCTCTTGAGAAGAATGGCTCGGGTGTACTCTCCCTCACGGATACGCTCAGCACCTATTCTGGCCCCACGATCATCAATGGTGGGGTTCTCAATGCCGCTTCGATTGGCTTCTCTACCTTCCCTAGCAGCATTGGCGCGGCCACCTCTGCGGCCTCGAACTTGGTGCTCAATGGCGGTGCTCTCCGATACAACAACACCACCGCTTTCACCACGGACCGTTCTTTCACCCTGGGCGTGGGCGAAAACGCTGGAGCGCTCATTGCGGATGGCTCCCGTCTCGGTGCGGTCAGCCGCTGGGGCACGACCACCTCTCCGTTGATTGGCTTCAGCGGATCTGGTTCACGCACCTTGATGCTTGGTGGTAACAACCGGGGTAACAACGAGTTCAATCTCAGCCTTGGAGATGGTCTCGGTGGCGCCACCTCGCTGACGAAAACGGGGAATGGCACCTGGGTGGTGGGTTCCTACGCGGGTAAGGAGAGCGGTATCATTTATTCCTCGAAAACCACCGCCGGTAATGTCACAGTAACCATGACGAATACCAACGGCATTACCGTCGGTCAGCAGGTATTTGGCGCAGGCATCCCTTCTGGTGCTACGGTTGTTAGCATTGTCCCTGGAGTCAGTGTGAATTTGAGTGTGCCTGCGACAAGTGCGGGAAGCCCGGCGCTACGTTTTGGCAAAGGTGTGACCAGCGGCAGCACGGTGGTTTCCGTATTGGACACCACGGGTGTGCGTGTTGGGCAGCAGGTCGTGGGCACTGGCATCCCGGTGGGAGCCACCGTGGTCAGCATCAATCCGGGTGTGAGCGTCACACTCAGCACCGCAGCCACTGTCACTGGAGACCCCGTGCTACGCTTTAGCGGTAACAGCTACACAGGAGAGACCTTGGTGCTCGCAGGCATGCTCGCTGCCACGGTGGACGGTGCTTTCGGTGAGTTCGGTGGAGCAGGGGTCGTGGTGGGCGGCGGCACCAATGGTGCCACGACTCTCGGCAATCAGAATGCCACCGTTGACCTTCGTAATGTGCAGTACACCACGGTCGAGCAGATGACCCTGGCTGGCGGCACCCTGGCCACCACGACCGGCAACAGCCTGTGGTCTGGTAATGTCAACATTCTGGCAAATTCCAACATCCTCGTGGGAGAGAACGCCACGCTCACACTCAACCGCACTTTAACTGGCGGCGGTTCCATTACCCAGCTTGGCGATGGTGTTTTGATCCTCTCCGGCTCGGTTGATGCCAACTCACGCAATAACGCGCCTGCAGGGCTTAACCCGAACTATACCGTCCAAGCAGGCACTCTTAGGCTCGATTATTCCACGAATGGCAGCAGCAAGCTGGCCGACGTGGGCAGCCTCACGCTCGGCGGCAGCCGTCTTGGCGGTGCTCTGGAACTAACCGGCGGAAACCACATCGAGATCGTCTCGGCCACCACCATTGGCCAAGGCAGCAACCGAATCAGCCGACTCTCCGGCACATCCATCCTCCAAATGAATGCCATATCCGTCGTAGCGGGCTCTTCTGTTGATTTCTCCGCAAACGACATCGCCAGCACGGATACCAATAACACGAATGGCATTCTCGGCGGCTGGGCCACCGTTGGCGGTAATGACTGGGCTGCGAAGAGCACATTTACCGAAGCGCTTGTTGATTCAACCATAAGCACGGGTGCTGATAAGATGATCCGCGGTTTCACCGGCTACCTCAACAGCAGCGCAGCCAATGACTGGCTGTCTCCCACGACTGCTAACAACGGGGCCAACATCAGCATCATGGGACCGAGCACCCAGAATGGTCGCACGCCGAACACGCTGCGCTTCAATACTCCAAACAACACGCTCAATAAGCGCGACATGACGGTCACCCTCACTGGCACTAATACGCTTCAGGCGGGTGGCATCCTTGTCGGTAGCGGTATGGGAGGAGATTCCGCCGTTATTGACGGACAGGGTAGGCTCACTGGCGGTGCCGGATCGAATGCCGAGCTTCGCATCTACCAGAACAACCTCGCCGCGCCGATGGAAATCTCCGCCGTCATTGCGAATCTGGCCCCGGCATCGCTCGCGGCCAGCACAGGAAGCGGCAGCAATACAATCTCCGGTGTAAATGTCGCGGGTCTGGCTGCTGGACTGACCGTCAATGGCACGGGCATCCCAGCCAATGCCACCATCAGTCGTATCGACATCACGGATGCGGTAAATCAGATCGGCAACATCGTGCTCAATGGCAACGCAACCGCCACGGGAGCCACCACGCTAAACTTCACCCCCGTGGCGAATGGCTTGGTAAAGAATGGCGCAGGAAACCTCATCCTCTCTGGTGCTAACACCTATTCCGGCGTCACATCGCTCAATGCCGGCACTCTGACCATCAATCAACTCTCGGTCTCTGGCTGGCCTTCCACGGCTGTCAGTGCCATCAGAGTGAATCCTGTCCGCACGGTTCAATTGGTGGAAACGGCTGGGCTCACTTTTGGTCAGGTCGTCAGCGGCACCGGCCTGCCTCCTGTATCCACTACGGCCGCCAATACCATCGCGGGTCAGTTCTCCATTACAGTGAGTAGCACAGTAGGACTCTCAACCGGCCTGCCAGTCGTCGGGGCTGGTATTCCTCCTGGAACGACCATTCAGAGTATCGTGGGAAATACCATCAATCTGAACAACCAGGCCACGGCAACTGCCAATGGTCAGAACCTCCAGTTTGGCGGTGCCTTGATCTCCTCCATCAATAGTGATGAGCAGATCACGCTCACCAATGGCTCTACCTTGTCGGCCACCTTGGGTCTCAATTATAGCGCAGTGACGGCCCTGACGGGTTCCATCGGTGTTAGAACGACCAATAATTCCCAAGTGATCACCCTTGACGCGGGTGGTCTTACCACTGCCGGCATTACCCGCGGCCAGGCCATCAGCGGGCCGAATATCCCTGTGGGTTCCGTGGTGGAAACCATCCTGGATGCCAACCGCTTCACCATCTCCCTGAATGCCACCGGCAGCGGCACCAATGCCACTACCTTCGGCTCAGCGACGATCTTTACTGGCACACTCGCCTCTACCACGACGAGTGCCGCTCGTGTCAGCCTGCCTAGCACGGCGGGCCTGACGCTCGGCCAAACGATTAGCGGCCCCGGCATTCCCGCTGGAGCCACCATCGTTCGCATCGTGGACGGGCATAATGTCGATATTAGCGCCCCAGTGACGAGCGCAGGTCAGAACAACCTCACCTACGGGGTCAGTGGTGATATTCGCACCGCTTCGACCACCAACGGCAGCAATGCTGTAACCTTTGCCTCCGCCGTCACCGATCTCCAGGTGGGCCAGAGCATCACGGGCAATGGTATCCCTGCCGGTGCCATCATCACCTCCGTCATCAGCCCCACCCAAGTCACCATCTCTTCGGCGGCCACTGCCACCGCGAGCAGCTCGCTCATTCTGTCCTATCCTCTCCAGGCGGTGAGCCGTTCCGGCACCACGACCAGCGGCAGCTCCAACATCACGCTTTCGACTCCGGTTGGAGCAATCTCCGTCGGTCATAAGGTGTCTGGCCCAGGCATTCCTGAGGGAGCCACGGTCGTCGCCGTCATCAGCCCCACAGAAATCACCATTTCTTCGCCCGCATTTGCCACGGGAGCTGCTGCGGCTCTCAGCTTCGCAGGCGCAGCCAGCAGTGTCGGTGCCTCGCTGAATGTGGCGGGTAACTTGGTGCTTAATGGAGGCGTCCTCCAATACAACGGCACCAGTGCCGTGTCTGACCGCGGCATCACGGTGGCCTCCAACGGCATTCTCGATGTGGGTAATGCACACACACATCTCGTCATGGCGGGGAATATCATCACTCCGGCCGCTGAGGATTCTTATTCGATCGTCAAATTCGGCGCTGGCCTTCTTGAATTGCGCGGAACCGCCAATCAGGGACTCATCTCGGGTGGTGGCTACGGCCTTGAGGACCTCGTCGTCAACGATGGCACTCTCCGCCTCAAAGCGACCTTCTCGGATCAGTTCCTCCGCAACGATACGGGTTCGCTTACCATGAATGGCGGTGCCTTTGAACTCTTTGGCTCAGCTGACCGCAGCACCACCCAGAATTTCGTCGGCGCATTTACCGCAGGCGCTGGTGCCTCCATCATCCGGGTGGCAAACACTGGCAATGTGGACACGCGGCTCAATCTCCAGGATTCCACCTCTCCAACCAAAGTGAACTTCCAAAAAGGTAGCTCGCTCCTCTTTGTGGAAGACCACAATGGCACCGGCAATGCCATCATCTCTCTTGCAGGCCAGTTCGGCACGGATGTCCAGGTCGTCCTGCCTCGTGCCACCTATCGCACGGGTATCGATGTGCAGAATCCAGGGGTCAATTACTTCGCCTTTGTGGATGGCAATGGTTACGACGTCATCGCTTCCGATAACATCAGCATCGGCGGTGCGAATGCGCACACCATCCGTGGGAATCTGGCTGACTGGGAGACGTTCATGAACGTCATGGACGGCGCTTTGAGTTCCACCGCCTTCTACGGCGTCACCAACTCAAATGCCTCCGTGAACACCATCCGCTTCTACAATAGCGATTTCTCCCGCGCCGCTCGCTTCACCTCAGGCAATACCGAAGTCACCAATATCGACACCACCAACCTCGTCGTCGGCCAGGTGGTTCGTGCCAACGAGAATATTCTCCCCTTCGGCACCACCTTCACCATCATTTCGATCGATACGGCAAACAATAAGATCGTCCTAAGTGCGCCGGCACAGGCGACCTCCACCACGGATCGTCTCCTCATCCCGGACCTCCATAAGAGCACGATCACCATCTCGGATAGTCTCAACGTCGTCGGTGGAGCCATCCTCCAGACCACCCATGCCGGGAACCACGTCAATTCGATCACGGGTGGCCTGCTCACCTCCGGTCTCAACAACTCCGATGGAGCCAGTGCCGATCTCATCATCCATAACTGGAACCCACAACTCCCTTTCACGATTTCCTCCACCATCGGAAACAACCCCACCAGCGGCCGCACGATCAACCTCGTGCATACTGGGGACGGCACCACAGCCCTCGCTGGCACGAACACCTACACGGGTGAGACATTCCTTCAGGGCGGCGTCCTCCGCCTGGATTCCCTTCTTGCCCTGCCGTCGGATAACATCACCTACCTAGATGGAGGCGTCATCGGCCTCAACTACTCGGGTACCTTCAACCGTGGCCTGAGTGATCCTGCTATCGTCAATCCCGCTACCGCCGGTCGGGTTCGGTGGACGAGCAGTGGTGGTTTTGCCGCTTATGGCGCAGAACGCACGGTCAGCATCAATGGAGACAATACCACACCTCTCGTCTGGGGATCTGGCGGTTTTGTTCCAGATAACGACTCCCTCATCCTCGGGGCTCAAGATTCGGACAACAGGCTGGTTTTTGCCAATGCCATCGATCTCGGCCGTAAAGACCGCATGGTCCAGGTCGTTTCCGGCAGGTCTGGCACCATCGCTGAAGCTCGCCTGAGTGGTGTCATCACCAGTGACGGTGGTTCACTCATCAAAGTGGGCACGGGCACACTTGAGATCACCAATGACAACGCCAATCACAACGGCGGTATTGTTCTCGCCGAAGGTACTCTGGCGAATGCCAGCGGCTTGGCCGCTGCGCAGAGGGCCTTTGGCACCGGAACGGTCAGCATCGGCACCACGACGGATACCCGCTCGGTGGGAGCCCACCTCACCCTGGATCTGCGTCCGACGCAGTCTATCAACATGGCCAACAACATCGTCGTTGGTTCCGCCAATCACTCCGGACTCTCCATGGTCCAACTTGAGAACAACACCCGCGTCACCGCGCTGTCCGGCTCCCTCACCCTCAATCGTCCTACCGGACGGAACTTCCTCGTCCAGACTGGCGGCACCACGACGAATGTGGCGCTCAGCGGAGCCATCAGCGGCACAGGCGGCTTTACAGTCAATGGTGGCGGCACTGTGACTCTCTCCGGCACCGTGCCAAACACCTACGGCACACTCGCCACGGCACCCTCTGCGGCCTTTGATGGTTCCACCGTCATCCGTGCGGGCACTCTCCGTGTCACTTCCAGTGGCGCCCTCTCCGGTGGTGCTATTGAGCTTGGTGATGCCACCACCGCCCTCGCCAGCGTTGCTCGTGCCACCAGTGGTGCTTCCGTGCTCGGCACAGATCGCGATACTGTCTCCTTCTCCGCTGACAACCGCGAATCTCTTGGCGGTGCCTTCGTCAGCAATGCCAATGGCCTCTTCGATGCCTCAGGCGGCTTCCTCACCTTCCCAAATGCCTTTGGTGCCTTCTACAATGTCAGCACCACGATTGATGGATTGAGCTTTGCCCCCGGCAGCGAAGGCACACGCATCCTCGTGAAGGACGAAATCGAGAACCCAGAACGCAACGGCATCTACACCATCACCCGCTTCAATGCCGATGGCACCATGAACCTCGCCCGCACCACGGATTTCAGTTCGACCTCCAATATGACCTACGGCTCTCAGGTCGCTGTCACCGCAGGTTCCTCCGCTGGTGCCACTTTCTACAATGCGGCTCCTTCCGTCACCGCCAGAAACACCCCTGAAACCGGTCACAACTTCTGGGTGCGTGACACCGTGAACCCTGCCGTCACTCTCACCATTGACGGGCCGTCTGTCGGCACTATTTCGCAGCCCATTGATGTGAATGCTACCAGCACGGGAGCCATCACCATCCGCGCCACCTCCGCTGTCACCACGCCGGTCACCTTCTCCGGCCCGGTCACGCTTCAGGATGTCAAAGTTGGCGCTGCGGATGTGAAGACGCTGAATCTCGATTCGGCTGCCCCTGGCCTTGGCATGATCTTCTCGGGTCCAGTGGGCCAGTCCGTCTCGGGTGCTGCGGATGATGTGCTCAGCCTCGCCAAGTCCGGCACAGGCGGTGCCGCACTCTCGGGCAGCAATACCTACAAAGGCGGCACCACGGTCACCCAAGGTTCCCTCTTCGTGAACAACACCTCTGGTTCCGGCACAGGTTCAGGCGGCATCACCGTCTCCAGCGGTGCCACGCTTGCAGGTTCCGGCATCATCGCTCCTGCGGCGGGTGCGGTGACCATCAGCATCCCGACGGGTGCCAATCTCAGTGTGGGCGGCCCTGCCGATACGGTCGGTCAGGCTCTTACTCTCAACCTTCAGCAGGATAACATCCTGAACCTCGCGGGTAACCTTCGTCTCGATCTCTTCTCCAATCTGCCCGGTAGCTCCACCGCCTCGGAAGGAGATCGTCTCCTGTTTGGAAATGGCGGTATCGCTCAAGTGAACCTCACGGGCTCCACTTTGATGGTCAACAACGCTGGCTCTCTCACCTTCAATGCAGGTGACTCATGGAAGCTCATCGACTGGGGCACGGTCTTCCGGGACAATACCATCTTCACCGGACTCGATCCTGTTGGGCAGCAATACATTAACGACGCGAATCTTCCCACCCTCAACGGCGGCCTCATGTGGTATATCGGTGATCTCTACACCCTCGGCACCATCACCGTCGCTGTGCCTGAGCCTTCCCGCCTGCTCATGCTCATGTTCGGCCTCATCGCCCTTGGCTTCCGCCGCCGTCGCAAAAGCCTTCAGGCTTGAGTTTGTGACGCCTGCTTGACAGCTTCCATGCTCTCGCCGCATTTGGCGGAGCATGGAGACTTATCACCTCGTCATTCGCGGTCAGCAGGCCGGTCCGTTTTCACTGGAGCAGATCCGCCAGATGCTTGCTCGTGGCGAAATCCAGCCCGAGCAGCCCGCGTGGCGGCCGGGCCTGCCGGAGTGGAAACCGCTGAGCCAGCTTTTGTCCGTGAATCGAGGCTCAGCACCTCCGCCGCTGCCAGCAGGTGCGCCGCCGATGGTCAAAGCCGCTCCGAAATCACGTTTGTGGCTTTGGATCACGCTCGGCCTTGCCGGGCTGCTGGCCGTCTTTGGCCTCATCACCTTCCTCATCGTGCAGGCCGTGCGTCGAGAAGGCACGGATGAGGTCTCTTGGCTGCCGCTGATGGAAGACCGGACAGGTCATGAACCGAAGTGGCGAAAATCCAGCTTCAAGGCCGCCGGTCCCGCCGATGACCCAGATGGCAAGACCTTTGACCTCATTCGCTACCGTTCACCAGCGGGCGAACTCGCTGCCTACCTCACCCCAGACCCCAAGGACGGCCAGAAGCATCCCGCCATCGTCTGGGCACACGGCGGCTTTGGCGGCATCGGCAGCTACTTCTGGGAAGAGGCAAGCAAACGTAATGACCAGTCTGCCCGGGCTTTTCGAGACAAAGGTATCGTCATGATGATGCCCTCGTGGCGTGGTGAAAACGACAACCCAGGCCGCTTTGAGCTCTTCTACGGTGAGGTCGAGGACTTCCTCGCGGCCATCGAGCATGTCAAAAAGCTGCCCTATGTGGACCCCAAGCGGATTTACATCGGCGGCCACAGCACCGGCGGCACCATGACGCTTCTCGCCGCCGCCGCGTCGGATCAATTTGAAGCCGCTTTTTCATTCGGCGGCATGTTGGATGGTGTCTCGACGCTTGGAGATGGCGAAGGCTATGGCAACACGCCCTACAACCTCGCTTCAAAGCGTGACCATCGCCTTCGCAGCCCCATGCGCTACGCGGCCTTCTTCCGCCGCCCCGTCTTTTACTTCGAGGGCGGCGAATACTTCGATGCCGATGCGGCCAAGAAAATGTCCACCACGTCGAAAGGCACCTTCCAGGGCTTTCATCTTCCCGGTGACCATTTCGACATCCTCAATCCCATCACGCATCTCCTCGCCGAAAAGATCGCCAAAGGTGGTCCGATCACGATCACCGAGCCGGAAGTGCGTCAAGCCTACCAAGCCGCCTTCGCCAACAACCTCGGGGCTCAGCTCGCCAAGTGGAATCTCAGTGATGGCGATCTCGCCGCCGTGTTGAAGAAGGGCGCTGCCGATGACGCCATCCCGCACACCGAGGCCGATGTGAAGGCTATCGCCGATTCCGTGCGTCGAGTAACCACTCAGGCTTCTTTCGCACCGCTCTCCACCGCCAATGTCGCCACGCTGGCGGGCTTGCGAGAGGAGATCCTCGATGACGACGTGCTCCAGGCCTTCGACAAACAGATCCCCAGCCTTCTCGTTCGATGGTCCAAGCAGAGAATGACGATCAAATCCCCGATAGAGGAAAAAGAGCAGGAGCACTTCTTCCGCATCCTCAAGGCTCTGGCGGAATCTTCGCATCAAGAGGCAGCCATGTTCATCGTCGATCTGGCACGCGATGCTTCTTTTCCTGATTCTGGGGCGTGGGGTGGCATCTTTCGCGCCTTCGATGCCGAGCATCCCCAAACCGAGCGGGTGATGAAAGCCCTCTCGAATGATCCACCAGCCAGCTTCACCGGCATCCTGCTTCTCGACGCGGCCAACAGCCTCGCCCTGGATGGCTGGCAGGGCACGCATCCGTATGATTCACCGAAGGGTACCGCTTGCCTGCGTGCCTGGCTGGAGAATCCCGACGCCGAAAAGAGCAGCCACGCGCACAGCGCCGCTTTCGGCACCGCTTTCATCCACACGAAGGATCGCATGGAGTTGGTCGCCCTCGCGTTGAAGCATGCGGACAAGGATGTGCGCCTCGAGGGCGCCTGGGCGGATGTTCATACCGGAGGCAAGGCCGGGCTCGATTTGCTCACCAAGGCCTGTTTGCAGGTTCACGATTCCAAACGTGCTCGTGACTACCTCAAGGAACTCGATCACGAGAAAGACATTCCGAAACAAGCACTCGAACCCGCCTTCATGGCCCAGGCGGATATGTCGCGCTGGCTTCAGCATCCCAATGAACTCGGGGCCGCGCCGCTTAGCATCGAGGTCTTTGATCACAAGAAGCTCCACTGGCCTCCCACCGATGAAGAGCAGGATCTTTGGCTCATCCGCTTCACCTACCAGTTCAAGGATGATGCCATGCCAAAGACCGGCTACGGCATCGTGGGCAGCATGACATGGTCGTCGTTTGAGGAATACAAAACGCCGCCGACGCCTGAGGAGCTGTATCTTCACCACGCCACACTCGAAGTGGAGCGTGACCAGCATCGGAGCGAGGACGCCGCGAAGAAGGACGAAGCGCGGAAGAAGGTTCTCGAAGCCTTGCAGAAGGCCAACCCAGGCGTTTTTGATTCGCTGAAGCCGTGAACAAGGCGGTGATGGGATTGTCGAAACAGGCAACAACCTATCACGGCCATGAACACCACCCTGATTCCTGCCGAGTCGAAAACCCTCATCGACACCTCCCGCATGAACGCGGGCCAGCGAGCCGCCCTGGAAATGGCGGAAGCCGCCCGCGATGAACGGCGTAACACCGGCCTCGCCGCAGGCCTTTTCTTCGGCGAGCCGGATTTCACCAGCCTGCTGCCCTTCCCGAAACAAAGCGTTGAGGATCGCGATCAAGGCGATGCCTTCCTGCACCGGCTGGAGGCCGTTCTGGATAAACACGCCGATCCCGATGCCATCGATGCCACTGGCGAGATACCCGACGTGCTGCTCGATGAACTCGCGAAGATCGGAGCCTTCGGCATCAAGATCCCCGTCAAGCACTGCGGCCTCGGCCTCTCGCAAACCAACTACTCCCGCGCCGCCATGCTGCTTGGTTCTCGCTGCGGAAACCTAGCCGCCTTGCTCTCCGCGCATCAATCCATCGGCGCTCCGCAGCCGCTCATCCTCTTCGGCACCGAGGAGCAAAAAGCCAAATACCTCCCACGCTGTGCCAGCGGCGTCATCAGTGCCTTCGCTCTCACGGAAAACGAAGTCGGCTCTGATCCCGCCCGCATGAAAACCGAGGCACGACTCGATGGCGATCACTACATCCTCCATGGCGAGAAGCTTTGGTGTACCAACGGCACCAAAGCTGGCCTCATCATTGTCATGGCTCGCACGCCGCTCCCGGACAAGCCGCATGCCACCACCGCCTTCATTGTCGAAACCAAATGGCCCGGTGTCGAGATCGTGAACCGCTGCCGCTTCATGGGATTGAAGGCACTCTACAATGGCGTCATTCGCTTCGAGAATGTGCGTGTGCCGGTGGAAAACGTTCTCGGTGGCGTTGGTCGCGGTCTGAAGGTCGCCCTCACCACGCTCAACACAGGTCGCATCACGCTTCCAGCCGCCTGTGCGGGGCTTTCGAAGCGTTGCCTCGACATCAGCACTCGCTGGGCAAAGTCTCGCGAACAGTGGGGCCAGCCCATCGGTCGTCACGCCGCCGTGGCGGACAAGATCAGCCGCATGGCGGCGGACACCTTCGCGATGGAAAGTGTTGTGCGTTATGTATCCGCCCTCGTGGACAAGGACAAGAATGCCGACGTGCGCCTCGAAGCCGCCATCGGCAAGCTCTGGGGCAGTGAGAAGTCCTGGCGCATCATGGATGACACCATGCAAATTCGCGGCGGACGCGGCTTCGAGACCGCCGCCTCGCTCAAAGCCCGTGGCGAAGCCCCGGAGCCCGTCGAGCGGCTCTTCCGCGACTCGCGCATCAACACCATCTTCGAAGGCAGCAGCGAGATTATGAGGCTCTTCATCGCTCGTGAAGCTCTCGATCCACATTTGAAGATCGGTGCCGAAGCTGTGAACAGCACGCTGCCTTGGAAAACACGCATCAAATCCGTCCTCCGTGCCGCCCGATTCTACTCCACCTGGTATCCGATGAAATGGCTGCCGCGTGGGGCAGGGGAGATCAAAGAACTGCTGCATCCAGATTTGCAGCCCGACCTCGATGCCATCACCCGCCTGAGCCGGAAGCTCGCTCGCGATCTCTTTCTCGCCATGGCGTTGAATGGGCCGAAGCTCGAAAAACGCCAGGTGCTGCTCGGACACTTCGTCGATGTGGGCGCGGAGCTTTTCGTCTGGAGTTGTGCGTTGGCGCATGCGGAGAGCCGCATCACCGATGCCAGCATGCCGGAGCATGAAATCGCCAAACTCGTGCGTCTCGTGCGCTTCTTCGGCAAAATCACCCGCGAACGCATCGCGGCCAGTTTTGCCAAACTGCGTGCCGGACTCGATGTTGAGAGCTGGAAGGTCGCGCAGGAGGTTTGAGGCTCTGGTTGAAAACCGGTGCATCATGCTTCGTTCTTCTCAGCCCCCATGATTCGCACGTTTTCCGCTCTATTTGCCTCTGCCACGCTTCTTTCCGCCCAAACGGCAGGTGATTGGATTCATTCCCGTGGTGACGAGGCCATGACTGGCACCTCGCCCGTGGTGCTGAAATATCCGCTGGAGCCCGCGTGGCAGTTCAAGACCATGGAAAAGCCGAAAGGCCAGGGCGAGATGCTCGTCTCCAGCCCCATCGTGCGTGGTGGGAAGGTCTATGTGGGCTGCAAAGATGGAAAATTCTTCTGCCTCGATCTCGTCACCGGGAAGGAAGTCTGGAAGGCGGAGGCCAAAGGAGCCTTCGATGGGGCTGCGGCCTTTGCAGGCGAACTCGTCGTCGCCGGATGCCAGGATGGTTTTGTGTATGCCTGGACTGCGGAGAGCGGCAAAGAGGCCTGGAAGTATGAAACCGATGCCGAAATCCATGCCGCCGCCAATGTGTGGACCGATCCCGAAACGAAAGCGCAGCACATCATCATCGGCTCCTACGACTACAACGTCTATTCCCTCGATGCGAAGACAGGTAAGAAGGAATGGGCCGCGGAGACCGGCTACTACATCAACGGCGGTGCGGCGGTGGGCGATGGCAAGGTCGTCTTCGGCGGCTGCGACAGCGTGCTGCATGTGCATGATGTGAAAACCGGCAAGGAAGAGAAGCAGATCGAGGTCGGTGCCTACATCGGCAACAACGTCGCCATCGCCGATGGCGTCATTTACGTCAGCCACTATGGCAATCGAGTCGGTGCCTACAGCATCGCCGATGGCATGCAGGTGTGGGAATATGGCGAGCGTGACTTTGAATACTACGCCGCGCCTTCCATCTGGGAGAAGACGGTCTTCGTTGGCGGTCGTGACAAGCGCTTCCACGCCATCGACCGCGTCACCGGCAAGCAGAAGTGGGAATTCCGCGCCCGCGATCGCATTGATAGCAGCGCCGTCGTCTGCGGCGGGCAAAGCGTGATCTTCGGCTGCGATGACGGCTACATCTACGCCCTCGATTTGGAGAAAGGCAGCGAGCTGTGGCGCTTCGAGGCCGGTTCACCGGTCAAAAGCAGTCCAGCCATCGCCGGCGACTATGTGCTCTTCGGTGCTGATGACGGCCTCGTGTATGCCTTCAAGAACGGAAAGTGACGCGCTCATGCCCATCACCCTCTCCGATATCGCCCGCCAGCTCGGCATCTCGAAGATGACGGTCTCGCGTGCCTTGCGTGGCGAGCGTCATGTGGGGGATGAGATGCGTCTCAAGGTATGCCGCATGGCAGAGGAGATGGGCTACCGGCCAGATCCTGAGATCGCGAAGCTTATGACGCACATGCGGCGCACGCGGGCCAAGGCCGCACCGCGCACGCTGGCCTTCGTGTGGGCGGAAAGGGATGCGGAGGAGATCGCCGCTTCGTCCTGGTCGCAGCAGTTGGTGCTCGGCGCACGTCGGCAGGCTCAAAGACTCGGTTTTGAGCTGGAGGAGTTTTATCTCAAAGCCCGTGGCATGACCGGGCGGAGGCTTTCGGGAATTTTGGAGGCGCGTGGCATTCCCGGCTTCATTCTCTCGCCACTGATCTCACGCAGTCGCGGGCATGTGAGCATGGATTGGGAGAAGTTTTCGAGTGTCGTGATCGGCCTCGGCTATGCGAGGCCGGCGCTGCACCGGGTGCATCACCATCACTTCCTCGGCATGATGACGGCCCTGCGCAGGCTGCGAAAGCAGGGGCACAAGCGCATCGGCTTCTACTGCGGCAGCACCATCAACGAGCGCATGTTCCGCGCATGGTCGGCCAGCTTTCTCGCGCATCATCCTCTCGCAAAGCCCGGGGACTTGCTCGCACTGCGCGAATCGCCGTCGAAGCACGATTTCCTCGCCTGGGTGAAGGCGGAGAAGCCTGAGGTGGTCATGGATGGCGGTCACATCATCAAAGACTGGCTCAAAACCATCCCTGAAGCCCGGCGACCTCGCCACGTCACCCTCGGCTGGCGTGCCGACCATGCCGACGTGCCCGGCATCGACCAGCAAGCCGATGTGCTCGGTGCCGCCGCCGTGGATCTACTCGTCGCGCAGTATCAGCAAAACGAGCGCGGCATTCCCGAGGCACCGCGCATCGTGATGACCGAGGGCCTGTGGCGGAGTTGAAGTGGGCGCATTCGCCAGAATGCCGTGCTTCAGCTAGGTCGTGCGGTCGAGACCTGACACCCATGCCAGAGGATAAAATTTGTCAGCCAGTTGCTGCCTGACCTCGTTTCCCCGTTCCCCGGATGAAGGCCTGCGGGACCGGTGTGAAACCGGCGAGGATGGCATCGCTGCGCAGCAAAAGCTCGCCACAGCGTTGAAGCATGTCTTCAGGCGAAAAAATGGCGTCACGTGCGGTGTACTAGCGGTCGACAAAATTGCGCTCTCTAACGAAGATCAAAAACATGAAACCACGCGCGTTCGGACCACAGCTTCTGAAGGCGACAGGGATTGCGGTCGTTGGATGGATTACCCCCAGAATTTATGATCTAATCACTTTGCAAGAAGGAGCGATTCATCTTCAGGCATTCTCGACGGGAAGCGCAGTGGAACTACTTTGGGTAGTGCTCATGTGCGGACTCGGCCTGGGGCTATACAGATTTCTCGGCCAACTTAGCCATAGCTTTTGGATTAGCCTCCTGATGTTGGTGATTCTACCAACAGGAGTAATTTATGTTCATCACATCACTATTGGAAATAGGTATGCGATCATTCAACTCGATGAAAAGACGATCTCGTTGTCAGGCCGCCCCTTTTCCGGGCCGCTTACCATTCTGGTTTCAGACGTTTCCCAAGTTCATTTGGTTAACCGGAATGACGGAGAGGAAATGGAGTTGGAATTTTTCGTCGGGTCAGGAAAAGTATCCAAAACATGCCATGTGTACGGCATGGACCGCATCATCGTCTCAAGGTTACAGATGTTGATCCAGAAAATGCGTGAGCTTGGCATCCGTGTCACGGAAACGAGAATCACTGTCGCACCGACTTAAATGAATTCGTGGGAATTAACGGCTGATCGGCTGTTTCACTCCACCGCCTTCCTCAGCTCCATCACCGCAGGAAAAGCAGCCTGGCAAATAGTGCGGCGGAGACCGATCTACCCGTGGCGTAATATCAGCAGAATGAGCGTGGCATTCCCGCCGCCCCCTGCATCGTCATGACCAAGGCCGTGTGGCGTTCATGATGAATGCGTGGAAATCTCGTTCTGGCTCTCAACCTTCCAGCGTGTGGATGAAGAGACCGGAGCGGAGCTTCGGCTCGAACCATGTGCTCTTCGGTGGCATGATGGCATCCACATCGCTGATGGCCATGAGCTGATCGACGGTGGTGGGATACATGGAGAAGGCCACGGTGTGCTCTTTGGCGTTCACGAGCTTTTCCAGCTCCGCCGTGCCGCGGATGCCGCCGATGAAATCAATGCGCTTGCTGGTGCGTGGATCGTCGATGCCGAGGACGGGCTTGAGCAGGCGGTCCTGCAGGATACTCACGTCGAGCTGGTCGATGGGGCTGGCGTTGGGCGCGGGCTTCCATTCGAGCAGGTACCACTGGTCTTTGAGATACATGCTGCACTGGCCGGGCTGCGTGGGCGTTTTCACCGTGGTCGGCTTCATCGTGAAGATCTCGCCCACCTTCTTGATGAACTCCTCGCGGTCGAGGCAGTTGAGGTCTTTGACGGCGCGGTTGTAGGGCAGGATTTTGAGTTCGTTGCCGGGGAAGAGCACGCTGAGGAACCAGTTGTAATTCTCCTGGCCAGTGTGTGCCTTGTTGGCTTCGCGGCGCAGTTTGCTCACGCGGAAGGCGCTGGCGGCGCGGTGATGACCATCGGCCACGTAGGCGCAGGGTACCTGGCTTTCAAAAAGAGAGGTCAGCGAGACGCAGGTGCCGGTGCCCACACGCCACACCTGATGACGCACGCCATCAGGCGCGTTGATGTCGTAGATCGGCTTTTCGTTGTCGAGCACGCCCTGGATGAGCGCGGCGATGGCGGGACGCTGGCGGTAGGTGAGGAAGATCGGGCCGGTGTTGGCGTCGAGCGTGTCCACGAGGCGCGTGCGGTCGTCCTCTTTGTCTTGGCGGGTCTTTTCGTGCTTCTTGATGACGTTCTTCTCGTAGTCCTCGGTGTGGCAGACGGTGACGAGGCCGGTCTGGCTGTGCCCGGCGATGGTCTGGCGGTAAAGATACATGCAGGGCTTGTCCTCGCGGACGAGCACACCGGCGGATTGGAGCTGGAGGAAGTTTGCCTTCGCCTTGGCATAGACCTCGGCGGAGTAGGGATCGACTTCTGGATCGAGGTCGATCTCGGCGCGGTCCACATGCAGCAGGCTGTGGGGCTTCCCTTGGGCGAGGGCGGCGGCTTCTTCGCGGTTCACCACGTCGTAGGGGACGGCGGCGACTTCGGCGGCGTGTTTCGGGGCGGGGACGAGACCTTTAAAAGTGCGGATGCGCATGACATCCCGGCGATAAAGCACGGCGGAGCCTTGTCAACCCGGCGGGGCAAAAGCTCCTGGAGCAACTTTTCATTTCCCATTTCGCCAGCCTGTTCTGATATGCGGCGTGCCAGAAACCTCCGCCAAGACCTCGCCGATGCTCCAGACGCTTTTTTGGGGCTGGGACGCGCCTGTGGTCGAAAAAGCGGTGGAGCATTTGATGGCGGGCTGGGATGAAAAAGCGGCGTTGGACCTTTCGGAGACCTTCATCCTCGTGCCGAATGCCGAAGCGGCGCGGCGGCTTCGCGAGGCGCTGGCTCGCCGGGCGGGCGCGGCCTTCATTCCGCATGTGGGACTGCCTGAGACGGTGCTCATGCCACCCTCTGCGAGAGTCAAAGCGGCCACATCCTTGCAAACGCACCTCGCCTGGCATCGGGCGCTGGAGCAGGCGGAGATCGAAAAGCTGAATGCGCTCTTCCCCAAGCTGCCGCCGCAGCGTGGCTGGGCCTGGCTGGCAGAGACCGCACGCATGCTGGCGGAGCTGCAATCCCTGCTCGGAGCCGGTGGCTGGACGTTTGAGGCTGTTTCACAGGCCGCGCCCGCCGCCCGCGATGCGCAGCGCTGGCGTGAACTCGCGGCGCTGGAGCGTTTTCACCTTCGCGAGCTACAAAAGCTCAGCATGAGCGATGCGCAGCAGATGAAGCGTGAGCACGCGGCGGCTCCGATCCTGCCCGCAGGCATCGAGCGCATCATTGTGATGCCTTCGCCGGACCTTCCGCCACTCATGGATCGCTGGCTGGAGGCCTGTGGCGTGCCGGTGACGGTGATCGTGCATGCGCCGGAGGAGCGCGCCCAAGCTTTCGATGCCTTCGGGCATCCCAAAACGAGCTTCTGGGGTGAGGACACGAACTTCATCCTGCCGCTCGATGAGCGTGCGATTCATGTCGCCCGTGATCCATCGGTGCAATCCGCCGCTGCTCTCGATTTGATCCGCGTTGCCGTGCCGCAGGGCCGTGTGGCGCTCGGCGTTTGCGATGCGGAGGTGGCCTCGCTGCTGAATGAAAAGCTCTCGCTCGAAGGAGCGCATGCGTATGAGCCTGGTGGCGTGCCGGTGCATGAAGACGGCCTCTGGCATCTGCTCTCGCAAATGCAGACGCTGCTCGCCAGCGGCTCGTGGAAGGCCTTCGCGGCACTACTGCGCATCAGCGAGGTGCGAGAGATGCTCGTGCCGCGTGCCTCCGCCACCAAATTGCTCGCCGAGGCCGATGCCTTCGCCGCCGAGCATCTACCCGTGACGCTGCAACATGCCGCCGAGTTTGATCTGGAGGTGAACTCGCCGCTGCGTGCCGCGATCAGCGCCGCACGTCAGCTCGTGCAGGAAATGACGCGTCAGAGCCTCTCGAAGGCCGCACGGCAATTGATCCTCAAACTCTACGGTGAACGCGTTTTCAACCCCGAGGCTCCGGGACATCGTGAACGCACGGAGCTGGCCTCCGAGTGGCTTCAAATCACGGAGGAGATCGAACGTGAGACCGCTCGCTTCGAGCTGAAGCCCTCGTTTGAAGAGGCCTTTGCGCTTTCACTGGAGCGGCTGTCACAAAGCCGTCTTGCCGAGCCTCGTGGCGAGATCGATCTCGTGCTGCAAGGCTGGCTGGAGCTGCTTTGGGAGCCGGCACCGTATCTCATCGTCACCGGCATGAATGAGGAGCATGTGCCCGGCATTTTCATCAGCCATCCGTTTCTGCCGGATACGCTTCGCGAAGAACTCGGCCTGCCATGCCAGGCCACTCGCTTTGCCCGTGATGCCGCCATCCTCGCCGCGCTGGCGCATCAGCGGCTAGCAAACGGCTCCCTGCACCTGCTCTGCGGCCAGTGGAGCGAGTCCGGCGATGCACTGCGTCCTTCGCGACTGCTTTTCCTTTGCGGCGACAAGCAACTGCCCGCTCGCGTGACACATCTCTTCCCCAAAGACGACGAATCAGGCACGACCACCGAACCTGCCCGCACGCTCGCCTGGCCGCTGGAGCCTCGCGCCGACATCCCGCCGCTCGAAAGCATCTCGCCCTCGCGGCTCAAAGCCTACCTGAGCTGTCCTTTCCGCTATCATCTGGAGAACAACCTCCACATGAGCTCCGTCGATCCGGCCAAGCGTGAGCTCGATGCGCTCGACTTTGGCAATGTGATCCATCACGCCTTTCACCAGCTCGCCCAGGATGCCACCATGGCAGCGTGCGACGATGCCAAGCGGCTCGCCGATTGCCTTATCGCCGCCGCCGAGGCCCGCGTGCATGAACTGCATGGCAAGCGACCCGCGCCACTCATCTCCCTCCAGCTCGAAAGCATGCTGCAACGCCTGCGCCAGGCTGCCATCCTGGAGGCCAGCCATCGCGCCGAAGGCTGGCGCATTCAGTTCTCCGAACTCGATTTGCACCTCAATCAACCCTTCCACCTCGATGGCGTGCTGTTGCGTGGTCGCATCGACCGGGTGGAGCGTAACGAGCACAGCGGCCAGCTCCGCCTCATCGACTTCAAAACCGGCGATAAGCCCCGCACACCTCTCGAAGCGCATTTGAAGAAGGTCACCGCTCGCACACGCCTCACCGAGGCCGATGAGTGGAAATGTTTCGATGCCCCCGATGGCACCCGCCAGATGTGGCTCGACCTCCAACTGCCGCTCTACGCCCTCGCGATGCAGCATCGAGGTCTGCGGCCTGATTCGCTCGCCTACTTCGTGCTGCCGAAAAGCATCCAGGACACCGCTTTGATCGAGTGGGTGGACTTGTCTCCTGCCATCCTCGATGCCGCGCTCGCCTGCGCCACCGAAGCCGTGCGCCGCATCTGCGCCGGTCAATTCTGGCCTCCGAATGAAAACCTGCGCCACGATCCCTTCGCGGAGATGTTTCTTGGCGATGTGATGGGCGTCATCTCATCGGAATCTGCGCAAAGGCTTTCGCGCTGAAAGAAAGTGTCACAGGTTTTCAACCTGTGATGAACAGGATGCAATCCTGTTCCACTTTCTTCTCACGCCGCGATGATCTCTTTCGCCACGGAGCCGTAGACATCCGTCAGGCGGAAGTCGCGTCCAGCATAGCGGTAGGTGAGGCGCTCGTGATCGAGGCCCATCAAAGCGAGGACCGTGGCGTGCCAGTCGTGGATGTGCATTTTGTTCAGCACGGCTTCGTAGCCGTAGTCGTCGGTCATGCCGTAGTTCATGCCGCCTTTCACGCCGCCGCCGGCCATCCACATGGTGAAGCCCTTGTTGTTGTGATCGCGGCCGTCATCGCCCTGCGAGTGCGGGGTGCGGCCGAATTCACCGCCCCAGATGACGAGCGTGTCCTTCAGCAGGCCGCGGGCCTTCAAATCGGCCAGCAGACCGGCGATGGGTTTATCGACCTGGTTGCAGTTCCGCTGCAGCGTGGCTTTGAGATTGAAATGCTGGTCCCAGTTGCCGTGGGTGAGTTCGATGAAGCGCACGCCGGCCTCGACGAGCTTCCGCGCCATGAGGCACTGCTTGCCAAAGGTATCCGTCTCATCCTCGCCGATACCGTAGAGGGACTTGGTGGCCTCGGTTTCCTTGCTGAGGTCCATCACCTTCGGCACCTCCGCCTGCATGCGGAAGGCCAGCTCGTAGCTTTCGATCACGCCCTCCACCTCGGCACTCACGCCGCCGCTTTGCTGCATCGTGGATTGGTTCAGCGCCTGCACGAGATCGAGCTGCGTGCGCTGCGCCTCGGTGGTGAGGCGGTTGTTTTTGATGTTGGCCACCGTGGCCTGCTCGTTGCCGCCGCCGAAGCGCCTCGCCAAGGCGGCAGGCAATCCGGGAATGCCGGAGCCGCCGACCTTCGTGCCCTGATAAATGGCCGGGAGGAAGGCGCTGCCAAAGGTGCGGGTGGCATTGCCGGGAGGATTGATCGTCACAAAGCCGGGCAGGTTTTGATTCATCGTGCCCAGGCCGTAGAGCGTCCAGGCACCGAGAGAGGGGCGCACAAACTGCGTCGTGCCGGTGTGGAGCTGCGTGAAGGCCTGCGGATGCGCGGGAAGGTCCGTGGCCATCGAGTTGAGGAGGCACAGATTGTCCGCGTGTTTGGCCACATTCGGCCACAGCTCGGAGATCCACAGGCCGCTCTTGCCATGCTGGGAGAATTTCCACTGCGGCGGCATCAGCTTCGCCTGACCGTAACGTCCGGCCGCAGAGGGCGCCTGCTTGCCCGCATCCGCGATGAGCTTCGGCTTGTAGTCAAAGGTATCGACATGTGACGGAGCGCCCTGCATGCAGAGGAAGATCACATGCTTCGCCCTCGGCGCGAAATGGGGCTGCTTCGGGGCCAGCGGCCCGGAAGGTGCAGTTTCGCCACGCAGCGCCTGCTCATGCGCCAGAGCGGCAAAGGCCATGTAACCAAAACCACTGCTCGTGGTCTTCAGAAAGCGACGGCGGGAGGAGAAGTCGGTGCTCATGGGAGGTGCGGGTGGGTTTCAGGCTGCCTTAACCTGCCTGAGCACGAGAAGTTTCGCGATATGACATGGCCCCTCACCCCAGCCCTCTCCCCGGAACAAAGCGAAGACCATCCGGTAACGGCTCGCCGGGTAGAGGGAAGGCGGTTTCAGGTCCCTCTCCCCGCAGTGAGGTGTCGATAATTTTAACGATGTAATGCGGGGCTAGCGAAGCGCCGCGAAGCGAAAGGTTAGGTGAGGGGCGCTTTAAAGTTCGAGCGCAGCCAAAATGATGCGAGTTGAACTGCCGCGAGCACCTCCTACCATCGCCGCATGAAATTCATGCGCACACGCTGGCTTCTCGCGGTGCTTTCGATGCTGTCGAGCATCTGGCTGATGAGGGTCGCGCTCAAGTTACAGGGCATCGGGGCTGCGGGGCCGGTGATCCTGAGCATGGTGGCGTTTGTGAGCACGGTGCTCTTGATTGCACCGGAAACGGCGTTCTGGCTGGCGGAGCAGATCGCCAAACCCTTCGCCAATCTCTTCTTCCCTTCCGACACCTTCAAAAAGCCACCGGTCTCCTACCTGCTGGCACGTCGCTACCGGTCGGAGCGACGCTTCGAGGAGGCGGTCAGGCAATACGAGAACATCATCGAATTCCACCCGCATGAGCGCGATGCGCATGAGGAGCTGATCGAGGTGGCGCAGATGATGGGCGACGAGGAACTCGAGAAAAAATGCACCACGCGGATGCAGCGTCGTTTTGCCGCTCAATCTGATGTGCGACAAAGCAAGGCGTAATCACTCCTCCGTCTTCTTCCCCTTTTTGCCCTTCTTCGGCTCCTCAGGCGGCAGCAGTCCTTTCTGTCTTGCTTCCCATTCGGCGTAGCCTTTGCCGGTGCGTTTGCCGAGGTATTGGTAGGTGTCGAAGATGGCCGCGTTGCCGGTTTCGCGGGGGTCTTTTTCCGCTTTGAGCATGGCGTCGAGCTTGGTGCGCAGTTCCTGCTTCGTTGCGGCATGCTGCGGGTCCTTGGCGAGGTTTTTGAGGCACTGCGGATCGTTCACGATGTCGTAAAGCTCCTCCTCGGGGCGGTAGTTGAAGGCGAGATCGTAAAAGAAGTCTTTGTGATCGACGATCCAGGTCTTGGTGGGGCCGTCGTCGCAGTTGCCGTAGCCGGTTTCGGGGTTGCAGGCGGGCCAGCGTTCGGGGTGGTAGTTGTGGCTGTAGAAAAACTCCGGCGTGCGGATGGCCCGCACGGGATAGCCCCAATCGTTCGGGCGGCCAATGTCGTGCCGCTCCTTGCCCGCGAGCATGATTTTGCGGTCCTCGATGAAGCCGCTCTTCTCGCTGCGCAGGATGTTCGCGAGGCTTTTGCCGGTCATCTGCTCGTGCAGCGGCACACCAGCGAGCTCGAGATAGGTCGGCGCGAGGTCACGCACGTTGATGAAATCTTCCACGACGCGGCCGGGTTTGATGCCTTTGCCCCAGCGCATCGCCAGCGGCAGGTGGTAGCCGTCCTCGTAGATCTGGCCCTTCACGCGGGGAAACGGCATGCCATGGTCGGAGGTGATGACGATGAGCGTGTCGTCCAGTTGCCCGCTCTTTTGCAGCACGTCGAGCACGCGACCAATCTGTGCATCGGCCCACTCGACTTCGATGGCGTAATCGGTGAGGTCACCACGCACGATCTCATTGTCCGGCAGGTAGCCGGGCACACTCACCTCACCGAGTTTTTTGCCCAATCGCACACCGCTGCCCTCCTCGTAAGCACGATGCGGCTCTTTGAAGCCCACCCAGAAGCAGAACGGCTGCCCGCTCTTCTGCGTGGCGAGGAAATCGGTGAAATTCGCGGCGTAATCGCTCGGCGTGATGCCCTTCGCGGGCACCTCGATCTTGTGTCCATCAAACGACGGCCCCGCTGGATTCCGCGTGCGGCCTTCCAGATCGAATTTCCCCGGCCCCCAGCCCTTGCCGGTCAAACCGACGACGTAGCCGCTTTTCTCCAGCAGATCAGGATACACGGCGAACTTCGGTGGGAAGATGCCGCCATGGCACACGGCCTCCTCAAGCTGCCACGAGTTACGCCCCGTGAGGATCGTCGCCCGACACGGACTGCACTTCGGGTTCGAGGTGAAGGCGCTCTTGAACAGCACGCCCTCACGAGCCACGCGATCGAAGTTCGGCGTCTTCACCCAATCGCAACCATACGCACCGGCATGCTGCCAGCCCCAATCGTCGAAGATGATGAAGAGGATGTTGGGTCGCGGGGCCTTCTCAGCGGCGAAAGCCGGAGACAAAGCGAGCAGGGCTGTGAGCAGCAGGAGGAGGCGGGATTTCATGCCCCGCGAGAACGCGTGCGCTTCGCTAGCTTTTCAGGCGTCTTGGGCTTCGCGGCTTTTTTGGCGGCTTTCTCGACCTTAGTGACCTTTTTGACATCAGTGACGGGTTCTGCGATTTCGCCAAGCTCGATGCCGAAAATGGCGCTGAGATCAGCACCGGCCAGCTCACCGGCATTTTCGGTCACACCGGTCACGGCGGCGTCTTTGGCCTTCGCTAGCAGATCCGCGCCATCCACGCCGCGTAGCTTGAAAAGCAGCTCCGGCTGGCCGTCGAGTAGCACGCCCACGGCGTAGAGCACGGCGGAGACGTGTTTGCACATGTCTGCATGATCCGGGCAGGAGCAGTCGAAGCGGATTTCCTTGGGTTTCGGGAACAAACCGTCTTCCGCATCACTCAGCACGCTCATCACACCATCGCCGAGCTTTCCCGCCATCAGATCGAGCATCGAGCCGACCTGCCCCTCGCACTTTTCGACGATCTCCTGCCACTTCGAGGGCTTCAGCGGCTGGATAAAAACCTGCGTGTCATACAGCTCCGAGCCTGCCACCACCGCCGTGACCTTCTCCGATTCGATCACGAGGTTGTACACGTTTCCTTGGCGGAAGTAGCTGCGGCCTCGCGGCAGGCGGGATTCATACTCCTGGTAGGTTTCGAGGTTCCGGCACCATGCCTGACCCCAAAAGGTGGTGCAGAGTTTCTTCCCCGTCGTTTGCGGCAGCAGCGCATCAAAGCGCTCGCCCTTCTTCTTCCGCTTCGCGATCTCGCGCTGCACGCGTTCTTTGGCTTCCGCCACATCTTGATAGGACCACCACATGCAGCGCATTCGAGCATGGAGGCGTGTGTTTTCCAGTTTTCCATTCACAAATCTACAATTTCTGGGTCTTCTCAGCGTTCCAGACAATCGACCATGAAATCACTGCGTTGCTTCGCTCTCGCCGCCACCAAACTTCTCGCCCACAGTCACGCCATGCTCATGCGGGAGATGCTGAGTGTGGGGAAGTAAACCTCCAGCCATGACCCTTCTCGAGATCAGTGACAAAGAACATGGCGAAAGGCTGGACCAGCCTTTCAATCCGCCGGATGTGGATATGCCGGAAGACGAGTTCAACCTTGAATACTACTCTCTGTATGATCGGGTGGATCTAGTCATGGCTCGCCACGGAGTGAATGACGCTTACGGCCAGGGCGACTATTGCCTTGAGCCGTATATTGCCCGTTCACGAGGACTTGGGATGGAAGTCACCAATCCAGACATCATCACGCACAAGCTTCTTGAAGAGCTACAAGACATATTGGCCGCGCATGCACGAAACTGGGAGATTTACCTCCGATCCGGTGAATTCGATTATGGCATCTTCATCGGCGCATCTGCGGTGCGTTTACAAAGGAACTCCAAAGTGCTTTTGAAACAACTGTTCGAATAGAACGGCCAAACGTCTCACCATTCCTGTACTCGCTCTCGTCGTATCGAGTGGGCATGATCAGGCGGCGGCGATGATGCGTTGGATGTTGCCACGGTCACCGCTCACAAACCGGCCCTGCGCGGCTTCATCGAGCCTCGACTGGATCATCGGCGGCGTGTCAGACTCCTCCGCCATCCAGCGCAGCAGCGCCTGACGCGTTACTTCCTCCGCATCACGATAGCCTTGCGCAATCTGCCGCTGGATGAACATCTCGATGGGGCTGGTCAGGGTGAGTTCCATGGCCGGAAGATGAAATCTGGAACCAAGCTGTCAAGATGACGAAGCTTTCCTGAGCCTTCTCTTTCGCCTGTAACCGCGCGTCCTTGAGCGAGCATGAAGCCGATGGTGGTCGCCAGCGAATCTGCTAAAGCTGCCCCATGTCCCTGCTCGAACGCCTTTTCTCCATCCCCAGCATCCGCAAAGCCATCTGGCGGATGTGGTATCCCTTTCTAACGCGACGTCTGCGCAGCGAAGAGGTGCTGTTTTTGAACTACGCCTTCGAAACGGATCCATCCGTCGGTTTGAAGCTCGAAGAGGCGGATGAAGTGAATCGCGGCTGTATCCAGCTTTACCATCATGTGGCCTCGCAGGTGGATTTGAAGGGCAGAACGGTGCTGGAGGTGAGTTGTGGCCACGGCGGTGGCGCTTCGTGGATCATGCGGACGATGCAGCCAGCGGCTTACACGGGCCTGGACCTGAATCCCACAGGCATCGGCTTCTGTCAGCGGCGTCACGCCTTGCCCGGCCTCACCTTCACTCAGGGCGATGCGCAGCGGTTGCCCTTCGCAGATGCTTCGCTTGATGCGGTGATCAATGTGGAGGCCTCTCACTGCTACCCAGACTTCCCCGGCTTCCTGGCGGAGGTGGCGCGAGTGCTGCGGCCTGGCGGGCACTTTCTGTATGCGGATTTTCGCTTTGAACCCGACTTCCAAGCTTGGGAGACGGCCATCGCCGACTCGACGATGCACATTGTGCAGACGAGAGTCATCAATGCCGAGGTGCTGCGTGGCATGGAGATGAATGCGCAGCGTAGTCAGGCGCTGATCGTGCAGCGGCTACCGGGCTTTTTGCATTCACTGGGGCGTGACTTTGCCGGCATCCCCGGCTCTCGCGTGTATGAGGCGCTACGCGGGGGTGAGTTATCGTATCGTTCGTGGTGCTTCCGCCGGGAGTGAAATCTCCTCTGGCATGCAGTGGTCTCCGGCGCTAGGCAGCAGCTCATGAAATTGCAACAAGGCCAGATGTGGAAGAAGGGTAACGACTATGTGCGCATCGTGCACTGGGAGCGGCTGGCCATCGAGTACAAGCTGATCGAAGGCACTCCGAATCGCCGTGGAAAGGTTTACCGGGTCACGAAGAAGGAATTCTGCCGGATGCTGCAGGGCGCGGAGCTGCTGGTGAATGCGCCTGCGGAGGACGCTGAGGCAGAGGATGAGCCGGTCGTTGCGGAAGAGTCGGTGACGACGCCTGAAAACGAGGCATGAACAGGTTGAAAACCTGTTCCACTTTCTGGGTGAACTGAGGCGGGCATTTCTGCCCGCCTCGAAGCATCGGCGGGAATGAAATCCCGCCCTCCTCAATTCTGACTACACCTGCTGCGGCACTTCGTAGCCTTTGCGATACTCACGGGTGAGCAGGGCGAGGGCTTCGGGAGTGGCGGTGGGGCCGGTGAAGGTTTCTTTTTCGGCGTCGATCTCGAGCATGGGGCCGATCTGGATGTTGAGCGTGGAGGCATCGAGTTCGTTGCTCTTGAGGTGCTCGTGGAAGTCACCAATGACATCATTCCAGGGCTGGAAGTCCTTCACAGCGGCCTCGGCCTGTTCGCGGACGTATTTCTGGCCGAGGCGGTAGGAGATATTGGCGAGATGGCACCAGGCGCTGGAGAAGTGGATGTCCTCGACCTCGGCTTTGAGATCGCTCGATTTGCGACTGCGGATGGCGTCGATGAAATTGGCCGCGTGGGTCTTGCCCCCATCGCCTTTGAAGGTGTGGACCTTTTTGCCTTCGGCATCAAAGACGGAGCCACCGCCACGGCTGCCTGTGTAGTAACCGTTTTCGCATTCCACGATGAGGAAGGCGCCGGTGCGGCGGCGGCGATACACATCCGGGGCGTTCACGCCCTTCATGCGGGGGAGGTTGTGGAAATCGACGATCACCGGGATGTCGCCCGTGTCCATGTAGGCAAAGTGGGTGTTGGGGGATTCGCCCGCGTCATTCCATCCAAAGCGTCCGCCACCGGCGATGACGCGCTTTGGGAGCTTCACCTTGTCGCGGAAGATCACATTGCGCAGGTCGTCGAGGATGTGAGGACCCCAGTTGCCCATCTCGCCGTTGCCGGTGTTCCAGTCCCAATGCCAGTCGTAGTGGAATCGATCGCGGAAGAGCGGCTCGTCCTTGGCCGGGCCGAGCCAGAGATCGTAATCCACGCTCGGCGGCGGCGTGAGAGGCGTGGCCCGTTTGCCGATAGTCTTGCGCATGCTGTAGTGATTGCAGCGCACATACTTGATCTTGCCGAGCGTGCCGGCGTCGAAGTAGGCCTTGATCTCATCCTGCATGGGATCGCTGCGCTGCTGCGTGCCGCCCTGGCAGATGCGGCCGTATTTGCGGGCGGCCTCGACGAGCTTGCGCCCCTCCCAGATGTTATGCGAGACGGGCTTTTCGACATACACGTCCTTGCCGGCCTGCATGGCCCAGATGGCGGCGAGTACATGCCAGTGATTGCCAGTGGAGACGACGACGGCGTCGATGCTCTTGTCCTCCATCACCTTGCGCAGGTCCTGCGTGGTCGCGGCATTGGGGAAGAGCTTTTTGGCTTTTTCGAGCTGTGCGGTATCCGGATCACAAAGCATCACCACTTCCACGCCGGGCACTTTGGCCATGCGTCCAGCATTGCCGCTGCCCTGGCCGCCGAGGCCGATGCTGGCGATGCGGATTTTTTCATTCGCCCCGAGCACACGGCTCGCAGAGAGCGCGGTGAAGGCGAGGGCGGACTGCGTGATGAAGGCGCGGCGGGAGGTCAGGGGTCGGTTCATGGTGGGAAATCAGTGGGAGACATCAGGAAAAACATGCCGCCAACGTCCTGTCCATCTTCAATCCACGCTTTTTTGCCTGTGGCAGCCCTCCGGGCGGGCAAACTCTCCTTTGCAATCATCATCAGCCTCGCCACGAACTAGGGAGAAACCTTTCCGATCCCAACATGCGAGCCCGCGTCATCAAAGACTTCCGCTTCGAGGCAGCCCAGACGCTGCCCACCCTTCCTAGCACTCACAAGTGTACCAAGATGCACGGTCATTCCTTCAAGGTGGAGATCGCCATCGAGGGGGAGGTGGATCCGGCCATAGGCTGGGTGTATGACCACGCGGAGATTTCCAAGGCGATGAAGCCGCTCATGGAACTGCTCGATCACAGCTACCTCAACGAGATCGAAGGCCTGGAAAATCCCACCATCGAATACATGGCCGCTTGGCTGTGGAAAAAGCTCGCTCCGCAGCTCCCCGGTCTCGCCGAAATCACCATCCACGAGACGCCGAATGCCCGCTGCGTCTTCCGTGGTGAGTTTTAACCCAATTCCATTCCCAATCACGCCCCGTGGAAGACTCTGATTACAAGGTCCAGCTCGAAATCTTCGAAGGTCCGCTCGACCTGCTGCTCTACCTCATCAAGAAGGATGAGATCGATGTCTATGACGTGTCCCTGGAACGCATCACGCGGCAGTATCTCGACTACATCGATACCTTCAAGATGCTCAACATCGAGCTGGCCAGCGAGTTCATCGTGATGGCGGCCAATCTAATGTACATCAAGAGCCGCGAATTGCTGCCCAAGGACGTGCAGCCGCCAGATGAAGAGGCCGATGAGGACGATCCGCGCTGGGAGCTGATCCGCCAGCTCGTCGAGTATAAGAAGTTCAAAGAGGCCGCCAGCTTCCTCGGTGTGCAGGAGGTGAAGAGCGATGAGTTCTTCGCCACCACACCAGAGATGCCGGACCTCGAAGCGCCCGTCGTCGGCATCGGTCAGGTGGGCATTTTCGACCTCATCCGCGCCTTCCAGCGCATCCTGAAGCGCTTTGAGAACACCTCTGACTTCCGCGAGATCGTTAACGACCGCTTCACCGTGGCCGACAAGATCGAGGAACTCCTCAACATCGTGCCGGAGGGCGGTCGCGTGCGCTTTGAGGAGCTCTTCAACAGCGCCTCCAGTCGCGGTGAGGTGATCGTGACCTTCCTGGCCATGCTGGAGCTCATCAAACTGAACCACCTTCAGGTCGAGCAGGAGCAGCTCCTCGGTGACATCGTCATCGTGCGCCCGCAGCTTTGAGGCTGCCGCTGGGATTGAACAGGTTGAAAACCTGTTCCACTTTCTGCGATGCCACGCGCCGCCTCATCGAAGAAACTGCCGCCCAAACAGCGTGACGAGCTGCTGGCCCTATTGAAAGCCCGGTTTGAGCAAAACATGCCGCGTCATTGCGGCATCGAGTGGGAGCAGGTGGAGTCGCGATTGAACGCCCAGCCAGCAAAGCTGTGGTCGGTGAAAATCATGGAGGAGACGGGTGGTGAGCCTGATGTGGTCGGTTTGGACAAAAAGACGGGTGATGTGCTTTTTTACGATTGCTCGCCCGAGACGCCCAAAGGTCGCGTGAGTGTGTGCTATGACCGCAAAGGCCTCGAATCCCGCAAAGAGCATAAACCCAAGGACAACGCCATGGACATGGCCGCCGAGATGGGCGTCGAACTCCTTACCGAGGAAGACTACCATGCGCTGCAAAAGCTCGGCGAGTTTGACCGGAAGACCTCAAGCTGGTTGAAGACGCCCGACGACATCCGCCAGCTCGGCGGCGCTCTTTACGGCGAACGCCGCTACAATCGCCTCTTCACCGGCCACAACGGGGCGCAGTCTTATTACGCCGTGCGGGGCTTCAGGGCTTGTTTGAGGCTGTAGTCCGCGAGTCCTCTCGCGGCGGGCTACCCCCGGCTTCAAAACACTCAAAGTAAAAAGGGCGATCACGAGACGCTCGCCGCGAGAGGACTCGCGGACTACGTTAGCGTCACCACCCGCATCCCTGCTCATTCGGTGGTCTTCGGCGTGCGTTCACGCCGCCGAAAAGGGTGCCACAGCAGTCCCAAATAGCTCTGCGGCATCTTCTCCTTCAGCCCAAGGCTTTCAGGTGCTGTTTCGGGGGCATGATGCGTGCCAAAGAGAACATCCATGAGGGGCGACAAATTCGCGTAGTTGCCCACGTCGCGGTCTTTCGCGTGGTGCCAGTGGTGAAACGCGGGTGAACCCGCTAAGAGGCCAAAAATGCCCAGCGGCATGCGAATGTTGGAATGGATGAAGATCGCCCACAATCCACGAAAAGCGAGCAGCCAGCCCAGCGTCTCCAGTGGGAAGCCGATCAGGAAAATGGGCAGGTTCATCGCACACACCGAGTAGATCGAGTCCAGTGGATGCTCCCGGTGCGCAGCCAGCCAGTCCAGATGCTCTGCGCTGTGATGCACGGCATGAAAGCGCCACAACCAGTCCCAGCGGTGTTGCAGCCGGTGCGCCCAATAGATCGACAGATCACTCAAAAATACCGCTTCCAGCGCATGCAGCCACAGCGGCTGCGCTCGCAACGCGGCCACATATCCAGCGGAAAAAAAACTGTCCACCCAGAAGCGCAGATGCTCCAGCGCCAGAAACAACAGCCCGTTCCAGAGCAGATATTGCCCCACCATGAAACCCAAGTCCGCCAGCCAGTGCGCACGCTGAAACGCCTGCTCACGTGCTGGAAAAACCATTTCCAGCGGTCGGAAGATCATGCCAAACACGATGAACGCGACGGCTAAGTTTAGCAGCGACTGACTGAGGCTCATTTCGATGGAATCGAGGTGTATTCGAGCACGCCATTATCCAGTCTCAGATACTTGGCGACTTCAGCGATGTCTTCTTCGGAGAGTGAGCCGCAGGTGAAAACCCTGCCTTTGGCTGCACTGGCTGGATCTTCCACCTTGATGCCTTCGCAGACTTTTCGGATTACCTCCTCCAAAGTGTCTCCAGGTTTAACAACTACTGCTCCAGCCTGCTTGGCAGCTTTCGAGATACTCGCGAGAGTCATTGCATGGCGAGAAGTGGACGCATTTTTTGCCTCAACACTCAAACTGCCAATCTTCGGTGTCACGATGGCGACGACTATGCCCATGATCAAAACCACACAAAGCGTGGTGATCGAAAAACACACTGCCAGCACCTTTTTCCAAAGCGGACGTGGTCGTGGAGCGAAGTCGGGAGGTGGTGGGTCCATGGCGGAAATGGCGTTGCGGCTAACTCAGTCGCCAATGCAGGTATCAGAATTGCTTACCAGGCACGTAATCGAGCGCTCCGTCTTCTTGCAAGCGAAGGGACTTTGCTACGGCACGCATTTCTTCGTCGGAGAGGTTGGGGTCAGCGAACTGAAACGTTTTTCCGAACCACTCGCTCTTCGGATCGGTCACTTTGGCTCCGGCGCGGATGTTCTGGATCGTTTTGATCAGGTCAGCGCCTGGATCGGCAAACTTGAGTCCAGCGGCCAACGCTGCATTGGAGGTGTTTACGATGTTTTGTGCCCAGCGGTCTCTACGTAGCTCGACGCTGGCGACCTTCGTGGTCGAAACGGTGACGAATAGCAAGCCGGAGAAGAGGATCAGTAATCCCAACAGAGTGAGGGCCAGTAAGGGTGCTTTTTCGCGGAGGGTGAGACTGGCTTTGCGGCTGGGTGGAGGCGAATTATTCATGGCGCTTGAATTCGGTAGCCCGCGAGTCCTCTCGCGGACTACTGCAGCGTCTCCACCCGCATCCATGTCGGTTCACCACGGACGCATTTCAGACCACGCAGGGCGTTGAGAGCTTGTTTCATATCGCCCACTTTGGCGTCGTGGACCATGAGGACGAGGGAGGTCTCGCCGGTGGTGGATTCGAGATCCTCAGGCTGGAGCATGCTGGAGATACCGATGCCACGCTGACCGAGTTCGGTGGCGATTTGGGCGAGCACGCCGGGCACGTCATCGACGGTGAGACGCAGATAATGATGCGAAACGGTGTCATCAACGGGCTTTGATTTGCCGTAAAGGCCGTGCGGGACGAAGCCGCTGTGCCTTGCCCCATGCATGAGCACGGCGGCGGCTTCGCAGAGATCGCTGATGACGCTGCTGCTCGTCGGGTCCTGTCCGGCACCGCGACCGTAGAAGAGCGTCTCGCCCACGATATCGCCATTCACGAGCACGGCATTGAAGCTGCCGCTCACGCTGGCCATCACATGACTCAGCGGCACCAGCGTGGGCTGCGTGCGGACTTCGACGAGGCCGTTTTCATCCGCCCGGATGACGGAGAGCAGCTTGATGGTGTAGCCCAGACGCTCGGCAAATCGGAAATCGGTGATGCTCACGCGGTCCACGCCTTCCACGCAGATCTTGTCTGGATGAATCCAGAAGCCGTAGCTGAGGCTGGCGAGGATGATGGCCTTGTGCGCGGCATCCCAGCCACTCACATCAAGGTAGGGATCCGCCTCGGCAAAGCCTTTGTCCTGGGCCTCTTGCAGTGCATCGGCATAGCTGAGGCCGGCCTGGCTCATGCGGGTGAGGATGTAATTGCACGTCCCGTTGATGATGCCGTGGATGGAGCGGATGTGGTTCCCCACGAGGCCTTCCTGGAGCACCTGGATGATCGGAATACCACCTGCCACCGCCGCCTCGAAGTAAATCGGCACGCCGCACTGCTCAGCGAGCGCGAAGAGCTCCTGGCCGCGCTCGGCGAGGAGGGCTTTGTTGCCCGTGACAACGATCTTTTTGGCCCGCAAAGCCGCGCAAACCATGTCGTAGGCGGTGGTGGTGCCGCCAATCAATTCGACGATCACGGGAATGGCCGGATCGTTGACGAGCTCCTGCCATTCGGTGGTTAAAATCGCTTCCGGCACTTCCACATCGCGCTTCCGCTTCAAATCGCGAACGGCCACACGGGCCACACGGATGTCCGCCCCGGTGCGTTTGGTAATGAGGGAGCGGTTTTTCTCCAGGTTCTTAAACACACCCGCGCCGACATTTCCAAGTCCGGCGAGGCCGACCTGAATGACGCGGGGAGAACTGGCTGCTGACATGGCGGGAAACGGGTTTGGGTTTGGGGCAGGGAAGGGGCGCAAGCAATGGCGGAGACCCCTCGGCTGCGCAACTGCGAAGGCTAGCCCGCCGCAGATCAACCCATCACGATCAGCCAATCTCGCACATTCAATATCGGCAGTGTGCTTGTATGCCTTCGGTCATTCGAAGAACGTATCCTCGTGGCTGTAAGGCGGAGCGCAGCAGCAGAGGAAGCGAAGCGTCTGTGAGGCGGTGATTTGATGCCAGGCGCCGGCTGGAATGAGAATGGCATCGCCGGGGCTGACTTCGCGGGTTTCGCCGTCGATTTCGATGAGGCCTTGGCCTTCGAGGATGAAGTAGAATTCTTCGCTGAGCCGGTGGTAGTGGCGTTCGGTGGGGCGGCCGACGGGGACGGTGGCTTCGGCGAGGCTTTGGTTCTGCACGGGTGCGTTCGTGCGGTCGAGAATGCTGCGGATGGTGCTGCCGTCTTTGGTGGTGAAGGGCGTTTGTGCGGAAAGCGGGTTGATGGTCATGGCGATGAGCTGGTTTTCATGTTTGGCGGCTCAAAAGGCAAGCTGGCAGGCCGGAAAGATGCTGTGTGGGCAACATGGACTGGACGCTAGGTCCACGACTGTGCATGTGTCGCCGATGAGAACGCTCAAGGTTTCCCAGGATGATCTTCACGCCCGCATCATTGAGAGTGTGCGGAGCGGCCGCGCGAATTCGCGAGGTCGGCTGGCGAAGCTGCACGCGGTGGCACCTTCAACGATGGGGCTTTATGTGGAGCAGCTCCTGGCTAGCGGTATCTTGAGGGAATCCGGCTTGGTGAAGGGGCAGGCGGGACGCCCGAAGGTCAATCTGGAGGTCGTGAAGGGCATCGGCTGGTTTGCGGGGGTGGAATTCACGGGGGCTCGCATCCAGGTGGTGGCGGTGGACTTTGCCGGTAGGCCGATGCATGGCGAGACGCATGCGCTGGCTCCGGGTATCGGGGTGAAAACGGTGATTTATGAGCTGAAAAGCGCTCTCGATGGCCTGGCTGCGAAGGTGCCTGGAAAGCTGCTGGGGGTAGGTGCAGGTGCTCCGGGGCTGGTGAATCCCGAGGCGGGTATCGCCAGCTACAGTGTGTCGTTCACGGACTGGCGGGATGTGCCGCTGCGGAGACTGCTGAAGGAGGCCCTGAAGGTGCCGGCAGCGGTCGAAAACAATCTGCGCACGGTTGCGCTGGCGGAGCGCTGGTTCGGCGGTGGTCGTGAGACGCCGGATTATGTGATTCTCGGGCCTCGTAGCGGCTTTGCCTTGGCGATCGTGAAGGATGGCGCTCTGATGCGTGGGACGCATCAGGCGGCGGGTGAGATCGGCCTATGGCCCTGGCCTGCGGGGGATGCGCCCACTCAGATACATGAACTACTTTCTGCGCCTGCGATCTGGCGTCGCCTCACCGGAAGCCCAGCTGGCACGCCTGCGCCTGCGAATCTGCATCTGGCGCTCGAAGGTCTTACTGGCACGCGGAGCGAGGCGTGGGAGGCGGTGACGGAGGATTTCGCCCGAGTCATCGGGATGACGCAGTTGCTCATCGATGCCCGCCTTTACTTTCTGCACGGGCCGTTGACGGCTCTGGGCAATGGTTTTTGCGATGAAATCACGCTGAAGCTGAAAAAGCTCTTCCCGGCGCTGAAAGACATGCCGTTGGAGATTCGCCCGTCCCAATTGGGGGATGATGCGGGTGCCCTGGGGGCTGCCTGCATGGCCATGGAGGCCTGGAACCCCGGGCTGAGCTAATGCGGTGATCGGATGCCGCTAAGCGGAGTGGTTGCCTCACAAGGATTCGAACCTTGAATAACAGATTCAGAATCTGCTGTGTTACCATTACACCATGAGGCAGCGGGTCGTGGGGGCCGCGATACTAAAGGCTGCGGACGGGCTTTCAAGTCTGGCGAAGGGCTTTTTTCAGTCCTTGCCGGTGAGTTCGTTGCGATAGGCCTTCGTTTCAGCGGCGATGACGCCGCTGAGGCAGATGAGGGCGATCAAATTCGGGATGGCCATGAGGCCGTTGGCGGCATCGGCAAAGTCCCACACGGCCTGGGCGGGCTGCACGCTGCCAAAGAGCACCGCCAGCACCCATAGGATGCGGTAGGGCTTGACGGAGCGAGTGCCGAAGAGGTATTCCGCTGCTTTTTCGCCGTAGTAGCCCCAGCCTAGGATGGTGGAAAAGACGAAGAAAAACATGCCGAAGAGCAGGAAGATGGGGCCCACGTTGTGGAGATCACCGAAGGCGGCGCTGGTGAGGGCGGCCTTTGGCAGGCCTTCTTTCCAATGCCCGCTGCTGACGATGACGAGACCGGTCATGGCACAAACGACGACGGTATCCCAAAACGTAGCTGTGCTGCTCACGAGAGCCTGGCGCACGGGATTCCGCGTCTGCGCTGCCGCTGCGACGATGGGGGCAGAGCCGAGACCGGATTCATTAGAGAATAAACCGCGAGCGATGCCCGCCTGCGCCACCTGCTTGAGCGTGGCTCCCACGAAGCCGCCCACTGCCGCTTGGCCGCTCCAGGCTCCGTGCCAGATGTCCGCAAAGGCCTGGGGCACCGCACCGGCGTTTTTGATCAAAACGAGCATGCAGCCGATGATGTAGCCCACCGCCATGATGGGAACGAGGAAGCCACACACCTTGGCGATGCTTTTCACACCGCCGAGCACGACGGCGGCGGTCAGGACGGCCATCACACTGCCCGCCACCCAGCGCAGCACGGCATCAGACTCCGGTTTAATGTGTTCGCGGAGCAGCTCGACGATGCTGTTGGCCTGCGTCATGTTGCCAATGCCAAAGGCGGCGATGCAGGTGAAGGCCGCGAAGAGCACGCCGAGCCATTTCACACCCAGACCACGCTCCAGCGCATACATGGGGCCGCCAGCCATCGAGCCATCGGGCATCTTCACGCGATACTTCACGGCCAGTACGGCCTCGGAATACTTCGTGGCGATGCCAAAGATACCCGTCATCCACATCCACAGCACCGCACCGGGGCCACCCATCGCCACGGCACCGGCCACGCCGACGATGTTGCCGGTGCCGATGGTGGCCGCGAGAGCCGTCATGAGGGCTCCGAACTGTGAAACATCCCCTTCGCCCTCCTTTTCGCGGGAAAAGGAGATCTTGATGGCCCTCGGCAGGAAGCGCTGGATGAAACCCGTGCGGATGGTGAGGAAGAGGTGGGTCCCAAAGAGCAGCGCGATGAGCGGCACGCCCCACACAAAACCCGAGAGATCAGCGGCAAATTTGGCAAAGTCCATCCCCGCTTCTACCTGCGGGAGGTCACTTTCGCCAAGCACAAAAACACATTCCCGCAGGAAGCAGCTTTCCCATTGCGTTCACTGCGCCCTCACCGCTATCCTCGCGGCCTATTCCATCCATGAAGACCTCTCTCTTCCCCAACCGTCGTGCGTTCCTCCGCAACACCGCGCTCTCCGCCGGTGGTCTTTTCGTCCCCAATCTCCTCCTCGGCCAGGACGCCGCCAAGAAGCTCAACGTCGCCGGCATCGGCGGGGCGGGCGGCAAAGGTGCCTCTGACATCGCCATCGCCGGTGAAGGTGCCAACGTCGTCGCCATCTGCGACATCGACGGCAACCGCCTCAAGGACGCTCAGAAGAAGTATCCGGGAGCCAAGATGTTCACCTCCTTCCAGGAGATGTTCAACGACATGGCCGACAAGATCGACATGGTCACCGTCTCCACGCCTGACCACGCCCACTACCCGGCCGCCATGGAGGCCATCAAGCGCGGCAAGCACGTCTGCGTGCAGAAGCCCCTCGTAAACCGCATTTGGGAAGCCAATGAACTCCACGCTGCCGCCAAGAAAAAGGGCGTGAAGACCAACATGGGCAACCAGGGCCACACCGGTGAGCAGATCCGTCAGCTCAAGGAATGGATGAACGCCGGCGTCGTCGGCAACGTGAAGGAAATCCACGTTTGGACCAACCGCCCCATCTGGCCCCAAGGCACCGCCGCGAAGGACATTTATACCGGCAAAGCTGCTCCGAAGCCCCGCAAGAAGGACGAGGCCAATGGCGTCGCCGAAGCCGTCGGTCAGGCTCCTGCGCATGTGAACTGGCAGCAATGGCTCGCTCAGGTGCCGGACCATCCTTACATGCCCGGTTTGCACCCCTTCGCCTGGCGCGGCAGCGTCGATTTCGGTGCTGGAGCCATGGGAGACATGGGCTGCCACATCATGGACGGTCCTTTCTGGGCCTGCGAACTCGGCGAGCCCTACAAGATCGAAGCCGAAGTGGGCGATCTCACCGACATGAGCTGGCCTGCCTGGTCGCACGTCATCTGCCACTTCAAGCACGTCAAATACGGCGAGATCAAACTGCACTGGTATGAAGGCAAAAACGGCGATGTGCCGATGAAACCCGCCCGCCCCGCCAAGCTCGAAGACGGTCGCGACTTCAACAAGATGATCGGCGGCTTCATGATCGTGGGCGATGAGGACACCATCCTCAACCCTGGCGACTACTGCGAGGCTCTCGAAATCGTCGGCAACCGCCCCAAGCTGGCCAAATTCTTCAAAGAAACGCCGAAGACCCTCGAACGCTCCCTCGCCCCCGGCAAGCCGCAGCTCGAGCTCGTCAAAGCCATCGAGCAGGACAAGATCGCCGGCAGCAACTTCGACTACTCCGTGCCTCTCACCAAGCTCTGCCTCCTGGGCAACCTCGCCATCGGCAATCCGGGCAAGGTCATCGGCTGGGACAGCGCCAAGCAGGAGTCCGACAACGCCGATGCGAACAAGATGATCAAACGCGCCGCCGTCCGCTCAGGATGGGAATACAGCGCCGCTGGCATCTGATCTCCCTTGATTGAACCTCACGCCCGGCAGTCGAAAGGCTGCCGGGCTTTTTTGTGCCCAAAAAGCACTTTTCAAAAACATCGAGGCCTGCTTAAACCGCTGCTCCACCAGCCATGCTTATCACTACATCCCTTCGTGGGCTTTTTGCCCTGTTCGGCAGCCTTGCGCTGCTTGCTGCACCCACCTTCGCTGCGGAGGATCCCTCGCAGACATTCATCCAGACGCTCAACCAGTTGCGGCAGAAGCGCGGACTGCCCACGATGCGCCTCGATGGGCAGATCAATCAAAGCGCCCAATGGCTGGCGGACCACATGGCCCGCCATGATGTGATGGACCACGATGCCGTGGTGGTGGGAGGAAAGCAGTTCGCCAACATGCGCGGCATCGGCGAGCGATTGAAGAACTTCGGATTCATCGACATCAATGCCGCCGAGGCCTGCGCCCAGGGCGAGGCCGCGAGTGACACCGAGGCCACGCGTGACTTCACGCTCGGGTGGGCCAACGGCAAGACGCACTACCGCCCGTTCCTCTCCAAGGATGGGCAGGTCTTTGAAACCTGCGGCTACGGCATCGCCCGCTCACGGAAGAATCCGAAGGAGTTTTATGCCTGCGCCTTGTTTGCCACGCGTGATCCGAGCACACCTGCTCCTGCCGCCGCAGCCGCCGGTGGCGCACCGATGCCTGCGGCAGGCGGTGCCGGAAATAAGATCGACAAGGTGCTGAACGTAGCCGCAGCGATTGCGGAGCTGCTGAAAGGTGGAAAGTCGGTGGCTCCTGGCACGGCGGTCGGCGGCATGGCCCTGCAGTTCGCCCCGGGCTGGACCACACTGAACCAGAAAGGCGTCATCACCTACGTGAATCCAGAGGGAACCGCCCGTGTCATCATCAAGCCCGTCGCTGGCCCCAAGGATGCAGCGGATGGACCATGGGATGCCATCTAGGCGGACATGTCCCGGCATCTCGCCCCGCACTTTCCCGGTCTGGCCGATCTCAACGAGGTGAACACGGAGCACGATGTCTTCCGCGATGGCGTGGGCATGCGCGTTGTTACCTACACTGCCACCTTCCAGGGCAGGCCTGTGGACATCGTGGTCGATTTTGCCCGTGAGAACAATGCGGACGGTCCACGCCTCGTGCTGATCATCCGCTGCTCTGAGCAGGGCAATGGCAAAAACCAGACCGCTGCGCGGAAAGTGGCCGAATCGCTGCGGCTGAAGAAGTAAGGCGAGTCGGCACGGCCGGTTGTTTCTAGTTTCCTCGGGTGCCTTTTCCTGATGTCCAAGCTTCCGAGGTTGGTCTTCCGAAGACTCGTGTTTCCGGCTCACTCTTCATGCTCATCCGCCTGCGCACACCATCTTCCAACTGCCCACCCCGCCTCCTGCGTTCAACGGTCTCGGCATGCGCTATACCGAGGTGCTTGTGGACCATGGGAAATGCTTTTTGCCCGCTCGCATGATCAGGATAGCTCGCGCAGCGATAGCGTGAGCTTCCGCAGCGTGCTGGCGAGTGAATGACGAGGCGGCATGTCGTGGGAAATTCGGAGGTGACGCGGGCGCTTCGGCGGCCATGATCAGCGGCGAATGATGAACGAGCATCTCACGGAGGCATTTTGGCATGGGGAGCAGACGCATGTGGCGTGCGCTCCCGGTGAATCTGCCGAGGGACTGGCCACGTGGATGGAGAGGGCGCATGGGGCGAAGGGCTGGTGCCTGTTTCAAACCAGCGGCACGGAGGGTCGGCGAAAGTGGGTGGTGCTGACGAAGAACGCGATGCTGGTCTCCGCGAGGGCGGTGAATGCTCATTTCGCGGTGACGGCGGCAGATCGTTGGCTGCTGGCGCTGCCGCTGTGGCATGTGGGTGGCTTTGGCATTCTGGCACGGGCTTCTGCGGCGGATGTGCCGGTGGAAACGTTGAGTAGAAAATGGGATGCGAGGGCTTTCGCTCTCAAAGCAGAGGAAACGGGCGCGACGCTGACCTCGCTGGTGCCGACGCAGGTGTTTGATCTCGTTTCAGCGGGCATCTCGGCCCCGAAAAGCCTTCGCGTGGTGCTCGTGGGCGGCGGTGCCTTGAGCCAGGAGGTGCGGCAGGCGGCGCTGAAGCTCGGCTGGCCGGTGAGGACGACTTACGGCATGACGGAGACGGCCTCGCAAGTGGCCTCCGAGGTGGCGGAAGGTGGGCGGATGGAGGTTTTACCGATTTGGGAGCCTGAAACGGATGACGAAGGTGTTTTGACGATTCGAGGCCAGGCGCTGGCGAAAGGCTACGCGAGCCATGAAGGCTCCGAATGGCGCTGGGAGCCGATCGAGGCGGAAAAAGGCCTGCGCACGCGCGATCGAGTGGAGCTAACTCGTGAAGACGGGCGATGCTTTTTGCGGTTCACGGGCCGTCAATCCGGCATCGTGAAGATTCTGGGTGAGCTGGTGGCCTTAGGGCCGATTCAGCAGCGCATTGAGGCGCTCAGGCTGGAACTCCAAATCATCGCTGGCGATGCGGTCGTGTGCGATCTACCGGATGAACGAGCAGGCTCGCGGCTGGTGCTCGCCGTGGGCGGGATACCAGCGGTGGATGCAGCACGCTTGCGGGAGGCTTTGAACCTCCACTTGCGAGCCTTTGAGCAGCTTCAGTCCGTCGTGGCGCTAGCCCAGATTCCTCGTGGCGACCTTGGAAAGGTGCGGCTGGAGGAGCTGAGAAGCCTGCTGGCTTGATTTTACTTCGCGTTGCCCTTTTGGGCGCCTTCGGAGCCGGGCAGGGGAGTGATGACGGGGCGGTCCTTCATCTCGGGGGAGATGAGCCAGCCTTTCGGGTTCTTTGGATTCGGGATGAAGGAGATGAGGAAAAGCTCCTCGATCTTATCCGTGAGCGTTTCCTGCGAGGTACGGACTACGACATGGACGTAACCTTTGTCTTTCTCGGCGGCGGCGGAGAGCACTTCAATCTTGAGTGTCTCTTTTTTGCGCAGCGTGGTCTCAGGGGCGATTTTTAGCTTCTGGTGCCAGGCGTTGCGGTCAGCCACATAGAATTCCTGCGGGCTCATTTTCTCGAGCTCTTTGTAGTCTTTGGCGTTGTAGCCCTGAAGCATGGAGGCCTCGTCCGTCATGGTGGGGGCGGATTTGATGATGCTCACGGTTTCACGCTGACGGCGCTCGAGGGAATCCGACACGATCATGTCCGCAGCGGTCTTCCAATCCTGCTCGACGACGGCGGTAAGGTATTTTTTCACCAGACCGGCACACTCATGATCGAGGGGGAGGACTTCCGCACGGAGGGTGGAGACGGTGGCGAGAAGGCAGGCAAAGAGGGCAAAGGACGGGCGCATGAGGGTAAGGCGAGAGCCGCGTTTCTAATGCGGCGGGGGGAGGGCGTCAAATGACGATTCAAAGCGTGGGAGATGCGGGTGAATCGAGAAACGGATAGTGTAGCTGGCACTTTTCTTCTTCCTGAATGAACATGGCAGCCCCCGTCTCCGACAAAGCGTGGGCTGAAAACCCTCAGCTTCTCTAAACATCCCACCACTCATCATGAAAAGGAAACTCCTCCTCGTCCTCACCGCAGCATCTCTCGTCTCCTGTGCCGCTAGTCCTGGCACCCAGCAGGGAGCCGTCGTCGGAGGCCTTCTCGGTGCTGCCGCGGGCGGCATCATCGGCAATCAAAGCGGTCGCGGCCTGGAAGGCGCGGCCATCGGAGCCGCCGCAGGCGCGGCTGGCGGTGCGATGATTGGGAATTCGCGTGACCAGCGCAATGCTCAGCAGGGCGGTTATTACGATCAGCGCACCCAGCAATCCGGCTACTATGACCGCAATGGCCGCTGGGTGCCCGCTCGTTCTCAGCCACAGCAGCAGGGCTACTACGACCGCTACGGCAACTACCACCCCAATTGAGCCGTGTTTCGGCTTCCTCTTCGGCCTGTCCCGCGAAGTCTTCGTTGGACAGGCTTTTCGTTATGCGGGTAGAGTACCCAATGTTGCAAACCATCGCCGATGCCCGGCGCTTCTTTTCTCAAAACGACTGGCGCACCATCCTGGCCCGCATCCATGCCCGGGACACGCATCCGATGATCCAGTTCATCAAATACGGCATTTGCGGCGTCGGGGCGCTGGTGGTGCATCAGACGATCTGGACGCTTTGCTCGATGTGGCTGTATCCCGCTATCGACAACGACATCCCGAGGGAGATCCGGGCTTTGAACTCCACCTACAATAACTGCATCGCCGTCGTCTTCAGCAGCCTGTTTGCCTACTACACGAACGTGCTGTGGGTCTTTGAGCAGGGGCGGCACCACTGGGTGAAGGAGTTCTTCTACTTCATGCTGGTGAGCGTCATCGGCTTCATCGCGGGGCTGGCCGCTGGACCTTTCTTGATTCACAAATACGGCATCCACTCCATCGTGGCGCAGGGCATTCTCGTCGTCGTCTCCGTGCTGGTGAATTTCTTCTGCCGGAAGTTCTTCGTCTTCAAAGGCTGAGCCGCCATGCTGCACGTCGTGCTTTTCCAGCCGGAGATCCCGCACAACACGGGTGCCATCGGCCGCCTCTGCCTCGCCACCGGGGCGCGGCTGCATTTGATCCACCCGCTGGGCTTCAGCCTGGAGGATAAATACCTCAAACGCACCGGGCTCGATTACTGGCAGCACGTCGATGTGCGGCAATACGACGACTGGGACGCCTTCCGGGCCGCGATGCCATCAGCGAGCGCCATCTTCTTCGTCGAATGCGGTGGCGAAACGGATTACTGGGCCAGCGATTTCACCGAGGAGGAGGTTTTTCTCGTCTTTGGGCCGGAGACACGCAGCATCCCGCCTTCACTGCTCGAAAACGAACGCTGGCTGCGCATTCCCATGCGGGAAGGCGGCACGCGAAGCCTGAATCTCGCCACGGCGGCCGCCATCGTGATGTATGAAGCCGTGCGACAGCGGGCACTCGCGGGCATCGCGTCTTGACGCACGCGGCCACCTGCCGACTCTCGCCCATCTTTTTCTCCCATGAGCCAAAACGCCGCGCCCCTCATCGCCACCGACGTGCATCGCACCTACCACCTGGCGGGGCATGATCTGCCCGTGCTTCGCGGCGTGAATCTGGAGGTCAAAGCAGGTGAGAAAGTCTTCCTCTGCGGCCAGTCCGGCGCGGGCAAAACCACGCTGCTTTATGTCCTCGGAGGCCTGGAGCAGCCCACGTCGGGTGATGTGCTCGTGCATGGCCGTTCGCTCTACAAATCCCCTGCCGCCGAAAGGGCACGCATGCGCAATCAGGTGATGAGCTTCGTCTTCCAGCACTACTTTTTGCTGCCCGAGCTCACCGCGCTCGAAAACGTCGCCTTGCCTGCCATGATCGGCGGACGGAAGGCGGATGACCGCGCCCGCGAGCTGCTTTCCAAGGTCGGCCTCGCCGAGCGTCTCCATCATTTGCCCACCGAACTCTCCGGCGGTGAGCAGCAGCGTGTGGCCATCGCCCGCGCCCTCATCAACGACCCCGGCATCATTTACGCCGACGAACCCACCGGCAATCTCGATGCCACCACCGGCAGCGGCGTCATCGACATGCTCATGCAGGTCGTCGATGAAGCGCAAAAGACCCTCATCGTCGTCACCCACGACCGTGAACTCGCCAAACGCGGGGATCGTCGCCTGCTGCTCAAAGAAGGCAAGCTGGAGGAAGGTTGAGCACTTCGATGTTGAACGTTCGATGTGGAACGTTGAACGTTGGCCGCATGCCCCCGGAAAACTCTCCCTCGCCGACCGAGCCCGCCACGAACTGGCAACCGCAGCAGCGCCGCGGCGGCTGCATCGGCACCGTCACGAAGTTTCTCTTCTTCTCCGTGCTGCTCGTGGCGCTACTACTGCCCTTCACTCCCTTTGCTGGGAAGATCAAACGTGGCATCCAGCAGATCATTGAATCCGCCCGCAGCACGAAGGAGCGCATCATCACCCGCGAGGTGCCGAAGGAGATCGTCAAAGAGGTCCCGGTGACGAAGGAGGTCATCAAAGAGGTCGAGGTCGTCAAAGAGGTGCTGCCGCCGCTGCCGGATAAATACATCCCGCGCAAGGACGTCGACGTCGCCACGCTCTTCAACGGCATCACCGTCAAAACGAACCTCATCACCGAGGAAGGCAGCTTTGCCAGCCTCGAACGCCTCGACCCGGAGGCTTACAAAGCCGAGTTCCAGCTCTCCATCCGTGTGCCGAAGGCCAATCAAACCCTGCCCGAGTTGGCCCGCATCAATCCGAACCTTCCCAAGATCCTCCCCGGCCTCGAAGCCATGCTCGCCACCGCCAAGGTCAGCGGCTTTTACCACAAGCTCTACCAGAGCAAGACCAGCCGCGTGCAGAATGATCTCACCCGCCTCAACAAGATCCTCGACCGGCACAACTACTACGACTGCGAGACCATCCTCGAGCTCACCCACCCCACCACGCAGCGCCGCGCCCTGCTCGTGCAGAGTGAAATGGATGTCGTAGCCGATGGCTCCGATGGCGACCGCCTGCCCACGCTCGACGAGTACATCTACATGTCCGATTACTACCAGCCCACCACCAGCTACGCCTGGCCAAAGGCCACCACCTCACCGAACCCGCTCGTCGCCCGCTGGGAGGAGCGGCTCAAAAAAGCGAAGGACGAATTCGCCGTCAAAGGCCTCTCCGCCGCCCGTAACCGCGAGCTGAACGCCCTCATCCAAGAACTCACTGTGCAGATCAGCGAGATGAAGGCCCGCAGCTTCCTCATCGCTGAAAAAGATCCCTTCGTCGTCATCTCGCTGCTCTTCCGCGGTTATGCCGATCAAAACAAACACACCCCGCAGATCGGCGATTACGCCTGCGTCATTCACGAGGGCAAAATCTATCCCGCCATCTGCGGTGATTACGGCCCCAGCTTCAAAATGGGCGAGGCCTCCCTGCTCATGTCGAAGACCATCAATCCCAAATCCACGCCCTACCGTCGCGGTGAAGACGATTTGAAGGTCAGCTATCTCTTCTTCCCCGGCACCGCCGAAAAGCCCAACACCGCCCCGAACCTCGCCAAATGGCGTGAACGCTGCCTTCAGCTCGTCGGTGATCTCGGCGGCATCGGCCCCGGCTTTGAACTCCACACCTGGGAAGATCCCTTCAAAAAGCCTGAGCCACCACCCGTCACCGCTGCCGCTCCCGGCACTACCCCTGCCGCCGCCCCCACTGGCTCCATCACCCCTCCGCCTACTCCCACGCCCTCATCCGATGCACCCAAAGCCGACAGCAAAAAAGCCGAGCCATCCAAAAGCGAGGTGAAGAAGGCTTCGGCAGGGACGAAGTCGAAGTAAGCACGGACATTCCGAGTTTCACCCCGCCGCTTCCATCTCCCGCATCGGAAGCGATGGATGTTTTCTTCGGGGACAGTCTCGTCTTTTCACGAAGAAGTTCGAACCGCTGATAAGACGCTAGAGCATTTTAAATAATAATGTGGAAACGTTTGACGGACGGTGTACAGCTAAGAATGGCCGCACTTTCCCTTGATCTCCGTCAACGCATCATCAGCACCTGCGACCGGGGTG
>JBILVU010000249.1:0-4504 GCA_044370285.1 Prosthecobacter sp.
CACGGGGCGGCCCTGGGTGTAGTAGCGGACGTCCGTGCCGGGAACCGTCACGACCTTGTCCTTGGCGCTGTCTGGGATGGCGCGGTAAACGGTGCGCCAGCGGCCGGTGACGTCGTAATTCTCCAGGGCGAAGCCGGGCGGGTCGAGCCGGGCATGGCAACTGGCGCAGGCGGGCTGGTTGCGGTGCTTGTCGAGTTGCTCGCGGATGGTCGTGGCTCCGCGAATGTCCGGCTCGATGGCGGGCACGTCCTTCGGTGGCGGGTCGGGCGGAGTGCCGAGGATGCGATCGAGCACGTAGGCTCCGCGCACCACGGGCGAGGTGCTGGTGCCGTTGGCGGAGACTTTCAAGACCGCGCCCTGGGTGATGAAGCCGCCGCGCCGTGAATCGGCGGCGAGGCTGATTTTGCGAATCTGGCCCCCCTTGACTCCGGCGATGCCGTAGTGCTCGGCGAGGCGTTCGTTCAGCATGGCGAAGTCGCTGTGCAGGATGTTCCGCACGCTGAGGTTGTTTCGGAGCAGTTCCTCGAAGAAGAGCTCCGTCTCGGCGACCATGGATTGCTGAAGGTATTGCTCGAACTCGGGATAGAGCTTGGTGTCGGGCTGGGTGAAGTCGATGTCGCGGAGGTTGAACCAGCTTCCGAGCAAGTTGCGGGTGAAACGTGCCGCTTTTGGCGAGGCGAGGAGGCGCTCGGTCTGGGCGCGCAGCACGGCCGGGTCGTGCAGTTTCTTCTGCGTGGCGAGCGCGGTGAGTTCGTCATCCGGCGCGGTGCTCCAGAGACCGTAGCTGAGCCGGGCGGCGAGCGCGTGATCGTCGAGACGTCCGGGCTTTTCCTGGAGGAAGAGGAAGTTCGGCGAGCACAGCGCCATCTTGTAGGCGGCGCGCAGGGCGTCATCGAAGCGGCGGCCCTTGGCCATCTGCTCCTTCACGAGCGCGAGATGCTCGCTCACCTCGCCCTCGCTCACGGGACGGCGGAAGGCCTTCGGTAGAAACGCGGCGAGGAGGCGGCGGGCATCGGTCTCGGGTTGCGCGGAGGTCATTCGCAGGTCCTTGCCCGGCGTTTTGGGATCGGCGGGCCGCATCTCTAGGTCGCCGTAGAGCAACCGATGGCCGCGCGGCGGCCATTCCTCCAGCAGCGGGCCTTCGATCTCGACCCATTCGATTACCGCGCAGATGCCTGGGACCATCGCACGCTCGTCTGGCTTCTCCGGAACGGCGCGATAGGGCGAAAGCCAGAGCGTCTTGCCCTTTGGCACACGCGCCTCGTAAGTGAACTCGCGGAACTTGGTGGGGTTCATCTCGAAGTAGGTGTTGCCATAGGTCAGGCCCGTGCGCGGCCAGTCGGCGAGCGCGACCTTGAGGATGATGTGGCGGTCGGGACGCGTGGCGTCGTTCTTGCCGGCGTTCGGGCCGTCTTTGTCAATCATCGCCCGTGCCCGAATGCGGAAGCGGTAGCGCGCGTCCGGCACTGGCGGCGACCATGCGCCGAGCTCGCCGTGCGGGCCGTTCCCTCCATTCCAGCGGATTGCGAGGAATCCGTCGGGCGAATGCGTCCATTGGTTGTGCTGGAAACCCGGCGACATCCAGTCATGCCAGGTCTCGTTGTAGTCGGTGCGGATCTTCTTCGTCTCGGGCTTGGGTGTGGTGACCGTCGCTTCCTTGAGCGCAAGGTCGGCAGCCTGCAAGTAACGCTCCAGATGCACTGCGGAGAGGTTCAGCGCGGCACCGATGTTGTCGAAGCCGCCCGCCGTGCCGTCCTCGGGCAAAAGGTCGCGCAGGGGCGTGTCGATGCCGAGGAGGTCATGCACCGTCTGGACATACTCCGTGCGGTTGAGCCGTCGGTAAACGACGCGGCCCTCGCTCTCCTGCTTGCGGCGGCTTGAGCCGTGCAGCTCGCCGTGCAGCGTCCTGAGAAAGGCATGGCTCAGTTCCGCTGCCGGACGCTCCTTTTTCTTCGGCGGCATCTCGCCGCGCTCGACCTTGTCGAAGACTTTGGTCCACTGCTGGAGGTTCTCGATGTCGTCCGGCTGCCACTTCAGGGCCGTCAAATCGAGCCCGCCCTTCTTCGCGTCCGCGTCGTGGCAGTCGTAGCAGTGCTGTTCGAACATCGGCTCCAGCTTGCCGCCAAGTTCCGCCGCTGATGCGGAAGCCAGTGCAACGGTGCAAAGCCATGTGCTCATGTGAAAGGTTCTCTTCATCACGGCTGTTTCGGAGGGGTAGGCTGGAGGTTCGGTGTGTCGCCAGCCTTCGGCATGGCGCGGGCGAGGCGGAATCCGGTGTCGGGATAGCGCTTGGCCGGACTGGTGGAGGTGCGGACCGTGGAAAGGAGTTTTTGATGGCTCCCGCACATGCTGCCGCCCCGGATGATCCGCTGGGTGTCGAAAACGGTCGTCTCAATCCACTCCCAGGCGTTCCCGGCCTGATCAAGCGTGCCGTAGTGGCTGGCGGAGCCCGGGAAGCTGCCGACTGGCATGACGTCGTTGAAGCCCCGGAGGATGCCGCCGTTAGGTTGGGGTCTGGTATCGGCGAGAAAATTGGCGAGGTTGAGGCCGGGATCGCCGGGTTTGGCGAGTTTGGGTGCCACATCGCTCCGCGTCGGGTAGCGCCAGTAGTTTCCCGGAGGGCCGCCCGTAGCCTGGGGCTGGTAATAGGCGGCCTTATACCATTCGTCCTCGGTGGGAATCCACACCTTCGCGCCCGCTTCATGCCGGGCGAGTCCGCCGTGTTTGGGGATGTCATACGCGCCCTTCTCGGTGTCGCCCGGCCCCGCCCCATTGTGCAGCCAGTTTGCGAAACGCATCGCCTCCATGAAACTGATATACACCACGGGCCGCCGTTCCTGGCCCTTGATGGCCTGGTAGCGATACTCGCCTGGTTTGCCGATCCGGTTGAGGAAGAGCGGCGAATCCTTGCGGATGCCGCCCTGGTTCATGTCGCTCAAAGCCGTCGATCCCATGCTCGGATGCCAGAGCGCCTGCGGATCGCCTTTCGCCGCCACCGCATTGAGAAACTCCGCATACTGCGCCGCGGTGATTTCATGCCTGGTGATCTGAAACTCATACGCCACCGCGCCATGGCCCGTCTTGTCCGGCGCATTGCCCGCGTCGCCCACCGTGACCCATTCGAGGTCTAGGGCGTGAGCCGAGGAAGCCATCGCCAGGAGCGCGACGCCGATCTTCGCCGTTTGAAGCCATCTCCAGCCGCTCATTTCGCCGCCTCCAGAGGTTCAAAGCTCACATCGTCATACCAGCCGTTGACGACCTCCCGGCTGCCACCACCCACGGCCAGTTGCACCGTCTGTTTCGGCGCGTCGCCCGCGTTGGTCTGGTAGGTCAGCACTGGTTTCCCATCGATGAAGGCCGTGATCGTCCTGCCGCGCAGCTCGATGACCAAATCATGCCATGCGCCGGTCGCTAGCGCGATCTTCTCCACCTTCGCTGCGGGGATGAACTTGCGGTTCATCTTCTTTTGCTTCTTCAGCGCCTCCGCCTCCGGCGAACCTTTCGGATGCAGGTTTTCCTCGTCCCACGCCGTGATGCTGCCCTGCCGGATGTGCACACCCGCGAGATGAAAGTTCGCCTCCAGGATCGGATTCGGCCCGTTAAACCCGACCGCCGCCATGCCGCCCTCCTCCAGCTTGAAACGCAGGCTCAGGCGCACATCCGTTCCGCTGACCTTTCTCGTGAGTCCTGAGGGATGCAGCTTCCCAAACGTCTGACCGCGCAGCTCGCCGCCGTGGATCTGCCACCAGCGGTGCATGTTCTCCGGTCCCGAGACCACCTTGCCATCGGGCAGCCACCCATAGGACGACCAGTTCTTGAGAAACGCCGCCTCGTCAGAAAAATCTTCCTTCCAGCGTGAGAGGTCGGGCGGTTCGGCGGCGTGAGTTAGCGCTGACGCAACGACGAGGGTGAGAATCAAAAGAGGAACTTTCATGGAAGGGTTGGGAAATACGTCGCCTCGCTCACTTTTCTGCCTCCAGCGGTTCAAAGCTCACATCGTCATACCAAGTCGCCAGCACCGTCTTTCCATTGCCGCCGACCCCGAAGCCAATGCTCGTCTTCGGCGCATCGCCGGACAGGGTGGTGTATTGCAGGACCGGCTTGGCATCAACGAACACGGTCAGCTCTTTCCCGCGCACTTCCACGGCGAGATCATGCCAGACTTCGGGCGCGATCACGACCTTCTCGGTCTTTGCGTAGAAGAACCTGCGGTTCCAAGCGCTCTTCTTCTTCAACTCCGCCGCCTCCGGCGAGTTCTTCGGATGCAGCACGTCATTGTCTGCGGCCACCACGCTGTCTGACCGGATGTGCAGGCTCACGACGTTGAACACCTTTTCCAAAATCGGGTTCGGCCCGCGAATGCCGATCGCGGCCATGCCACCAGCGGGAATCTTGAACCGGCAGCTCAAACGCATGTCCTGAGCGGCCACATTTCGCGAGATGCCGGAACCGTGCTTCTCCTCCGGGAAGTTCTGCCCGCGCAATGCGCCGTCCACAATCTGCC
>JBILVU010000250.1:0-4453 GCA_044370285.1 Prosthecobacter sp.
AAGGATTGCGGGTAATGCCAAGCGCGGAGTTTTCCGTGCTCGAACCCATGGCAAATTCATCCATGTTCAAGCGGCCAAAGGGCAAGGCACCGCCCTGGCGGAGTTTTTGGATGGCTCCTGCGTCGTAAGGCGCGGTGTAGTTCTCTGCGAGGATCTTGGAGGCGCAGGTGCAGGGCTGGCCGGTGACGTTCATGTTGTCCTTGATGCCGATCGGGATGCCACCGAGCGGCAGGGACTTGTCGGCGGCATCGGCTTCCTTCAGCGCGGTCTCCGTGTCGAAGCTGAGGTAGGCTCCGAGTTCGCCGTTGCGGCTCTCGATGGCCTTGGCGATATCCTGCACGATGTCACGCGGTGTGATTTCCCCGGCGGTGAGGCGCTGGCGAAGCTGGGCGATGGTCGAAGTGGCGAGAGACATGAGTTATTCGATGACTTTGGGGATTTGGAACTGATCGCCGGCGCGTTTGGGCGCGTTTGAGAGGCATTGTTCCTGGGTGAAGCCGGGGCGCTCTTCATCCACGCGGAGCACATCAAAGACCGGCATGGCATGCGCGGTAGGCTCCACATCGCCAAGGTCGTGGGCGGTGAGCGTGTCGATGTAGGCCAGGACGCCGTTGAGCTGCTTTTCGTAGTGAGCAGCCTCCTCGGTCGTGAGCGAGAGACGGGAGAGCTTGGCGACTTTTTGGATGTCAATATCGGCGGCGGGCATGGCGGGCGCTGAGATGGCAGCGGGGCGGTGTTTTTGCAAAAAGAAAAGGCGCAGGCCGTGACAGCCTGCGCCTTTTGAAAATCATCGGAGGCCTTTTACCAGCCCTGACTACGCGAATAGGTCGTCTGAGTCATCTGGCCGAAGTCCTGCGGGAACTCGGTGTAGCCCCACCAGTTGTCCACATACTCCTTGCGGTAAAAAGGCGGGCGGTAGGTCAGCTTCCAGGTGGGGAAGGGGAAGGTCAGGATTTCATAGGCACCGGTGACGAGGCGGACCACGCTACGTTTGGAACCTTCGATGGCGGCATCGGAGATGGCGGCGAGAGGGCCAGACTCAGCATTCGTGTAACGCCAGCGGGTGGCATACTCCATGGGGCTGAAGACCATGTTGCCGAGGCCGCGGCTGAGCTTGCGGCTCCAGTTATAATGATGTCCCGGAGGCGACTGGATGTCCGCGGAGGCGGAGCCGACGAGGGAGAGGGCGGCGAGGGCGATGAGTACGAATCGGTTTTTCATGGAACTAGGGTTGATTAACAAAATTTACCGTGGTTTGGCAACAACGATTATCAGGAAAGTGAGTCGGCGGCGGGCGTGGATGTGGCCGGCATGTCCAAAACCTCGTCGCAGAAGGTCTCAAAGCGCTCGCCAAAGGTTTGATGAGAATGCTGCCAAGCCTGACTGACGGCAGGTTGTTTGGCCCAGTATTTGAAGAGTTCCATCCAGCCGCGGTGATCCTCGTGGCCGGCGGCGTGATGCAGATCGAGATCCAGGTAAACGTTTTCCATGAGCTGAAGCAGCTCCTGGCAGAGGTAGGCGGCCTTGCGGGCGGGTTCCGGGGCAAGGGCGAGGGGGGCGGCCAGAGCTTGCTCGGTTTTGGCATCCACCAGAAGTCCGCAGCAAATGTTGTGCAATAGGCTCCATTTCGGCATGATCACGGTGTCGAAGCCTGCCAGAGCCGGGTCTTTTTGGGTCTCCCGCCAGATGGCGGTGAGCTGAACGGAATGATTGATAAAGCTGGCGGAGGAGACGCGGGGCGGCGGGGTCCAGTATTGATGCAGGCGGCTTAGCCACTGCATCGAGTTCTCTTTTTTAGTCTGATGGAGGTGCGGGATGGGGTGGAAGGTTTTTTTGGCGATGTGCCTGCCTAGCTCGCGGTAGCTTTCAAACTGCGATTCGCTGAAGAACTGATCCCCGGTGCTCTCGTGGGGGAAAGTGAGGTTTTCCCCGCGGAATTGACGCACGGCGAGGCTCTCGTCCCCGGTCATGGAGGCCTTCAGGTAGATGAGCTTCCCGCTTTCGCCATTTGCATAGTTGATGGTGCCAAAGGCCCCGTGAGAGCGGCTGAGGCCCGTGGCAGGATCTGGCACGATGTCACGCGTTTCGATGTCGATCTTGGCACCGAAGTCCACCTGGCAGCGGCGGATGGCAGTGCCGAGGGCCTGGAAATTGTAGATGGGATCGCATTCGCCATCTCCCACGATGATGACTTTGCACTTGCGGCGGACGAGTTCGTAGAGGCCGAGGTTTTCGAAGTGGCCACCATCAGAGAGGTAAATGAACCTTTGTTTCAAGCTGGCAGAGCCAGTGAGTTCGTTGATGAGGCAGCCGAGAAAGCCATACCAGCGGTTCGGGCGTTCGTGACCAGCCTTCTTTTTGCCTGGATGCGGTGCCCACCAGCCGAGGCGAGCATTGAAGATGGTGAGCATGAAGGCCACCAGCGGGGAGGTGTGGTAGCCACTGTTTGGGCTGGCGGCAGCTCCAGAGACCGAAAGCGCATGCCCGAGGGTCCATCCGCCGCCGTAACGCTCAGTTTTACAGTAGGCGCGGTGGGTAACGTGCTCTTCCTTGGATTCACGCATGGCCTCCGGCATGGAGTAGCGGGCAAAATTGAAGCCAGCGTGCAGCGGAGTAAGGATAAAGGATTCTGCGCTGCGGTCCTGCACGTCCAGTCCAGCACTGGCACCGGTATTCGCAGCAGTGTTGATGATATGGAAAGGGCCAGGATAGCCTGCTTTAACCGCCTTCTCACCTGCGAAATCCTTGAGCTTCATGTCATCATCGAAATCAAAGCCGGTGGCTCCGTGAGGATGGCGTTCTCCCTCTTTCATCTCATGTGCGCGGCTGGCACCCATGTAGCAGCGCACGAGACGATTGCGGTAAAATGGGTTCATGGAAAACTGGTTGATGTCCACCCGCCAGATGAGCAGCAGCGCGGCGAGGCCTGAAACGCCCGTCACGGTCAACCAGACCGTCTCGAAGCCCTCCCCGTGGAAAAAATATTCCAGCACGAAGCCGCCGATGCCGTGAGGGATGTTTTGGTGGCAGTCCTCCAACACATATAAAAAAGCCTCTCGCACGAGCCAGCTCAGTGAAAGCAGCAGACCCGCCAACAGCAGCAGTGGCAGAAGGCTCAGTAACTTTTTTTTCACGCCGCCCTCTGCGGGGCTGCCGTTTGTAGAATCACTATGGCCCATGACCACCGCTCCGATGGACCCAGCCACCCAGCCACCGACGATGGTGGAGCGAAGCCAATGGGACACCTCGCCAGAGAATAAATAATCTACCCACACCGGCCCAGCCACTGCTACCGCCAGCACCAGCCCGCTGAGCACCAGTGCCATGACCAGCCAAGCCCCCGCCCGTGCCAGCCACTCCATGGCCGCTTCCCAAGCATGCCCACCCAGCAGGCCCATAGCCACAATCATAACTAAGCCATAGCCTCCCAGCAGCAGCGGCACCGTCACCACACTGCTCCAGGCGATCGCCCCTGCCGTGTAGTAGTCCGCCAGTACGGGGGCATCAAAGCTGGGCACCAGATGGGCGCTGCCGATGGCGTGAAAAACCTTCGCTAGCAGCCAGATCACTGCCATGACCGCTGCGGCAAGTGCCGGAAAACAGGCCAGATGGATCAGTGCCTCCCGCACCACCCTCCCCCATTTCTTTTCCGGCGGGAATTGGTAACGTCGTGCCATTCCCATCATGATGCTGCCTGAGAGAGCCAGCAGCCCAGCAAAGATCTGGCAGGGGGTATCCGCCCACACGCTTTTTTGACCATCCGCGAACCAAGCAAAGATCTGCGCACCACCGCAGACCGAGGCGATGGCTAGGCATACCGTGATGACCACAGCAGGCATCCCGGCCCCGGCTTTGATATGCTCCTGCTTATTTCCCTTCATCACCTTCCTCAGCTCACACAAACCGAATGCCGACGCCGTCGCGACACAAAGGATCTGCACGATGGTCATGCCAAACCAAAGGAGCGAGCGTGGGCTGCCATCCCGCACCAGCCATTGAAAAACCAGCGGTGCGGCTTGGAAGAATGAAATCAGGAAAAATAGCGCCGAGAGCACCGTCAGTTGCATCAGCAGCGTGTTCCGCGTCCAGATCGAGATCATCGTCCAGAAATCCCCACTGGTGATTCCAGCCTCAGGCGCTAGGTAGCGGGCATGCTGGCGTAGGTGCCGCAGCATCGGGGAGCCGAGTCCGGGGGCCTCGTCCTCGATGAGAAAGCTGTCACCTTTGAGCAGTTCGGCCGCCGCCTTGTTGTCCGCCTTTGCTGCCGCAGCCAGACGATGCCGTGTGGCGCAGAACCACGAGCCGATGTAGCCACCGCCGGAGACGGTGGAGAGGTAATCCACCTGTTTGAGGACGCCTGTCTCCTGCAAGCCTTGTAGGATGCCCAGGTTCAGCGTGGCACTGCGGATTCCGCCGCCGGAAAAGCATAAGCCCATATGATTTTCATTCACTT
>JBILVU010000004.1:0-85437 GCA_044370285.1 Prosthecobacter sp.
GGCCACGGATGCCGAGGCCACCACGCCGGCCAATGCCACCGCCACCGGTGACGACACCACCGGGACCGATGACGAGGACCTGACCATGCCCTCCTTCACCGTGGGCGTGGCCAGTAATCTGAGCGTGCCGGTGACCATTGGTGGCACGGTTGTGAGTGCCCGCATCAATGTGTGGGTGGACTGGAACGGCGATGGCGACGTGCTCGACACCAATGAGACGCAGACCGTGCAGAGCGTGACCGGCAGCGGCACGCGGACCTTTGCCCTGACCCCGCCGACGGGGACCACCGCGGGCACGAGATACCTGCGCATCCGCTTTGTGGAGGGCAGCACCGCACCGAACTTCAGTGATCTCTCCTCCCTGCGCGGGGAGGTGGAGGACTACGCCGTCAGCGTGGCCCTGCCCACCACGGATTTTGGTGATTGGGCACATGGCACAAACCCGACGGGAGCGGCCACCACCTCGACCTCGACCACATTGAACACGAACCTGAGGCTTGGCCTGCTGGTGGATGGCGAGGCCAGCGTGAGTGCCAGCACCACGGCCACGGTGGATGACACCACCGGCAGCGATGACGAGGACGGGGCGACGGTGCCCGCGATCATCACCGAGGGTGAGTATGTGACGATCCCTGCCACCGTGCTGAACAACAGCGGCGCGGTCGCCTATCTGAGCGCCTGGATCGATTTCAACAACGACGGGGTCTTCAACAACACGCTCTACAGTCCGGCCACGGCCACCACGGGTGAAATGCTGGTGAACCCGCTCACCGTCAACACCAGCGCCACCAGCCAGTCGCTGAACCTGTCCTTCCCGGTGCCGCCGGATGCCTCGCCCGGAGCGAATCGTGGGGTGCGCTTCCGCCTTGCCAATACCGTCGGCACGCCTCCGACCGGCGCAGGTGCCACGGGTGAGATCGAGGATTATGTGCTGCGCATCTGCCCGCGTGATATGGTGGCTCCGGAGGCGCTCGGACAGGGCCTCGTGGGCACCGCCTTCAGCCAGACCTTCACCACCACGGGTGCCACGGCACCGGTCGTCTGGTCTTCGGGCGGCTCGTTCCCGCCAGGGCTGAGCTTCAATGCCACGACGGGTGTGCTTTCCGGCACGCCCACCACGGCGGGCACCTATGTTTTCAAGGTGACTGCCACGGATGCGGCGGGCTGCGTGGATGGAAACAGCTACACCATGATCGTCACGAACGGCAGCGGACCTGTTTGTAATGACGTGCTGTCCACCGCGCTCTCTAATGGCCGCCGCTGGGGCTATGTGGCCACCGGGCCGCCTTACGAGCCTGGTTTGTCCGTCCGTGCGCCTTTCTCCACCTACGGGGTGCTCGCGGGAACTTCGATGCGTATGCAAGATGCGGCCACCGGCAGCATTGCGGGCATCAGTTACAAATCGTGGTGTGTCACCAGCGCCTCACGCACCACGCCTTCGTGGGGTGGCTCGGGCCGTGTTTTCCGTGATACGCACGTCGGCGTGCCTTCCGGCACCATCGCCTTCAACCAGCCGGAATGCTCCGCCTATGCCTGCTGGGCACCGAACCTCGGTGCCGGGTATCAATTCACGCTCACCCTCACACCCGCTCAGACCTCGACGCCAGCGGGCATCTACTGGGAGAGTGTTTTTTTCAATCCCACCTTCTCCGAGGTGCTGGTGAATGGCGTGCAGATCGCTACGAACATCGGCCCGGTGGCCTCAGGCCAGGTGCAGAGTGATACAGGCGGCGGCACCTTCACGAACTACTACTATTTCGTGCCCTTCACCACGGCGATGAATGCTGGCACGGCCTACACCGTCACGCTGCGTGCTCCAGCGGGCCTCGATCCGGTGATGGGTGACTTCGCCGTGCTGGGCTGCTGTGCCTGCGCCACCGTCACGGTGAATCCTGCCACGCTGCCCAATGGCACGGTGGGCACCGCCTACTCGCAGACGATCACCTCCACCGGTGGCAGCGGCACCTACACCTACGCCGTGACGAGCGGCAGCCTCCCCGCCGGCCTCAGCATGACCACTGGCGGCGTGATCAGCGGCACGCCTACCACCGCCACCACGGCCACCTTCACCGTGACCTCCACGGATGCGAATGGCTGCTCCGGCTCGAAAGCCTATTCCATCACCACCGTGGCCAACACGGACTTCGGTGACTGGTCGCATGCCACGAATCCTTCTGGCGCCGCCACCACCACGACGACGAGCGTGGCGAATAGCAATCTGCGTCTCGGTGAGTTCGTCGATGCCGAAGCCTCCGTGGCTCCGAACTCCGCCGCTACCACAGATGACACCACCAACAGCGGCGCGGCGGATGACGAAGACGGCGTCACCGTGCCTGCCAGCATCACGCAGAATGCCAGCGCCACTGTGACGGCCCGCGTGCTCAACACCTCCGGTGCCAACGGCTTCTTGCATGCGTGGATCGACTTCAACAACGACGGCATCTTCAACAACACCATCTACACCACCGCTGGCGGCGAGCGTCTGGAGGCCGTGCGCACCATTGCTACCGGCACCGGCACGGCCACGCCGCAAAACATTGTCTTCACTGTGCCTTCGAATGCCAGCCCTGGAGCGTCTCGCGGTGTGCGGGTGCGTTTCACGAATCAAAATGCCACCACGCCCACCGGAGCCTCCGGCACCGGTGAGATCGAGGACTACACCGTCACCATCGCCTGCTCCGCCATCACGGTGAATCCCACCTCGCTGGCCAATGGCACGGTGGGCAGTGCCTACTCGCAGTCACTTTCCGCCACGGGCGGCACGGCACCTTATACCTATGCGCTCACCAGCGGCACGCTGCCCGCCGGTCTGAGCCTCAGCACTGCCGGAGCCATCACCGGCACGCCGACGGCCTCGAACGGTGCGGGAACCTCCCTCACCTTCACCGCCACGGATTCGCTGGGATGCACGGGCACCCGCACGGTGACGCTGAAGGTGTGCCCGGTGATCAGCTTGACCGATCTCGGCGTCAGCGCGGTGGTCAGCCGTGCCTTCTCGCAGACCGTGACGGCCTCCGGCGGTGCCACGGCTTACACTTACGCTATCACGTCGGGATCGCTGCCAGCTGGTTTGAGCCTCGCGTCGTCCACCGGCATCATCTCCGGCACGCCGACCACCGCAGGTACGTCGAACTTCACCATCACCGCCACGGATGCGAACGGCTGCACGGGCTCGAAATCCTACACGATCCAGACGCATGCCACCCTGCTCGAATGGAGCGTGGAGGACTCCACCAGCGGTGGCATGGTCTCGCAGCCCAGTTTCGTCCACGGCTGCATCTTTGCCACCAACGGCCTCAACCACAGTGACAACGGCACCATCCTGGCCACCGCCAATTCCGCGCTCAACGGCATCGCGATGACCGGTCTGCGCGCCCGCAGCACGACCGGCTGGGACAACACGGACACGCTCACCCTGCCGCGACCCGATGACGGCTTCAATGACCGCGTGCTCACCAGCAGCTTCGCCTTTGAGAACCTGCTCACGCTCAACTGGGGGAATTTCAGCATGGATGTGCGCCGCCCGGCCACGAACTCGCCCACGAAGTATCGTGCCGCGCTGATCTGGTTCCAGGGTAGCTATCCATATAGCAGTGGCATCACGCCTCCTGCCTCAGCCGTGAAGACAGCCTGGACGAATACCTTCACCGTCACCTCCACGAACACCTGGACGACGATGAATCTGCCGTTCACGAACTTCAGCAGCGGCATCACCGCGCTGCCAGCTTACAACGAGGTGGCCAATGAGAAGCTCGTGCTCATCGTGCAGGCCTGGGACGGTGCCAGCGGCGGTGCTGTGGGCGCTTTGGAGTATGACAACGTCATCCTCGGTGGCTCCGCCACCTGCGGCGCGGCACTGAGCATCGGTGACACGGTCTTCGCCGATTTGAATGGCAACAACACCTATGAGTCAGGCACGGACAGCGGCATCAATGGCCTCGCGGTCGAGCTGCTGACCGCTGCGGGCACTTCCTTCGTTCCGGCGGTCACGACGACGACGAACGCCAGCGGCGTGTACACCTTCACCGGCCTCCCCGCGGGCGGTTACAAGGTCAAAGTCACGCCGAATGCCTCCTATGGACTCGCCGTCACGGCGGTGAATGCAGACAACGGCGTGAACAACGATAGCAACGGCATCCAGTCCGCCGTAGGCCAGCCCGCCATCTCGCCTGTGATCACTCTCGCGAACGGCACGGAGCCCGGCGCCGCAGGCGGCGGCAGTGCGGAGACGACCATCGACTTCGGCTTCAAAACCTGCCCCGTCATCACGGTGAATGCCACCCCGCTGGTGAATGGCACCGTGGGCACCGCCTACTCGCAAACCGTGACCGGCACCGGCGGCGTGGGGCCGTATTCCTTATCCGTCATCAGCGGTACACTTCCCGCCGGTCTCAGCCTGAACGCGAGCACGGGTGTCATCTCTGGAACGCCCACCAGCAGCACTTCGCAGACCTTCACCATCCAGATCAGGGATGCTTATGGATGCGTGGGCAGCCGCCCCTACACCGTCACGCCCGCGTGTCCCTCCATCACGGTGAATCCCACCTCGCTGGCGAATGGCATCGTGGGCCTCGCCTACTCGCAGACGGCCAGTGCCACGGGCGGCACCGCGCCTTACACCTTCGCGGTGAGTGCGGGCACCTTGCCAGCTGGTCTCAGCCTCAATACCAGCACGGGTGCCATCACGGGCACTCCCACCACCTCCAACGGGGCCGGTGTCAGCATCACCATCCGCGCCACAGATACCTACGGCTGCCAGGGCACACGGCCCTATACCCTGAAAATCTGCCCCGTTATCACGGTGAATCCCGCCTCGCTGGCGAATGGCACTGTGGGCACCGCTTATTCGCAGACGGCCAGCGCCACCGGTGGAGCCACGCCGTATGTTTTTGCCGTGAGCAGTGGCACGCTGCCCACCGGACTCAGTCTCGATACGAGTACGGGGGCCATCACCGGCACACCCACGCTGGCAGGCAGTTATCCCTTCACCCTCAGCGCCACAGATGCGAATGGATGCGTGGGTAGCCGCCCCTACACCGTCTTGATGAGCTGCCCTGCCATCACGGTGAACCCCGTCACGGTGCCCGCTGGGCTCGTGGGCACGGCTTACACCACCACCTTCACCGCCACGGGTGGCACCGCCGCGTATCAATACACCGTCACTTCCGGCACACTACCCGCTGGCCTTTCACTCAGCACCGCTGGCGTGCTCAGTGGCACGCCGACGACTGCCAATGGCACAGGTGTCTCGATCACGGTGCAGGCTCGTGATGCGAACAACTGCACGGGCTTCCGTGTTTACACCGTCAAAATCTGCCCGGTCATCACCCTGCCCACCATTTCGACCACGCTCACTGTCGGCACGGCTTACAGCGCCAGCGTGGTGCCCACCGGTGGCACGAGCCCGTTTGTGTATTCGGTCTCCAGTGGATCACTTCCGGCTGGCTTGAGCCTCAACACCTCCACCGGAGCGATCACCGGCACACCCACGAGCGCCACCACGGCGAATTTCACTATCACCGTCACCGATGCGAGCGTCTGCACAGGCTCGCGTGCCTACACGCTCACGCCGGTGTGCCCCACGATCACCATTTCACCTGCCACGCTGCCGAATGCGCTCATCAGCACCGCTTACTCGCAGACGCTCACGGCTGCGGGCGGCACTTCGCCTTACACCTGGAGTGTGAGCAGCGGCACGCTGCCCGCAGGACTCACGCTCACCACCGCAGGCGTGCTCAGCGGCACACCGACCGCAGCCAATGGCGCTGGCGTGAGCATCACCTTCCGCGCTCAGGACAACTTTGGCTGCGCCGCCACACTTGCCATCAATGTCCGCGTCTGCCCGGCCATCACCACCTCGCCTGCTACGCTCGTGAATGGTACGGTCGGCACCGCCTACTCGCAGACCTTTGCCGCCAGTGGCGGTGCCGTGGCCTACACCTATGCGGTGGTCTCCGGCACGCTGCCGGCCGGTTTGAGCCTCAATGCCGGCACCGGTGTGATTTCCGGCACGCCTACCAGCAGCACCGCGCAGACCTTCACCCTCTCCGCCACCGATGCGAACACCTGCGTGGCCACCCGCCCTTACACGGTCACGCCCGTATGCCCTGCCATCACGGTGAATCCCACCTCGCTGCCAGCTCCGACGACCGGCGTGGCCTATTCGCAGACGGTTAGCGCTACCGGTGGCACCGCGCCTTATACCTTTGCCGTGAGCAGCGGTGCGCTTCCGACGGGTTTGAGCCTCAATACGAGCACCGGCCTCATTTCAGGCACCACGGGCAGCACCGCCGCCACCAGCTTCATCATCCGCGCCACCGATCTGTATGGCTGCCAAGGCGTGCGCACCTACAACGTCACGCCTGCCTGCCCCACGATCACCCTTTCACCTGCCACGATTCCGAATGCCTATCTCGGCATCGCCTACTCGCAGACCTTCACGGCCTCCGGCGGCACCGCAGGCTACACCTTCACCCTCAGCGCTGGCACTTTGCCTGCCGGATTGACGCTCTCCACCGCTGGCGTGCTCAGCGGCACACCGACGGTGGCGAATGGTGCGGGCGTCAGCGTCACCGTGCGTGCTCAGGATGCCAATGGGTGTGCCGTCACGCTGCCGGTGAATGTCCGCGTCTGTCCGGCGATCACCGTGAATCCCGCCTCGCTTGCGAATGGCACTCTCGGCACCGCCTATTCGCAGACTCTCACCGCCACCGGTGGTCTGGCACCTTACACTTACGCCGTCACCAGCGGCACGCTGCCTGCCGGTCTTTCGCTCTCCACCGCTGGTGTGCTTAGCGGCACGCCCACCAGCACCACCAGCCAGACCTTCACGATCACCGCCACCGATGCGAATACCTGCCTCGGCTCCCGCCCTTACACCGTGGCTCCCGTCTGCCCGGCCATCACGGTGAATCCCACCTCGCTGGCGAATGGCACCATCGGCACCGCCTACTCACAAACCATCAGCGCCACGGGCGGCACTGCGCCTTATACCTTCGCCGTGAGCGTGGGCACGCTTCCAGCAGGCCTCACTCTCAATTCGACGACGGGAGCCATCAGCGGCACACCCACGAGTACCACCGCGCAGACCTTCACCCTCCGCGCCACGGACTTCTACGGCTGCCAGGGCACACGCCCCTACACTGTCACGCCTGCCTGCCCGGCCATCACGATCAATCCAGCGTTGCTTCCCGCTGCCACCGTCGGTGTCGCTTACTCGCAAACCGTTTCCGCCACGGGTGGCACCGCACCTTACAGCTATGCCGTGAGCGTCGGCACGCTGCCCGCCGGTCTCACCTTGAGCACCGCTGGCGTGCTCAGCGGCACCCCCACGACATCGAATGGCGCAGGCGTCAGCGTCACCATCCGCGCCACCGATAACTACGGCTGCCAAAACACCCGCGTCTATACCATCAAGGTCTGCCCGGTGGTCACCGTCGGAGCCATCACCACCACCGGCACCGTCGGCACGGCTTACTCGCAAACCGTGACCGCCAGCGGTGGAGCCACGCCATATACTTTCGCTGTCACGAGCGGCACGCTGCCCGGTGGCCTCAGCCTCAACACCACCACCGGCGTCATCAGCGGCACGCCAAACGTCGAGATCAGCTCCACCGTCACCGTCACGGCCACCGATGCCAATGGCTGCCCCGGCACACGCAGTTACACGCTCGCCATGAGCTGCCCGCCCATCACCGTCAATCCGGGCAGTGTGCCCGTCGGCCTCGCGGGCACCGTTTATCCTTCGACGACCTTCTCCGCCACGGGCGGCACTGCCCCTTATCAATACACCGTCATCGCTGGCTCACTCCCGGCTGGTTTGACGCTCACCACCGCGGGCGTCCTCAGCGGCACACCTACCGCAGGCAATGGCGCGGGCGTTTCCATCACCGTGCAGGCTCGTGATGCCTACAACTGCCTCGGCACTCGGGCTTACACGATCAAGATCTGCCCTGTCGTCACGCTCACTGCGCCGCCGCTCGCCACCGCCACCGTCACCCAGGCCTACTCGCAGACCATCGTGGCCTCCGGTGGAGCCACGCCTTACACCTTTGCCATCGCCAGTGGTGCCTTGCCCGCTGGTTTGAGCCTCAACACCGCCACCGGCGTCATCACTGGCACGCCCACCGCCCTCACCGCGGCGAATTTCACCCTCACCGCCACCGATGCGAATGGCTGCCCCGGCTCCCGAGCCTACACGATCACGCCTGTGTGCCCTGCCATCACGGTGAATCCCACCTCGTTGCCGAATGGCACCGTCGGCTCTGCCTACTCGCAGACCATCTCCGCCACAGGCGGCACCGGCACGCCTACCTTTGCCGTCACCACCGGCACCTTGCCAGCCGGTCTCACGCTCACTTCCGGCGGTCTTCTCAGCGGCACGCCCACCTCCATCACCTCGCAAACTTTCATCATCACCGCCACCGATACGCTGGGATGCACCGGCGCACGCAGCTTCACCATCACGCCGAATCCGAATACGGATTGGGGTGATCACAGCGGCTTCGCCACTGTCTCCAACACGCTCAACTCGAACCTCCGCATCGGCGCTTTGACCGATGTCGAAGGCGTGGCTCCCGCCGATGCCACCGCCACCGGCGATGACACCTCCGGCAGCGATGACGAAGACGGCGTCACCTTCCCCTCGATGACCGCTGGGCAGGCCGTCATCGTGCCCGTGACCGTCACCAATGCCACCGGAGCCGCTGCCAACCTCAATGTGTGGTTCGATTTCAATGACAACGGCGTGCTCACCGATGCCGGCGAGCAGGTGGCGAATAATGTGAGCATCCCCACCGGCTCCACGAACCTCGTGCAGAATGTCTCCTTCACCCTGCCGTCTTCCACCGTGACGAGCTCGAGCATCGGCGTGCGTGTGCGCCTCACCACCGCTGCCTCACCCGGCCCCACCGGCAGCGGTTCCGGCGGTGAAATCGAAGATTATACCGTCAACGTCCTCAATCCCACCACCGACTTCGGCGACTGGAGCGGCGCAGCCGATGCCATCAACACCGCGAACTCCAATCTCCGCCTCGGTGCCCTCGTCGATGCGGAATACGTCGCCACCAAGAATGCCACCGCCACCGGTGACGACACCACCGGCAATGATGACGAAGACGGCGTCACCATTCCCACCCTCACGGCTGGAGCCCCCGCCACCCTTGGCGTCACTCTCACGAACAACACCGGCACCGTCGCTTACCTCAACGCGTGGATTGATTTCAACAACAACGGCTCCTTCGCGGATGCGAACGAGCAGGTCTTCGTCGGCATCACCATCACCAATGGCACCACGAATGTGCTGCAAAACCTCGGTCTCACCGTCCCCGTCAATGCGGTCACCGGTGTGAACCTCGGCGCTCGCTTCCGTCTCACTTCCGCCATTTCACCCGGCCCCACCGGCATCGGCACCGTCGGTGAGATCGAGGACTACGTCGTGAGCATCGCGGAGCCGACCACGGACTTCGGGGACTATGCCTCCTTCGCATCCGCCAGCAGCACGCGGAATAGCAATCTGCGCCTCGGAGCCGCCATCGATACGGAGTACACTCCCACCACCAATTCCAGCGCCACGGGTGACGATACTACCGCCACCGATGACGAAGACGGCGTGACGATTCCCACTCTCACCGCTGGTGCTCCCGCCACCATTCCCGTGGTCATCACGAACAACACCGGCGCGGCCGTCAATCTGAACGCCTGGATCGACTTCAATGGCAACAACTCCATCGCGGATGCTGGCGAGCAGATCGCCACCAATGTGAGCTACGCCACCGGCCTCACCAACAGCACGCAAAACCTCAGCATCACTGTCCCCGCCACCGCTCTCACCGGGGTGAATCTCGGCGTCCGCTTCCGTCTGACCTCCACCGCCTCTCCAGGCGTCTCCGGGGCCAGCGGCAATGGCGAGGTCGAGGACTACACCACCATCATTGCCGCTCCCACGACTGATTTTGGCGACTTCTCTGGCTTCGCCGATGCCGCCCAAGGTGCGAACACCTCCCTGCGCATGGGTGCCAGCATCGACACCGAATTCGTCGCCACGAAAAACGCCACCGCCACTGGTGACGACACCACCGGAACGGATGACGAAGACGGCGTGACCATTCCAGCCGTCACCGCTGGCCAGACCGTCACCGTGCCCGTGACCGTCACGAATTCCACCGGAGCAGGCGCCTTCCTCAGCGCTTGGGCGGACTTCAATAACAACAACACTCTCGGTGATGCAGGCGAGCAGTTCGCCACCAACGTCTCCATCCCCGCAGGTACTGCCAATGGCACCGTGAATCTCACTTTCGCCGTGCCTGCCACCGCCATCACTGGTGTGAATCTCGGCGTGCGCTTCCGCCTCGCCGCTCCCTCTGGCCTCGGTCCCACCGGTATCAGTGCACTCACTGGCGAGGTCGAAGACTACGTCGTGAACGTTTTCGCTCCCACGACAGATTTTGGCGACCACAGTGCCTATGCGGATGCCAGCAGCATCGTCGTCGCCGCCATCCGTCTCGGTGCCACCACGGACCAAGAGTATGCCTCCACGAAAAACGCCAGCGCCACGGGTGACGACATCACCGGCAGCGATGACGAAGACGCCGTCACCTTCCCCACCTTCACCGCCGGAGCTCCTGCCACCGTTCCTGTCATCGTCACCAATACCAGCGGTCTCGCCGTGAACCTCAACGCCTGGATCGACTTCAACAACAACGGCTCCTTCGCCGATGCTGGAGAACAAGTCGCCACGAACACCAGCGTCGCCACAGGTCTCACGAATAGCACGGTGAACCTCAACGTCACCGTGCCTGCCGCTGCCGTCACCGGCCTGCCGCTCGGCGCACGCTTCCGCCTCACCTCCACCGCCTCTCCCGGTGCCACCGGAGCCTCCGGCAATGGTGAAGTGGAAGACTACACCGTCACCATCTCAGCTCCGACGACGGACTTCGGTGACTGGAGCGGTATCGCCGATGCCTCCAACGGTGCCAGCGCCAATCTGCGTCTCGGTGCCACCGTCGATACCGAATTCGCCTCCACACGAAACGCCACCGCTACGGGTGACGACACCACCGGCAGCGATGACGAAGACGGCGTGACCTTCCCATCCCTCATCGCGGGTGGCAGCTTCACCGTGCCTGTCACCATCACTAACATCACCGGCACCGCCGCCTTCCTCAATGCCTGGGTCGATTTCAACAACAACGGCGTCCTCACCGATGCGGGCGAGCAAATCGCCACGAACTCAAATGTCGCCAACGGTTTCAGCAACAGCATCCTCAACCTCACCGTGAACGTGCCCGTCGGTGCTGTCACCGGCACCGCCTTGGGTTCTCGTTTCCGTCTCACCAGCGCCGCCACACCCGGCGTGACTGGCTCCGCCGGTGGCACGGGTGAGGTCGAGGACTTCATCGTCACGATTTCACAGCCCACGACAGACTTTGGAGATCACGCCTCCCTCGGCAGTGCCTCCAGCACCGTGAACAGCACGCTGAAACTCGGTCCGCTCACCGATGTGGAATACATTGCCACGACGAACGGTGCTGCCACAGGTGACGACACCACCGGAAGCGATGACGAAGACGCCGTTATCATGCCCTCGCTCACCGCCGGAGCACCCGCCACCATCCCCGTGCTCGCCACGAATACCTCCGGTGCTGCTGCTTACCTCAACGTCTGGATCGATTTCAATGGCAACGGCCTCCTCACCGATGCGGGCGAACAAGTCGCCACCAATGTCGCCGTCGCCACCGGCACGAACAACATCGCTCAGAATCTCAGCATCAACGTTCCCGCCACGGCCACGCAGGGAGCCGCGCTGCCAGTGCGTGTGCGCTTCACCAACATCCAGAATCCGGGTGCCACCGGCCTCTCCGGCACGGGCGAAGTGGAAGACTATACCGTCACCATCGCCACCCCGCCGAGTGACTTTGGTGATTTCAGCGGCTTCGGCAGCGCCTTCTCTACCCGCAACGCCGCCCTGAAGATCGGTGCCACCACGGATACGGAATTCGCCGCTACCTTGAACGCCCTCGCCACCGGTGACGACACCACCGGCAGCGATGACGAAGACGGCGTCACCGTGCCCTCCATGACCGCTGGTGCTCCTGCCACGCTCGTTGTCAACGTCACCAACACCTCCGCGACGGCCGCCTTCCTCAATGCCTGGATCGATTTCAACAACAACGGCGTCGTCACCGATGCGGGTGAGCAGATCGCGACAAACAGCTCCATCGCTGCTGGCACGAACGCCGTCCCTCAAAACATCTCCTTCACCGTGCCCGCGGCGGCTGCAACGGGCACCAACATCGGCATCCGCGTTCGTCTGACCTCCACCATCACGCCCGGCCCCATCGGCGGCGCTGGCAATGGCGAAGTCGAAGACCACATCGTGAACATCGCCGTGCCCACGACGGACTTTGGTGACTGGAATGGTGCGGCTGATGCATCTAGCACCCAATCAAACAACCTCCGCATGGGCCCGCTCGTCGATACCGAGTATGTCTCCACACGAAACGGCACCGCCACAGGTGACGACACCACCGCCAGCGATGACGAAGACGGCGTCACCCTGCCTGCGCTAACTCCCGGCACCTCATCGAACGCCAGCGTCACAGTCACGAATCTCAGCGGAGTCGCCGCCTTCCTCAACGCGTGGATCGATTTCAACAACAACGGCTCCTTCGCCGATGCGGGCGAGCAAGTCGCCACAAATGTGAGCATCGCCACCGGCACGAATGGCATCGCTCAAAGCGTCAGCATCGCCACGCCGCTTGCTGCCATCCCCGGCCAGCGTGGCGCACGTTTCCGCTTCACCAGCACCACCAATCCTGGAGCCACCGGAGCCAGCGGCATTGGTGAAGTCGAGGACTACCTCGTCACCGTAAACTGCCTCCCCGTCACCGTGAATCCTACCTCGGTCGCCGCAGGCCTCGTCGGCACCGCCTACTCACAAACGCTCACCGGCAGTGGTGGCATGGCACCCTATAGTTTTGCCGTCACCGCAGGCACCCTGCCCGCGGGTCTCACTCTCTCCACCGCCGGTGTGATCAGCGGCACGCCGACCACATCGAATGGCGCAGGAGTGAATGTCACCATCACTGCCACCGATGCCTATGGCTGCTCCGGCTCGCGTGTTTACCCCATCAAAATCTGCCCGGTGATCAGCCTCGCTGCTCTCAATCCCACGCTCACCATCGGCAGTGCTTACTCCAGCAGTGCCGCAGCCTCCGGCGGCACCGCTCCTTATGTTTACGCCCTCGCCAGCGGCACACTCCCAGCCGGTTTGAGCCTCAACACGAGCACCGGAGCCGTCACCGGCACGCCCACCAGCGGCACCAGTCAGACCTTCACGATCTCCGCCACCGATGCGAACGCTTGCACCGGCACGCAAAGCTACACACTAGCTCCGGCCTGCCCCACCATCACCGTCAGCCCCACCTCGCCCGCGAATGGTTTCCTGAATACCGCCTACTCGCAGACCTTCAGCGCCACTGGCGGCACCGCCGCATACACCTATGCCGTCACCGCCGGCACGCTGCCTGCGGGCCTCACGCTTTCCACCGCCGGTGTGCTCAGCGGCACACCCACCACCGCAGGCACCTCCATTGTCACCATCCGCGCCACGGATACCTACGGCTGCACCGGCTCCGCCAGCGTCACCATCATCATTCGCGGCCTCATCATTGGCGACATGATCTTCAATGACGCCAACAACAACGGCCTCCTCGATGGCGGTGAGACCGGCATCAGCGGAGCCACCGTCCAGCTTTGGAATCCTGGCGCGGACAACGTCATTGGCGGCGCTTCGGCCGATTCACAGGTCGGCTCAAACTTCACCACCACCGCCACCGGCCTCTACAGCTTCAGCAACCTTCCTCCCGGCAATTACTACGTCCGCGTCACCCTGCCCGCGCCCTTCAACATGACTGGTGGCACGCCTGCCACCACGGACAACAACGTGAACAACAACAACGACGGCTCGCAGCCCGGCGGCGTCGGCACCCCGCTCTTCAGCCCCGTCATCAATCTCGCCACTGGTGCCGAATCCACCACCGATGGCGATGCCGACTCATCCTCGAACCTCACCATCGACTTCGGTGCCTTCGCCGGCATCTGCGTGGGCAATCTCGTCTTCAAAGACGTGAACAACAATGGCAGCTATGAGGCCGCCTCCGATACCGTGCTCTCCGGTGTCCAGCTCCGCATCTTCCCCTCCAGCGTCACCGATCCGCTCACCGGCACGCCCCTTTACAGCACCACCTCGAATACCTCCGGCATCTACCAGTTCTGCGTCCCCGCTGGCAGCTACTACATCCATGTGCCGCCCTCGCAGTTCGCCACCAGCGCCGTGCTCGACAATCACATCCCCGCCATCGGCCCCACCGACAATGTCGTCACCCCGATCGATGACAATCTCGATCAAAACGTGCTCATGACCTTCAAGCCGAGCTTCACCGGCGTGAACACCGGCATCTTCACCCTCGCCCTCGGCGTCGAGCCCACCAATGCCACCGGCGAAACTGGCACCTCCAACACCAGCGACGACACCGCCGATTCCAACACCGATCTCACCGTCGATCTCGGCTTCTATCCGCTGCCACCTCCAGGCACTCCCCTCAGCGGCAATACCTTCATCAACAACCTCGCCGCTTCCAACAGCATGAGCACCAACGTGCTCGCGGCTCCTGTCACCTATGCGCAGTGGCAGCTCGATCACGACGGCACGCTGCTCGATTACGCCCTCGCCAGCCCCTTCCGCCTCGAAGCCGCCGATGCCCTCCTCACACGCCCCGTGCCTTCTCGCCCGGATCTCGTCTATCGCCTCGAAGGCAGCACCGACATGCAATCCTGGACCCCGCTCGCCATCACGCCCTCCACCACCTTCAACGCCGACAACACCGAGACCACCCGCTTCGCGAAACTCGATCTCGCCCCGCTCTTCACCGGAAGCGAAACCGGCTTCATCCGCCTCAAAGTCGAGCTCGATGCCGATCTGAACGGCACCGCCGAGCAGGTCACCCACTCCCGCGTGCAGGCCTGGAGCCTCCGCACCTTCGCCACCGCTCCGCAGACCTTCTCCATGCCGCTGCTGCGTCCCGCCATCTTTGAAGGAAAAGCCTCCGCAGCTCAAAACCTCACGCTCAATGCCTCCACGGCCTACTTCGCCGAAATCATCGGTGAAGGCACTCGCTTCGAAATCGATAGCCGCACCGGCTCTCTCACCTGGAAAACCTCCCCTCCAGCCGCGGACGACCTCATCATCATCCGTCCGCACTGGACCCTCGCCGCCCTCTTCCCGCCCGCCGCCTTCCGCTCCGCCATCAATCCCGCCAATGCCGACCGCGTCATGTTCTTTGATGGCAAAGCCTACCGCGTCTTCTGGCTCAAAGCCTCCGCTCTCGGCGCTCACTGGGCACTTCAGACCGATACAACTCTCGCTGATGCCGGCTCCACCATTCTCGCCCCCGGTGAAGGCGTGCTCGTCCACAGCCGCAGCACGGAGGTCACACTTCCCGTCAGCGGTGAAGTGCGTGCCTGGAACTTCGTCAGCACGCTCCGCGCCGGATCACAGCTCATCGGCTCCGGTCATCCCTTCGATCAAAGCCCCGCCTCCATGTCCATGACAACCTCCGCTGGCTTCTCACCCGATGCGGACAAGCTCCAAATCTGGAACGGCGACTCCAGCATGACGCGTCACGCCTTCCGCCGCACCCATGCTGGCAACGCTTGGTTCGATGCCAACAACATCGAAAGCACGCACCAAAAACTCCTCCCTGCCTTCCACGCCATCTTCCTCACCACGGATCAATCCATCCCATCGTGGATCATGAAGCCTCAATGAGGTCAGCCTCGTCAATGAGGTCAAAAATCAATTGGTGCTAAGAAAATGTGCCGTGCTAACGTCTCAGCACGCACCATGAAGCGCTTCATCTTTTCTCTCCTCGCCGTCGCCACGCTCGCTCACGCCGAAACCACCGTCACCATGACCGGCGTGCATAACTGCTGCAAGAGCTGCACCAACGGCATTGTCAAAGCAGGCACCAGCGTCGGCAAGGACATCACCGTCACCGCCGAAGGCAAGACCGTCACCATCACGACGAAGAAAAAGACCGATGCCAAAAAAGCCGTCGAGGCCATCCTCGCCGCCGGTTACTATGGCAGCGTCGAAGGAGAAGAGTCCACCGCATCGAAGACTGCTTCCAAGCCCGAGGCCAAAATCGCCAAGGCCACCGTCTCCGGCGTGCATCTCTGCTGCAAAAAATGCGCTGATGCCGCCATCGCTGCTGTGAAGAATGTTTCCGGCATCACCAGCAACGACATCGTCGCCAAATCCGAATCCTTCACCGTCGAAGGTGATTTCACCAAAGCCGAGCTCACCGCCGCCCTGAACGCCGCCGGCTTCGCGGGCGAGATCAAATAACTTACCGCAACCAACAACATTGCGGAGCCGGGGTTCGCTGAGGAGCGGCCCCGGCTTTGTTTTGGGCCATGGCTGCCGCCATCGCTCACTCAACATCCCCGCAGGCCCCTCTCAGCGTGAGAACGTGCTCACCAGCCTGCCCGTGAAGGTCACCCGCACCGCCTCCGCCTTCACCACCTGCCCAAATTGCGGCGAAACCTCGTTTCGCACCACCTCGCAGGTTTGGATCGCATCACCTTCGACGCGCAGCCTGACCTCTGCGCCGTCTCGGTGACTCAAAACAAACTCACACGCATCCTCGCCACCGATGCGCCACTCCGGCGCGAGCTGCCACGTCACCACATGCGCCGTGCGACCACAAACCTCATCCGTGATGCGGGCACTCTTGCCCGCAATCTGCACACTCCGCTTGGTAAACGGCCCATCACAAGCAAAACGCACCACGCACGCATCATCCACGATCTCCATCTTCGGCACATCGTGATGCTCACGCCACAAAAACGGCCCCGCACGCATCGGAACACTCCGTCCACACACCGGCACCGGACCATTGTGAGCCTCCCAAGCCGCCAGACTCGCCCGCAAATCCACATCGCCATAGTAACCACCCGTTCCCGGATCAATCACCAACGGCTCGCCAGCGCTCCAAAGTGAAACATGCATCGCGTCGAGATGCCCATGCGCCGCCAGCGTGCCAAAACCAAGCGGTGAAGCATCCACTCGCGCCGTCCAAGCTTCATCACGCCAGATCGCATGACCGCTCTCCGCATGCGTGATCCACTTTTGCCTCACAGCTGAGGTCACTCGCGGTGCTTCACCCAGCCAGAAAGCGAGCGCGGCACCTTCTTCTTCGCCGAGCATCCACGCCCGCCATTCACGCTCCGCGTTTCGGCGATCCATCGTCAAAGGTGCCACCTGGGCATCATCGCTGTCGCCAAAGTCCCAGGCACCGAGGCTCACATCGCAAAAGAACTGCGCCGCATCTTTGAGCCGCTTCAAAATCATTCCGTGCAGCCCGTCCATCACGCGACCCGCCTGCCACGCCATCTCCCAGGCGAAGAGATGGTAATGCAGCGCCTGCTCCTTGTTCCCGCCATCCTCCGCAAACTGCCGCAGTACCTCCTCCTCCAGCATCGGCCACAACCGCTCCGGGCAGCAGATCACCTTCGCCAGCGACGGCCAGCGACGCGTCACCATCACAAGTGCCGCCAGCTCGCCGATCAGATGATTGTTCGCCGACGATCCAAATGACCTCTTCCGCCACACCCACCACGCATGCAGCGGCACCAGTTCTTGCGCGATACGATCCTGCTCCGCGAGGATCTCCGCATCACCACCCGCCCTCACCAGCGCATCGATCCAGCAAAAGTTCATCAACCGCAGCGCCCCTTCCAGCGGACTGCGCCAGTGGATGCCGTTGGACGCCGGATTCTTCTCCAGCCAGTCCCTCATCCATCGCTGCGCCAGGCGCAAAGCATCTGGATTCTCATTCAGCCAGCCATCCTGGGCCAGCCGCACCACCTCGCTCCAGCGCGAAAGCTCCCACACGCAGCGTGCATCCGCGCCTTCGGGGAGTTCACGATGATTGAATACCTCCGCGGGCACCTCCACCCCATGCACCGGATCGAGATTCCAGTTGGGCGCATCGCCCACCAGCACCTCTTTCCAGCCAAACAACCAAGCCCGGTGCCTCTTCACGGCCTCACGTAGCTCAGCTGGGGCCTTCTCTTTCGTCGGCAGCCGCATCGAACTCGCATCCACGGCCCCGAGTACAAAATCATCCAGCGTCCGCAGCGTCGTCGTCGCCGTCCACTCCTGCGCCTTCACCTTCACCCGGCCCGCAATCTCCTGCGGCGGCATCGCCCGCAGGCGGTGCCAGATCCAGCTTACTTTTCGAAAGGCGGTCATGCGTTGTTTCCAGTATATCCCCGGCAGTGGCTTGTTGTTACTCAGGGACTTTCATTCACGACACCGGCAGCGTGAGCCATTAAATATTTGTCCAAATCGATCACGGCAGACCTCCTCACCGCCTCCACGACCGCAAACGTCAGCCGCATGCTCTCCCGCGATTGCCCATCAGGCAGCGGATGTGGCTTGCCATCCTTTAAAAAGCCCAGCCACGCCTCCATTTCCTCCGCGTGCCCCTTTGACGCGTGCTTCGTGACCTTCGCCTTCCGGTTTTTCCACACCGTCAGCTTCATGAAGTTCTCGCACTCCGCCACGAGGCCGTTCGCAAACACGCGGATGCTTTCCTTCGGAAACGCGCTGTCACCCTCCGCCGAGTAAATCAGTTGGAAGGTCGAACCCTCCGCAAACTCCACCTGCGCCGAAACCGAATCCGCGCCCGTCTTCTGCGCCGAAACCCGCACCGGCCTGCCGAGCATGAAACACGCGAAATCCAGCATGTGACAGGCTTCGCCGATGATCCGCCCACCCTGCGCCGGATCAGCATACCAATGATCCGCCGCCAGCACGCCCGCGCAGACGTGATACGACATCATCTTCGCTCCCGGAGCCTCATCGAGCCACTTCTTCATCTCCACTGCCGCCGGTGCAAAACGACGGTTGAAGCCCACCATCAAGCTTCCCGTCGTTTCAGCCATCGCCGCGCCGATTGCGGCCAGTTCATCCGGCGTGAGACAAAGTGGCTTTTCCACAAAGACCTGCTTCCCGGCCTTCAACGCCTTCAAGACCAGCGCTGCATGCAAATCATGCCTTGTCCCGATGATCACCGCCTCCGAAGTCGCCTCCGCGAAATCCGTCGCCGCCTTCGCAAAGCCAAACTTCTCCTTCACATGCCTCGCCGAGAGCCCCGTGCCATTCACCACCGTGCCGAGCGTGATCTTCCCCTTCAAATGCGGCAGCAGCATCGTCCGCACAAAGTTCCCCGCGCCGATGACATCGAGGGTGGCGCAAGCTCGCGACAGCGTTTTGGAGTGCTCCAGCCCTCTGGAGCTTTCCGCAGGCCGAACACCGCTCGAAAGCGCCGGAGGACCGGCGCACTCCAGGACGCTGTCGCGAGCTTGCGTGCCCGTCGGATACTCAATCACGATGCCGAGTTCTTCTTCTAAAGCGTCGTAAGCCGACAAAACCGCGGCGAACGAGACTCTTCGGGTAGTTAGTGCTCGCAGATCAAGCTGCCCGCTCCGCATCAACTCCAGGCACGCCTCAAAATTCCGGTTCTCCGTCCAGCGCACATAGCCTGCCGGATAATCCACGCCGCCCCACTCGTAGCTCGGATCATATCTCCCTGGCCCGTAGCTGCGGCTGTAGCGCACCGTGATGTCTTTTTGGAACGCCGTCTTCCATTCCAACGAGGCATCGTGCATGCCCACAATGAGGAGCGTGCCGCGATCCCGCAGACAAGCCACCGCTTGTGCCGTCACCTCCGCTGATTGACCACCCACACACAGCAGCACCGCATCCACGCCCATGCCGCCGGTCCATTCACGCACCGCGTTCGCCACATCGGCCGATGCCACACGCTCCGCGCCCATCTGCTTCGCGGTCTCCAAACGTGCCTCATTCAAATCCACCGCCATCACGCGAGCACCGGCAATTTGCAGCAGCGTCGTCGTCAGCAAGCCCACCAGCCCCTGCCCGATCACCAGCACCCGCTCGCCGATCTGCGTCTGCGCCTGCCGCACGCTTTGCATCGAGATCGCGGCGAGCGTCGTGTAGGCCGCTTGCCAGTCTTCCACACCTTCCGGCACCTTCGCCGCCAGCAAATCGGGCACCGCGATCACCTCCGCATGATGCGCACACTCCGCGCCGCCACACGCCACGCGATCCCCAACCCGAAAATGCGTGTTCAGCGCATCCACCGCCACCACCACACCCGCAGCCGAGTAGCCCAGCGGCGTGGGCGACTCCAAACGATTGCGCACCTTCTCCACCGCCGCCTTCCAGCCGAGCGTCCGCGCCGTGTCGAGCACCTTGCGCACCTGATCCGGCCTCGCCCGTGCCTTTTCGAGCAGCGACATCTTCGCCTGCTCCACCTTCATCCGCTCCGTCCCCGGCGAGATCACCGAGCACGTCGTTCGCACGAGAATCCCCCCCGGCATCAGCACCGGCTCCGGCACCTCCTGCAACTCCAGACGGCCATCTTGATATTGAGCGAGCTGTTTCATGCGAGCGCCTCCTTGATCAGCCGCCAGATGAAGAGCGGGTTGTTGCGAAAATAGCGTCCGGCGAGCCGTCGCGGCTCCTGGCAGACGCGGTAAAACCATTCGAGACCGAGCCGCTGCATCCAGCGTGGTGATTGCTTCACGCGGCCCGTGTGGAAATCAAAAGCCGCGCCCACACCAAACATGAGCGTGGTATCCAACCGGTGGAGATACGCATGCATGAAGCGATCCTGCTTCGGGGTGCTGATGCCCATCCAGATGATGTCGGGCTTCAATCCGCGCACCTGCTCAATCAAAGCCGTCTCTTCCTCGCTCGTGAGCGAACGAAACGGCGGGCACTCTGCCCCGACGATTTTCACGCCGGGAATCTTTTGCTCCAACGCCTGCTTCAACTCCGTCGCCACACCCGGCATGCCCCCATACAAAAAGTGCGTGCGGCCATTCACCAAGCCACGACTCATGACTTCGAGCATCAAATCCGGCCCATAAACGCGATCCATGTCTGGAAAGCCCTTCATCCAGCCAATCCACGAAAGCGGCATGCCATCCGGCGTGATCAGAAAAGCCTTCTCCAGCACCTCGCGGAACTCCGGCTGCTCATAGGCCTCCGTGAGCTGATGCACACCCGCCACACAGACATAGCCTTTTGTCTTCGTCTCAAGCGCCTGCTCCACCGCCGCGCAACACGTCTCCATGTTCATCGCATCGACCGGCGATCCGAGGATGTGAAAGCGTGGGATCATGGTTTCAACGTCGTCACCAGCCAGCGATGCTTCCCGGCGCTGGTTTTCTCAATCTCATCCACCACACGCAGCGTGAGCGTGAAATCGTCGCCGAGCTTTCGCAGCAATCCTGCACGGATGGCTGGTTGGCGATCCCGGGACCATCGTGGCGTCGGCTGAAAGTGGCAATCGACCTCGCCGGGTTCGTGTTGATGGAACTGCACGGCGAGCAGGTCGTCAAAGAGGTCATCGTGCATGTTCATCGCTGTGAGCGAAATGCGGCGGCCAGTGCGGCTGATGAGAAACTCATAGTCTCGACCGATCACATGCCCGTCGGCGCTCCACAGGTCACCCGTGCGATAGCGGATGAGCGGCACGACGTGATTGTGGAACGAGGTGGCGATGATCTCTCTATTCCCTTCGGCATCCGGCTCGCTGAACTCGACGAAGCCATACCCAGGCCAAAAATGCAGCGCCGAGCTTCCCGGACGCTGCGCGGCGAGCACCGCCCGCTCGCTGTGGCCATACCAGTGCATCACCGGAGCTCCGAAATGGTCTTCCAACTGCCGTTGAGCCTCTGTGTTGAGTTTTTCCGAGCCGCAAAGCAAGGACGTGAGTTGGAAATCGAGCTTCACACCCATCTGCCTGAGCATCAGCGCCGCGCTCGGGTAGGCGTGCAAGTGCTGTGGACGAAAGCGGTTCAATTCATTCACATACTTCAGCAAACGCTCCGGCGTGAGATGATAGGACGAGAGCATCAGCCAGTTCCGTGTGGCATCAAAAGTCGAAATGCGCCCATCGGCCCGGCTGGAAGTCACGCCGCCACGAATCACCGCCACACGATCTCCGGGGCGATAACCTGCTCGCGACCATGTCGCTTCGAGGTAGGCCTGCTCCTTCGGGCGGCTGATGCCTTTGTGCAGGAAAAAGCTCACCGGCACCCCGCTAGAGCCTCCGGTGGTCATCGCGAGCCGTTGAGAAGCATCACCACTCACCATTTGATCGCGATTCGAGATGATGTCCTGCTTCGTGAGCATTGGATAAGCGGCGAGCTGCTCCAGCGCTTCAAAGCTCTCCGGCCGCACACTAGCCTCGGCGAAGCGTTTTGCGTAAAACGGTGCTCTCTGCGCCGCGAGCAGCGATTCGCGAATCGCGGCGATTTGATAGCGTCGGGTCGTCTCCGCATCCCACGACTCGGATTCGGTCGCTTCACGTCGAAAGCGCTCATAGGCGGCTCCTTGCCGGATCGAGTTCGGAATCGCTCGATACGCTCTACCCGCCAATGTTTTCACTGGCTGCGGAGCTGCTTCATACAGACGAAGCAGCGGGTAGAGCGTGTCTTCGAGGTGCATTGTCGTCCGCGACTCCGTCGCGGTAGTTTGGGAAAGGACCGCGAGGGGACTCGCGGACTACTTTAAGCATCGCAGCGCCGCCACGGCAGCGCCGTAGCCGTTGTCGATGTTCACGACGGTGAGGCCGCTGGCGCAGGAATTCAGCATCGTGAGCAGTGCGGCGATGCCGTGGAGGCTCGCGCCGTAGCCGATGCTGGTGGGCACGGCGATCACGGGTTGGGCCACAAGTCCGCCGATCACACTGGGCAAGGCACCGTCCATTCCAGCGACGGCGATGATCAAACTGGCGCTGCGAAGCGTTTCGAGCCGCGCAAGCACGCGATGCAATCCGGCGACGCCGACATCATTCACCCGCGTGACCATCACACCGGCGAATTCAAGCGTCTGCGCCGCTTCCTCGGCCACGGGTTGATCGCTCGTGCCGGCGCTCACGACGAGCACGGGTGCGTGCGTGCCGCTGCGCTCCATCTGGCCGATGCGGTAGAGACGTGACACGGCGTCGTAGCTGCCGGTGGGGAAGCGTTGCAGCAAAATCGTGGCGATCTCCGCCGGCACTCGCGTGGCGATGGCACTCCCATGCGCGGCGACGAGGGCGGTGAGAGCATCCGTGATCTGCGTGAGTGATTTACCCTCGGTAAAGACGGCCTCAGGGAAGCCCTGGCGGATCAAGCGATGCGTGTCCGCAAGCACATCACCGACTTCGGTGAAGGGAAGCGTGCGCAGACGATCGAGCGCAGTTTCAGCGGGCAGCTTGCCTTCACTGACTTGCGTGAGGAGATCGCGGAGACGGGCTTCGTTCATACGGTGCGGGCGGCGAGGACTTCGTTCATACTGCCGGAACGGAGACCGGTGAGATCGAGGGTGATGTAGATGTAGCCGAGAGCTTTCAGCGAGGCGGTTATGGCATCGCGATGCTTCAAAACGCGATTCAGATCGGCTTCGGGGACTTCGATGCGGGCGACATCGCCGTGGTGGCGCACGCGGAGTTCGCGGAAGCCGAGGTCAAACAAGGCGGCTTCGGCTTTTTCGACCTGCGAGAGCAGTTTAGGCGTCACAGCCGTGCCGTAGGGAATGCGGGAGGCGAGGCATGCGGCGGCCGGTTTGTTCCAGTTCGGCAGTCCGAGGGCTTTCGCGGCTTCACGCACGTTTTGTTTGGTGAAGCCGAGCTCATGCAGCGGGCTCAAAATGTGCAGCTCACGAGCGGCGGCGCGGCCGGGTCGCACATCGAGCGTGTCCTCGGCGTTCATGCCGTCGAGGACGTGTTCGAGGCCGTTTTGCTCCGCAAACTGGCGAAGCGCCCGATACACATGATCTTTGCAGAAGTAGCAGCGGTTCGGCGCGTTGGCTTGATAGCGCGGATCATCGGTTTCGGAGGTAGGAAGCAGTTCCAAGCGTGCGCCGAGGGATTTGGCGAGAGCAATGGCTTCGTCTTTCTCGCTTTGCGGAAGGCTCGGCGAGACGGCGAGCAAGGCGATGACGTTTTCGTAACCCAAGGCATCCAAGGATGCCTTCAGCACCAGCGAGCTATCCACCCCGCCGGAGTAGGCGACGGCGACTCGCTGGAGAGGCTTGAGGTAATGATGAAGCGCCGAGATCATGGCATCAGATTCTTCTGAAACTTCGGCGCAAGGGTGCGGACGAGGTCGAGGAGCATGCCGACGGTTTGCGCATCGGTGCGTTCGCGTTGGCCGGATTGCTGAGGATTGAGGCCTTGGGTGACGAAGGCCATGACGGAGGGATAGGCCCAGCGGTGGTTCACTTGGCGGAAGACGCTGTCGCTGAAGCTGAGCCATTGGCGCTTGGCGTCGCTGGTAGTGGTGACATCCTTGCCGACAAACCAGTAGATGTAGTGCGCTTTGAGCACGCGACGATCTGCGCTGCGCTGGTCGAGACGTTCGAGCGACAAATCACGCACATAAAGTTGCTGGCCTGTGGGCAGCTCGACAGGCAGCACGCTGGAGCTGGTGATGGTCCAGCCTTGGCCGGGAAGGCAAACTTCGGGGCGATGAATGCTGCGTGTATCCTGACCGGCGATGACGAGCGAGGCGTGGGCGATATCCCGCTCTTCGACACGACGCCCGGGAGTGCGGTAAGTGCGTTTCAATTGGGTCGTGTCCGCAGGAAGAAGTTTTTTCTCGATGGCGGATTGCTCCTCGGCCTCGCCGACATAAGTCCCGGCGACGAGCGGCAGCTCGGCGAGCACGCCCGCATCTTCGCCTCCGCGTGCGGAGGGGGATGAATGGCAGAGCAGCGCGGTGGCGGCGCTGAGGATGAGGAGGATGGCGGAACGCCAGATCATGCAAGTCGAGGCGTGGAAGGAAAGTGGCACAGGTTTGCAACCTGTGCGGCCGGAGCGGCTGGCTGGCAAAGACCCAGAACCGGACATGGTAGGCTGAGAGACTCTCGAATGGGGTGAGGCATGGGTTTCCGTTTTGGCTTCGAAACGAACAGGTTAAAAACCTGTTCCACTTTCTTTACGGCAGCACGGCATTCGAGACCGCCACACGGCGGATGGCAGAAGCGGGCTGTTTGTTGAAGAGGCGATCCATCAGCCACGCGATGCCTTGCAGCCCGGCGAGGGCGACGAGGAAGACGACAATGCCAGTGAGGAAGTGGAAGGTGGAGACTTCTTTGTCGGCATCGCCAATGGCGAAGGATTGACCGAAGAGCGTCGAGGCACCGAGGAGCACGAGAATGCGGCTCATGTTCGCCAGGATGGCGAGCGGAAAAGTCATGAGGAAGAGGAACCAGCGCTGCCAGAAGCCTTTTTGGCGATGGTAGCTGAACAAGGCACCGACCATCATCAGCGCAAAGAGGCTGCGCATGCCGGAGCAGGGTCCTTCGACATTCAGACTGAACAACGCACCAGCCTCGCGACCATGCGCGGGGCTGGAGAGGAGCGTGGTGCCTTCTTGAATGACGGGCACATCCAGAAAATTAAGCACGCCGGAGGTGAGGCGGATCATGAGAAAGCGCATCTCGAAGGCGAGGCTGCTTTCAAGAAAGGCCAGCGGCCAGGCAAAGCCGAGCATGAGCCAGGGGAAGATGCCTTCCAAGGTCCGGCGCATGCCGACAAGCCACAGCGATGAGCCTGCGATGAGCGTCATCAGGCCGATGAAGCCGAGGTAGAAGTTGTTCGCTCGATAGCCCGCGTAGTAGAAGAACAAGGCGATCACGATCACCGGTAGGCCGAGGTGTGTGGGCTTTGCGGAAATGGCGGCGATCTCGGCGCGGCGTCGCCAGATCAAGTAACCCGCGATAGGCAGGGCGAGAGTGCCATGCTGCCAGGTGGGGTCCTTCCAATACATCAGCAGGTGCGAAAAGATGGTCCGCTTGATGGGTCCGTAGCCTGCGGCATACGGCAGCACGGCGATGAGGATCACCGCGGCGGCGAGCAGCAGGGCGATGGTGAGGAGACGCTTCACGAAAGACTTTGGTAGATGCGCTGGAGGCCGTTCCAGTGGGCCTGCCATGAGAAATCCTTCACATGCGCCCGCGAGGCCTCGGAGCGGCGCTGGCGTTCGGCGGTGTCATTGAGCAAAAGACAGCACGCGGCATTGCCAGAGGGAAGATCATCGAGATCAAAGTAGAGTGCCGCATGGCCGCCGACCTCGGGCAGGCTGGTGGCGCGGGCGCAGACGACTGGACAACCGAGCTGCATGGCCTCCAGCACTGGCAGGCCAAAGCCTTCATGCGTGGAGGGAATCAAAGTAGCGGTGGCATGGGCATACCATGCGGCGAGCTGCGCATCACTGGCGCGGCCGAGCTCGATGAAAGTGGCATGCTGGCGGATGTCGTTGGCGAGGCTTTCGGGGAGTTTGTGACCGGCACGCACGAGCGTGACCTTGCCAAGGCCAGCGAGCATCGCCGGAAGCGCGGCGAGGTTTTTTCGCGGAAGAGCACTGCCGACACTGAAAAAGTAAGGCTGCGTGCTTTGCGCTTGTTTGACCGCCTCAGGACAAGGCGGCGGAAGTTCGGTGCAGCCGAGCGGCACGACGTGGAGCTTCGTTGGATCAAGGTTTAGCAAGGCGATGGCCTCATCGCGAGTCGCGGCGGAGTCGCACGAGACGGCGTCAGCAAGGCGGAGGTGCGCCACGGTGCGGAAGTAGCGGGCACGCTGAGCCTCGGTGAGGCCACTGTGATCGACGAGAGGGATCAGATCGTGGAGCGTGACCACGGTGCGCACACCGGCCGGCACATGAGGCAGGAGATCCGCAAAGCTATGATCGAGAATGTGAAGGATGCCGCCGCGTACGCGGGAGCGGATGAGGCGCGGATACGTCACCCGACGCACCCAGAAGCGTTGAAGGCGGGAGCCTCCAGGCGCATCCACAGAGGCGAGAGGCAGCAGGCAGCGTTCACGCATGCTGCTGATGCCGCAAAGCTCATGCGCATAGCGGTTCATGCTGACCCATCCCATCACGGGCGGTGTCGGAGCGATGTGAATCTTCAGGGACATGATTCAAGCGATGCCGCCTCGGCCGAAGAGGTCCGGTTCGGCGCAAAGGAAGTCGATCTCGTGGCTGGTGCCGACGGTGCCGTGGCGGACTTTGAGCATTAGGCGGGCAAAACGATAGATCACCTTACCGAGCACGCGGCGCATCTTTCCAGAGCGGGCGGTGGAGCAGTAGTGGCGACCCTGCACGGAGATGCGGGTGAAGCCGCAGGCACGCATGCCCTGCGCCATGCTGCCGGGCGTGAGGCCGAGCTCGTGGGTGAGATCGCCATAGCGCGTGGCGGAGGCGAGCGGGCTTTGGGCATTGAAGGTGAGGAGCCAAAGTTCGCCACAAGGCTTCAGCGCTTGCCTCGCAGCGGTGAGGAAGCGGAGGAATTCGTCCTTCGTGAAGTGCTCGACGATGTCTTTGGCGTGCAGGAGATCGAACGAAGCCGGATGAGCTTCAAGGAAGTCGATCACGTTTTGCTCGATCCAGGTGCCGGAGGGCCGCTGCTGGCGAGCGAAGCCGAGATCGGACGGGGAGAGATCCACACCGGTGAGGTTTGAATAGCCTTTCGCCTGCAACCAGCCGAGCCACTCGCCCTTGCCACAGCCGAGATCGGCGATGGCGACGTCTTTTCGCGAAGGCAGGCCTTTGTAGCTGGCGTCGTATTGCGCATGCTGCGTGACGGCGTCGTAGGTCTTCTGCTCGCCAAAGGCGGAGGAGTAGTCGCGGTAGAGGATGTCGCGGTAGTTGCTCATGCGTGGAGCTTTGAAATGATGAAGCCAGCCCAGCGGGAGGCGACGGCTTCGTGGGTGAAGAGATCGCGGACGCGTTGAAGCTGTCGCGTGGCAAGGTCGGAACCTTGTTTCACTTCGCGGAGGCGTTGGGCGAGTGTGGTGGCATCGCCGGAAGGGAAGAGCGCAGCATCATCGGCGAGGACTTCGGGGATGGCACCATTGCGTGCGCCGAGGGTGGCGACGCCGCAGGCCATCGCCTCAATGAGGACGTGGCCGAATTGCTCTTCCCAGCAGAGTTTCATGCTGCGAACGGGTTTGCTGGCGAGGACGAAGACATCGAGGCAACGAAGGAAATCCGGGATCTCCGAGTGCGTGCGGGGCGGGAGAAGATGCAGCCAGGGCTTCTTCGAGGCTTCTTCGCGAAGCCAGGACTCCAACGCGCCAGAGCCGAGCATGGTGAGATGAAGACCACCGACCTCTTCGCTGGCCTGCACGAGTTCGCGGAGGCCTTTTTCCTCGGCGAAGCGTCCGCAGTAGCCGACGACGATAGCATCGCGCGGAAGGCCGCAGGCTTCACGGAGGGTGTTTCGAGCGGCAGGAGTAGCAGGTTGATGGTTTTCGAGATCGACGCCGATTTGCGGAGCGACGAGCAAATGCTCCTCGGAGATGCCGAAGAGCTTTCCAGCGGCTTGATTGCCCGCGATGACAAAATCGGTCGAGGCAGCGGCAGCACGATAAACAAGGCTGAGGACCGTTCCCTTCCATCCGGGGCGCGGGACATTTTCCCAAGTGAACTCGCCAAACAACGCCTCACGCTGATGAAGGCCTGCGAGGAGGCGTGATTGCCAGCGAACGAAGGCCCAGGGTTCGTTTTCGACGAGCAGGACATCGAAGCGGCGACTGCGCATGATGTTTCCAAGGCCACGATAAATGAAGGTGGTGATGCCATGACCGAGACGAGGCAGGCGGATGAGCTCGTAGCGGCGTGAAGGTGCATCGCTTTCGTTGTCAAAGTCCGCCGCGGAGCGTCCGAGCACGGCGTGGGTTTCGATGACGGAGGTGACGCAAACGAGATCGACATGCGCGGCGAGCGCCTGGAGCTTTTTGCGGTTTTCCAGAGCAGCGTAAGCATGGCTGATGAGCAGCAGCGAAGGTCTCATGCGGGCTGAAGCATCGCCGCGGCAGGCGCGGCGGCAGGGGAGGAGGCTCCGGAGAGGATTTCGAGCCAGTCACGGCCTTCCGGTTGGATCGCATGCTGATCGAGTAAACAATATCGCGAGGCGGCGAGAGCTGCGCGGAAGGTGGCGGAGGCTTTTTGAGCTTCGAGATCGCGAAAGGCGGTGGCCCATGCCTCGGGATCGAGCGAGTCGATGAGCGGCAGCGGGTAGCGGCAGGACTCGAAGAGCTCTGCGATGCCCATGCTGCGATTGGCGAGGATCGGAACTTCACAAGCGAGAGCCTCCATCGCGGCGGTGAGGCCCGCAGGTTCATCACAGGTCAAAATGGGCAGCAGCACCGCGCAGCTCGAACGCAGCAGCGTGAGGTAATCGGGATGCGAGGTGTTCAAGGCGAGCTTGAAGAGCGGATTCTTGAGTTGAGCCGCAAAACGACGCTGCAAGGCATCCGCACGGCCCGCACGAGTCACGGCGATGCCGTGAGCGAGCAGGCCATCCACCAGCGCTTCATCGCGGCAGGCGTTTCCAGCGAGCAGGCAAGCTCCACTCTGCGGTGAGGCATCCGGCTGATACCACTCGGTGTCGATCTTCCATGAGCGAAAGACCATGCGGCCTTCGCCGAGCAGGCTGGAACCCATTTCACATTGCTGACGTGTGATGCATTCGAGTTGAAAGGCTGGCGCGGCTTGTTTGAGCATCGGTGTGAGGCGGCGGACGGCGCTGTCGTGAAAGCAGTAGCGGCGGATGGTCTTGCCGGCTGTTTTGAAAAGGCCAACGCGGGCCAGTATCAGCAGTGCGGAGAAATGCATGCCATCGAGGCAGTAGATGAAACGGGCGTCACGAAGGGCTTGACGGTTTTTGCAAATGAGGCGGAAGGCGGTGAGGAGACGTGAGGCTTGGCTGCGAGGCCGCAGATGGAAGTGCTTCGTGACTTCGTCATCGGATTCAAACCATTCATCCACGACGGCGCAGCCATTGTCCGGCATCGGATGGATATCGAGGTAGCGGCGCGGGCGATCCTTCCAGGTGCGCACGCCATAGGGTGCGAGCACGACGAGAGGCTGCGAGGAGGAATTCATGGCGTGGTCCGCAGCACCTGCTGGTAGCTGCGGGATTGCGCGAGGGCGGGAGAGGCGAAAAGCGCGTCCAACTGCATGATGCGCATATCCTTCCGGTGAAGGTCAAAGACATCGACGAGCATGTAACCGTGGCGGCTGAGCCTTTCGATGTAGGCCCAGAGTGGCTGTTGACCTTGGTAGCACTTTTCGAGAATGATCTCGCAGAAGATGAGCTGGATGCGGCCAGCGGCGAGCATGCGTTCGGCACCTTTGAGCGCTTCGAATTCACCGCCTTGAATGTCGAGCTTGAGCAAGTCGATGGTGGTGATGCTGTGCTGATCGCAAAACTCGTCGATGGTGGAGGTTTTCACCGTCACTCCGGGGCCGGTGGCGGTCAGTCGGCCTCCCCAGGCATTCACGGCATCGGCCTCGACAGGCAGGAGAGAGTTGGTGGTCTCGGTGAGGTTGGTGTGAAAGTGCTGGGTGCCGGTTTGCGCGGCTACGGCGAGTTCGTGGACCTGCACCCGCGAGAGATTGGCAAAGCGCTCGCGGAGTTTGGCGGCAGGATCGCTGAAGGGCTCGAAGGAATGAATCTGCGCGTCAGGAAAGGCGGTGGCGTAGTCCGCCGTCATGCCGCCGATGTTGGCACCGACGTCGAGGATGATTTTGGCATCGCCGAGCAAGGTTTGCTTCACCGCGAGAGATTCGGAGGCCTGGATTTTCGCGATGGAATAGCCTGCTCGTGCGAGCAGGTCCTGAATCAAGACTTTGAGACGATGCAGCATGAGGAAAGAAGGGACTTAGATGCGGCGGAAGGGCACAGGACGTGGCAGCGCCTGCGGAATCATGGCAAAGCGGGCGGGCGTGGGTGGTGTGCGCTCTGGCTCGCGGGCTTCGCTTTGATGTTCCTGGTGATCCATCACGCAGGCATTGAGGGCACCGGCGATGAACCAGCAGAAGAAATTCACCGGGAAGGTGGAGGTCACATTGCCAGCGAACATGTTGTGGAAGAGCAGGCCGAACTCGATGGCGGCCATCCAGATGGTGATTTGGAAGAGCTTGCTGCCACGCATCTGGAGCAGGCTGGAATGGAAGGACTTCAGCGCGATGCCAGCGGCGATGATCATGACGAAGGTGGGCAGCCAGCCGTTTACGAGGAGCATGTTCGAGACGAGGTCGTGGCTGGCGACGACATTCATCTCATTCATATCGGCGGCAGTTTGCGAGCCGTAGCCAAAGGTGGTCCACATGAGCGGATTGTGCGCGATGTCGTGCATGCCATCGAGGCGGTCGCAGATGGTCCAGAAGCGGGCGAACTGCTCGCCGAGCGCCGTGCCGCCGAAGACTTCGAGGGCGGAGAGGGTGAGCTTCGTGACCCATTGGCTGAGTTCCTGAGCAAAGATGCAAGCGAGAGCGAAACCGCCGATCAAACTGGAGTAAAGGGCGGCGGTGCCTTTGGCGCTGCGCAGCACGGGCAAGAGCACGAGCGGGAGAATCCAGTTCGCATTCGCCATGCGTGCCATGCTGGCGAGGCAGCCGACGATGAAGATGGCAAAGAGGACCCAGCTCATGCCGCCCCATTGATGGCTGCGATGGTCGCGGTAGTAGCGGCGGACCATCAGGGCCAGGCAGGCGCAGACGGCGCATGAGGTGCCGAAGGGGGAGCTATCCACGAGCGTGGAAAAGGGCCGTGGGCGTACGTCTTCGAGGTGCTTTGAGAGGATGGTAAGGCCGCTGCGGAGGTAGTCGATTTCGAAATCGCTGAGGCCGAAGATCTGCTGCTTCAGACCGTAGAGCGCGACGGGCACGAAGACGATGAGCGTGTATTTGAGGAAGCGGATGATTTCGTCGGGCTTTGGCAGCACGCAGGGGACGACGAAGAGCAGGAACATGTAGGCGGCACCATCGGCGAGCTGTTGTGCGGCGGCGTTCATGCCGCCGGAGCGCATCGAGGAGACGGCGGAGATGCCAAAGCCGAGGATGCAAAGCAGCAGCGTCTTCATTTTGCGCGGCTCGAGGATGCTGCCGCTGCTGATGGACTTCGCGATGGCACCGATGCAGATGCCAGCAAGCGTGACCGGGGCGAGACCGCGTGCCCAAATGACGTCATTCATGGTGACATGGCCATCAAGGATCATGAGGCGCTTCAAGAGGTCGCTGTAGGCAGCATAAATGACCATCAAGTAGAGGGTGATGCGCGGCTGGAAGACGCCGATGATGAAGGAGCCGATGCAGAGAAACTGCGCGAGCGAGCCGATGGCATTCCCCATGTCCAGAATGACGGAGAGCATCACATAGAGGGCACCTATGAAGAAGAGGACGACGATGAAAGCCTTGCCTTGCATAAAACTAGGAGGAGCGGAGGAGCGAGCGGGCCTGGAGCAGCGTGAAGCGTGGCAGACCCATCACCGCACGAGTGAGAAAGCCGGACACATGCGTGCGCAGTCCGGGCGCGAGGTAAGTGCCAAGCACCCACGCGGCGGTGTAAGCAGCGAGCGTGGCCCAGGCGGCGCCGAGTCCGCCATGCACGGGTATCCAGACGAGGTTCAGCGCGGCATTGATGACGACGGCGAGCACGACGGAAGAGAGATTGGCCGCGAGACGGTCTTCTACTGTGAGGATTTGGGTGCGGGCGACTCCGACGGCATAGGGAATGAAGGCCCAGGCATGCACACGGAGCATTTCGGCGGAGCGTTCATACCCGCTGCCAAAGGCCAGCGGCAGCAGCGGCGCAGTGAGCCACAAGCCAATGGCGACGACGAGTGCCAGCACCACCGAAGCGGAGAGGTAGTCCACCACCCGGCGATGATATTCGGGTTCGTTTTGACGTGAGGCCATCAAGCGCGGCAGGAAGAGCGTGGCGAGCACACCGGGCACGAAGTAGGCCATTTCTGAAACACGCACCGCAGCGCTGTAAATACCGGCTTCCTCCGATCCGCGCAGCCATTGGATCATCGCGATGTCGAGACGGAAAAGGAGCAGCAGCGCGGCCTGCGAGGCTAGCTCCGGCCAGGAGCGGCTGATGAGTTGAAGAGCTCGCGACCAACGAAAAGCGGCGAAACGAACGCGTCCGCCGTTTTGCCGAAAAACAACGCCGCAGAGAATGATGAAGATCCAGCCCTCCAGCGCATAGGTGAAGGCAAAGAACCAAAGTGGAGCCTTCATCCAAATGCCGACTGCGATGCACGCGGCGCTGACGAGAAAGCCGGTGAACTGTGCGGTGACCATGCTTTGCACGCGGTCGTTGGCCTCCAGCCACGCAAATACCTCGGTGGAGGGATGGGTGAGCAATTGCAGCGCATACACGCTGAGCAGGATCGCGCCTTCAGGCTGCGCGAACACGATCCAGAGCATCAGGCCTGCGAACAGAACGACGGAAACGATGACGCGGGCGAGGATGGTATTGCCCAGCACGTCCGCCTGCTCATCTGGCTGGCGAACAAGCTCGCGAACCGTGTAGCGGCCAAAGCCAAGCTCGCCGATGCACACGAGAATCGAGACGACGGCCATGGCGACCCCGATTTCGCCAAAGCCAGAGCGGCCCAGATGCCTCGCAAGAAGGCAGGTGAGGCCAAAGCTCAACGCGAGGCGCACGAGTCGAAACACGGTGGCGAGCGAAAGCGTGTGAAGGATGGAGCGGCGGGCGCTCATGGGAGGTTCTCGACCCTGAAGCCGGTCAGCTTCAGCGGCTCGATGGCGTGGTGATTCACAAAGACGGCGTCTTCACGCGTATGTCGGTCGCGACGCAGACGACGAGCGGGCATGTCCACATAGAAGGGGCCGTCAAAGAGGCGCTCGGGCAGCACGGCACGCATTTCGTCCATTGAGGCGTTCATCTCGGCGAAGACGAACTTCACGGAGCTGAGATGAGCGCCAAAACCACGCAGCACGGCGGTTTCGAGGCCTTCGGTGTCGATCTTGAGCAGATCGGGATACACCCGCTTTCGCTCGCAAAAGGCTGCGCCGGTTTCGCAAGGCACCTGGATGGCGTTTTCGGTGTTTTCACCCTCGGCGAGCGCTTTGTTCACGGGGCTGAAATCTTCGTTCGTGAAGGAAAGCATGCCACCGGCATCCGAAAGGGCGATCTGCCATGCGTGGACATTGGCGCGGTCGTTTTTCTCAAGCATCCGCCGCAAGGTGGCGAAGGTGGCGGGATGCGGCTCGAAGGCATGCACGGTCACTTCCGGGCATTCGGACATGAGAAGCGAGTAGATGCCGATGTTCGCGCCGATGTCGAAGCAGCTGCGCACGAGACCGCTGGCTCCGAGATGGCCGAGGAAGGACATGTTGTGGTAGTCGTAGCGGCGCTGGCTCCAGACGAGAGCCACGCAGCCGTTCATCTCGCGGCGCTGCTCAATGAAAAGCCGCGAGCGGTCGGTGATCTCGATGGTGGCAGGCAGCGGCAGGAAGCGCCGCACACCATGCCACAGCGCATGACGCATTAGCGCTGGCACTGGGCTCACGCCGGGATTCCTGAGAATTCCCTGGCAGGTGTGAATGAAGAGATCCAATCCCATGAGGGACGGTGTTTGGACGGCTCAAGCCGAGGCGTAAGCCTTTTCGACCACATCACAAAGCAGATGGCCGATGAGTAGGTGGCACTCTTGAACTCGAGCGGTGATGCTCGAAGGAGCTTTGAAGGTGAGTTTCGCGAGTTTGGAGCACTCGGACTCTTTTTCGCCGGTGAATGCAATCGTGACACAACCACGCTCATTGGCTGCTTGGAGGGCGGCGAGGATGTTGGGGCTGGTTCCGCTCGTGGAGATCCCCAAAGCGACATCACCAGGCTGGGCGAGGGCTTCGATCTGGCGCGAGAAGACGGTTTCAAAGCCGAAGTCGTTGCTGTGCGCGGTCAGAATGGAGGTGTCGGTCGTGAGGGCGAGACCAGCTAGGGCGGGACGATTGACGCGGTAACGCACCACCAACTCGGCGGCGAGGTGTTGAGCGTCTGCGGCACTGCCGCCATTGCCGAAGAAGATGATCTTCTTGCCGTTCTTGAGCGCGGCGAGCCACGCTTCTGCCAGCGGGGCGATTTGGTTCTGCATCGCGCTGAGTTTCGCGATGGCGTCCTGGTGCTCAGCGAGGTGCGTTTGGAAAAGGGAAGGGAAGTCGCTCATATCACGAGAAGGCTGCCAGAAGCTCGTCCGGGGTCAAGGTGGCGGTGCCGAGTTTGCCAACAACGATGCCGCTGGCGTGGTTGGCGATTTCGGCGGCATCTTGCAGTTTGAAACCGGCGGCGAGAGCCAAAGTCAGAAGCGCGATGGCGGTGTCCCCCGCGCCGGAGACGTCATAGACCTCGCGAGCACGCGTGTGGATGTGGTGGGGGCTTTGGCCACGCTCAAAGAGCATCATGCCGTGCTCGCCGAGGGTGACGAGGACGCTGTTCACGGCCCATTTTTCGAGAAGGATACGGCCGACTTCGAGCAACTCGGTGTTTTGCGCTGGAGGGCCGGGCAGCAGGTGATCTTCGAGGCCTGCGGCGGCGAAGGCTTCGAGGCGATTCGGCTTCACCAGCGTGACGCCGCTCCAGGGCAGCGGATTGCGTGGTGAAGGATCGACGGTGACGATCAAGTTGTGCTCGGCGGCGATTTTGGAGACGAGCTGCATGAGCTCGGTGGTCATGAAACCTTTGCCGTAGTCTTCGAGAATGATGGCGTCGAGATCCGGTGCGAGGGCGCGCAGACGCTTTTCGATCTCGGCGAGCTCGTCGGCGGTGAGTGGCAGCAGTTTTTCGCGATCAACGCGGACGATTTGCTGCTGGCGGGCGGAGACGCGGGCCTTCGAGATCGTGGGCAGCGTGTCGTGCACAAGCAACGGCGCGGGATCGACCTTGTCGGCGATCAAGAGGTCGCGGAGGCGGTCGGCGGCGCTGTCTTTGCCGACACGGCCCATGAGATGCGTGTGCGGCGAGAAGGGCGAGATGTTGCGGGCGACATTCGCAGCTCCACCGGGATAAAATTCTTCCCGCGTGACCTCGACGATGGGCACCGGTGCCTCCGGCGAAATGCGGCGCACATGACCCCAGATGAAGTGATCGAGCATCACATCGCCAATGACGAGGATGCGGCACTTCGCGAGGCTTCCGAGGCAGTTGCGGGTGAAGTTCATGCTGCGGCGGTTTCGGCGGGGTATTCAGAAAGCCAAAGTGACATGTCGAGTTCGGACATTCTGGCGAGTTCCTTCGGTGAAAAGGCGCTTCCACCACCACTCGCATCAGGTCGAGCACGAAATCCAATGTCAGCGATGAGGTTGCCCGGCTTTAGATTCGCGGTGGCAGAGTTGAGCCATGCCATTAACTCATAAGCCTGCTCTGGGAGATTCCATGAGCCATCGCAAAGCCAAGCCACTTTCTCAATGGAGCCTTCGGGTGGCGAGCGATAGATGTTAATGGGCATCGGCTTACCGGTTCACTTTTTGCGGCGCTCGCGAACGGCGGCGGCGAGTTCGTCGAGCATCGTTTCGGTGGAGGACCAGTTCACGCAGGCGTCGGTGATGCTTTGGCCGTAGGTGAGCGGCACGCCGGGCTTGGTGTCCTGTCGGCCTTCGACGAGGTGGCTTTCGATCATCACGCCGGTGACGGCCTTGCTGCCGGCGGCGATTTGCTCGCTGAGCGAGGCGCTGACGAGTGGCTGCTTGCGGTAATCCTTCAAACTGTTGCCGTGGCTGCAATCAATCATGACGCTCGGCGGCAATCCGCGGGCGCTGAGTTGATCGGACGCGGTCTTGATCGATGCGGCGTCGAAGTTCGTGCCGCCTTTGCCACCGCGCAGGATGACGTGGCAGGCGTTGTTGCCCTTCGTGTTCACGATGGCAGCGACGCCGTCTTTGGTCACCGAGAGGAAGCTGTGCTGGCCTTTGGCGGCCTCGATGGCGTCGAGAGCGACCTGGATGCCGCCGTCCGTGCCGTTTTTAAAGCCCACGGGCATGCTCAAGCCAGACGCGAGCTGGCGATGCACCTGGCTTTCCGTCGTGCGGGCACCGATCGCGCCCCAGACGACGACATCGGCGATGTACTGTGGCGTGATGACATCGAGAAACTCCGTGCCGGCCGGGATACCCATCTGCGTGAGCTCCAAAAGCAGGCCGCGAGCGCCGCGCAGGCCGTTGTTGATGTCGAAACTGCCGTCAAGATGCGGGTCATTGATAAAACCCTTCCAGCCGACGGTGGTGCGTGGCTTTTCAAAATAGACGCGCATCACGATTTCGAGGTCCGCACCATGTTTCGCCCGAGCCGCGACGATGTGGCGGCCGTATTCGAGAGCGGACTTCGTGTCGTGGATCGAGCAGGGTCCGACGACGACAAGCAAGCGGTCGTCTTGGAGATTGAGGATGGCTTCCGACTTCTTGCGGGATTGCTCGACGAAGGCGGCCTCGGCATCCCGCAGCGGATACTCGTGCATGAGCAGCGCAGGCTGGATAAGCGGGAGGATTTCAGCGACGCGAAGGTCGTCAGTGGGGTGCGATTGGCTCACAGGGCAAGAAGGGGGCAAAAATGGGGCGGCAGTGTGGGGCGTTGAGAGGCCGCGTCAATGGCCGGAACGAGCGGGATAGCTGGAGTGATGGAGTTTTGGAGTGTTGTAGGGCCCCATCGATCCTCTACTCCAACACTCCATCGCATCCGGCCAAGCTGCCGCCCTTGGTGACTCCACGGAGGGAGGCACCCCGTCGGTGTGATGGGTGGTTCGGGCGCACGAGGCGACGGCAAGACTTCCCGGCTCATTTGCATGGGAATTATGCCAATTAGAGTATTTTGGCACCAGTTGGGTATTTTGGCAAAGTTAAATATCTGGTCGTTTCGGGCCAAAAGCTCTTCTGAATAGAACGGCCAGCCCCTCGTCCCAGACCGACCATGAAATCGTTGCTGCTCCCTGCTCTCGCCCTGGTTTTCGTCCTCGTCAGTTGCGAAAAAGCCGCGCCGCCGCCCGTCGCCGAGCTGCCCGCAGCAGCCCCCGTCGATGACTCCGCACTCCGCGAGGCTCGCGATGCCCTCGCTCGACAGGCCATGGAGGTCGAGACCCGTAGCGCCCTGCTCGATAAACAGCTCGCCGACCTCGAAGCCCGGCTGCAGCAAAGCGAAAACGAAGCGCTTCGAGGCCAGTTGGAAGGCCTGCGGCAGCAAAACGACCAACTCCGCACCCAGGCCGACACCGCCCGGAAGAAAAGCGATACCCTCACTAAGCGCCTCGCCGCCTCCACCCCGGCCGCGGCGGCCCCTTTGGCAGCGCCAGCCGCCCCGCGAGACTACGCGGTCTTTTATGAACGCCTCGCCCCGCATGGTCGATGGATCGATGTCAGCGGCCACGGCCTGTGCTTTCAGCCCCGCCTCGCCCGCAACCGCACCTGGAGGCCCTACGTCGATGGCTGCTGGGGCTGGTCCTCGCTCGGATGGACGTGGCAGACCAGCGAACCCTTTGGCTGGGCCACCTACCACTACGGCCGTTGGTTGAACCTCACCTCGCATGGCTGGCTGTGGGTGCCCGGCTGTGAATGGGCTCCCGCCTGGGTGGCTTGGCGGCAAAGCCGCGACCACATCGGCTGGGCACCGCTGCCTCCAGAAAGCGGCCCTTGTGCCCCTGTCCGTCGCGATTGCGATACCCGTTACAACCTCGGCCCCGCCAGCTACACCTTCGTCCGCACCACCCATTTCGTGCGGCCCAGTTACAGCACCTGCATCCAGCCCGTCAGCTACAACAGCACCCTCTTCCACCACACCGTCAACATCACCCAGATCGTCCCCTGCGGCGGCGGAAAACCCGGCGGCACCCCGCTCTACATGCATCATGGCGGCCCTCCTCGACACCAGATCGAGGAAACCTGCCGCCAACCCGTCCCCCAGCCTCAAATCCGGCCCGTCGAGCTAGCGCAGATGGCCATCAAACCTATCACCATCCAGCCGTCGCAAGGCTCGGCCCCCGTGCTCGAAATCGTGCAACTACCCGCCGCCACTCAAAACAGGCTCCCAGACCTGCGGCCCGCCGAGCGCATCGAAAACCCCATCCTCGCCAACCCTTATGCTGGCGTCCCCGCCAGTGCCCGTCCGGCCATCCAGCAAACCTTGGCCGCCGAGGTTAGGCAGGTTGTCCTCGCCGATTCGCCCAGGCCGATGGCCGTCAATGCCACGCCCGAAGCACCTGCCACCCCGCCTGAAAACACTCCCAGCACCACCGAACCCACCACCAGCCCCACCGAGCCGATCCCCGCCCTCACCGCCAATCTCAGCGCGCCCATCGAAAATCGTGGTACCCAGCCTCAAATCACCTCGCCGACTCTCCCGCCCGTTCCGCCGGAACAGCCCGCGCTCGTGGTGAGCAGTACGCCAGCATCGTCAGAAAGGTCAATAGGGTCATTAGAGTCCGCCCCGCCATCTCCCCCGACGGCCACCCTTCCTCCCGCCGAAATTCCGTCCGCCACTCCCGAACCCGCCACCGTGCCCGTCATACCTCCCGCCGCCGACGAAGCCATCCGTGCGGCCGCCGAGCAGCAGGCCCAAATGGCCTCCGCCCAGCAACAACAGGTCGAAGAAGCCGCTCGTCGTGCTGCCGAGGAAGAAACTGCCCGCCAAGCCCAGATGCAGGCCCAAACCCAAGCCGCCGAAACCCAACGCCAGGCCCAGGAGCAAGCTCAGCAACAAGCCCTGATGGAAGCCGCCCGCCTCGCCCAGGAAGAAGCCCAAATGGCCGCCCAGCGCCAGGCCGAAGAAACCGCCCGCCAACAAGCCGAAGCCGCCGCGATGGCTCAACGCCAAGCCGCTGAAGAAGCCCAGCGCCAAGCCCAGATGGAAGCCCAACGGCAAGCTGAGGAAGCCGCTCGCCGCGCTGCTGAAGAAGCCCAGCGCCAAGCTCAAATGGAAGCCCAACGCCAAGCCGAGGAAGCTGCTCGCCGCGCCGCGGAAGAAGCGCAGCGCCAAGCTCAAATGGAAGCGCAACGCCAAGCCGAGGAAGCTGCTCGCCGCGCCGCGGAAGAAGCGCAGCGCCAAGCTCAAATGGAAGCGCAACGCCAAGCCGATGAAGCCGCCCGCCGTGCCGCGGAAGAAGCGCAGCGCCAAGCTGCCGAGGAAGCCGCCCGCCAAGCGGCTGCTGCTGCGGCCGCTGCGGCTCAACAGCCTTCACCGCCGCCTCAGTGAGCGGGTGAATGCCACATCCTTTCGGCTGGAGACAAAAATCGGCATTCACAAACCATGGCGGAGTGAGGTATGATTTCCCACTCACATGCGCCTCCTCCTTTCCTTCCTTGTCCTTGGCTCTTTTCTCCAGGCTCAGCAGCCCGCCACGTCCAAACCGAAGCCCCCGGCCTATCTCAGCGCTGAAGAGGCTGGCGAGGATTACCTCTTTCAAGGTGAGTACACCGGCATGCACGAAGGCCAGAACTTCGGCGTGCAGGTTTGGGCCAAGGGAAAAGGCGAGTTTGAGGCCGTCGTCTTCGGCGGCGGCCTGCCGGGAGCGGGCTGGGACGAAGACCGCAGTCTGCTGGAGCGTGTCACGGCCCGCCGGGCCGCTGGCGAGACCACGGTGACCTTCCGCACCGACTCGGGCCATGCCACCACCGATGGCAAATCGATGCACATCGACTCCGAGGGCGAAAAATCCACGCTCACGAAGCAAACTCGCACCTCCCCCACTCTCGGTGCGAAGCCTCCCGAAGGCGCGGTGGTGCTCTTCGACGGCCAGGGCGTGAACCGCTTTCCCAATTCTAAGCTCGACGAAAAGCTTGGCGCCCTCAAAGAAGGCATCACCAGCGAAGACACCTTTCACGACTGCTCCCTGCACGTCGAGTTCATGCTGCCCTTCATGCCCGAGGCACGCGGTCAGGGTCGTGGAAACAGCGGCCTGTATCTGCAAGGCCGCTACGAGGTGCAGATGCTCGATAGCTTTGCCCTCGAAGGCAAAGACAACGAATGCGGCGGCCTCTACAAGATCGCTTCGCCCCGAGTCAACATGTGCCTGCCACCGTTGACTTGGCAAACCTACGACGTGGACTTCACCGCCGCGAAGTATGACGAAACCGGCCAGAAGCTCGTGAACGCCAAAATCACCGTGAAACACAACGGTGTGCTCATTCACGAAAACCAGGAACTCCCCGCCCCCACCGCCTCCGCTCCACGCAAAGAAGACGCCACCCCCGGCCCCGTTTATTTGCAAAACCACGGCAATCCCGTCCGCTATCGGAACATCTGGGTGGTGCGGAAGTAGGTGCGGAGCCTCACGCTGGCTGGCGCACATGCGCCCAGGCGTGGACATGCGGATCACCGCGGAAGTAGAAGACCGAGTTGGGTCCCTCGATCTGCCACACGTCCCAAACGCCGTCCTTGCCCACATCCTGATCTTTGAAGAACGCCATGTGCAGGTTGTCGAAACCACCCGCTTCGATGTAGCGGGCAGCTTCCTCGGCATCGTGTTTGCGGAAAGGCTTGAGCAAATCGCCGATCACCTGGCGCACGAGGTCTTTTTGGTCGGCGGCGAGGTCGGCCATGCGGATGCCTTCGAGGCCGGATTTTTTACCGGTGAGCTCCACGGTGAGGTTGCCGCGTTCCTGACGCGATTTGCCGAGAAGAGCCGCCTCGCGCTGCTTGCCATCGAGAGCGGCGAAGACCTCGTTCGCACGCTTCGCCTGATACCAGTAGGCATTGCCGGGATGATCCGGCTTCTCGTTGAAGCTCCCGGCGGCATGCCCGTAGAAAATCGGGCCGCCAAAGGCCGCTCCTTTTTCGCTATCGCCATCGCAGCGTCGCGTGCAGTGGCGGCCGGTGAGCACAAACTCAAACTGCCCCGTGCCCGGCTCGCCAAACAACGCGATGGACGCACTCGGGAAGCCGCCGTCGCCTTTGTTGTCGTGATCGAACTGGCGCCACACCTCGGTCTTGTATTCATCGCTGTGAAGCTTGTCGAAAATCTCGCGGACCATGGCCTGCTGGTCGGCATTGAGTACGTCACGGATGGGCTGCTTCACGATATGCCAGTTGTTGTCCACCTTCAGACGACGCGGATCACTCCACGGCAGGCAGATGGAGGCCTTTTGCTTCTCATCGAGCGTCTTGTAGAGTTGCGTCACCAGCGTCTCCGAAGGCAGCGCGGTCGCCGGAGTGCTTTCAGCAAAGGCGGAGCCCATCAACCCCGCCGCTGCTGCCTGGGCACTACGGGTGAGAAAATCACGACGGGAGACAGACGACGGTTGGAGAAGGTTGGGCGTGTTCATGGCGCGGTTGTATCAAACAACGCCATTCACGGGAAGTTTTCTTTTGTGGTCGGCCTATTGCCGCAAGGCTTCACTTCTCCTTCTCCCACATCACCTGCATGAGATCGCCGATCTGCTGGCGGGTTTTGAGGACGGCTTCGGGGCCGGGGAGTTCGTCGGGCTTGGTGAGCCAGAGGGTTTGTGTCTCGAACAGGGTGGCCTGCACGAGTTGGAGGAGGGGGCGATGGCGCATCTTTTCGCTGATGCGGTCAAAGCGGTCGCGCATGAGCTGGAGGGTGGTGGTGGAGCCGATGCAGAGATGGCGGGATTCGCTGCCGGGGAGGTCGGCGATGAGGGTGGAGGAGACTTCGAGCAGGCGCAGCCACAGGCCGCTGTCGATGAGAAGAGCGAGATCTTCGTCCTGCATTTCGCGGAGGAGGCGCTGGAGCTCTTGGTGGCCTTCGGCGATCTCCTGCTGGAGTTCTTTCCACTGCTCCATCTCGGCCATTTTGCCCTGGGCCATGAGCCGCGGCATGATTTTTTCGCCGAGGCCGAGGGTGCGGCAGTAGTTCACCATCTCTTGATTGGTGTTTCGATACTGCTGCGAGTCGCCAGCCTGCCAGATGAGGTAGCTTTCGGCGATCAAACTGCCCAGCACGAGGGCGGAGCGGCTGCGATCCGTCGAAGGTGTGGGTGGCGGAGGACGGAAAAGCAGGCGCCAGCGGGCTTTCGCGGCCTTGCCGAGCACGTCGAGGAACTCAGCGGGCGTCTGATCCACCACGCCGATGATGGGCGAGACGGTCAAACCGGGCTCAGGAGTCGCGATTTGACCATGTAGCCCCCCGCAGCAGGCGATCAGGCTGATCGCAGCAAAAAGAGGGCGCTGGCGGGGAATCATGGTTGGCTGGGCTTCGACGAGGGGAAGCCCACTATTACTCAACTGTCACGCTTTTCGCCAAGTTTCTCGGCTTATCCACATCGCAGCCGCGGGCGACGGCGACGTAGTAACTGAAAAGCTGAAGCGGGATGACATTCAGAAGCGGCGTGAGGTAGCTGGGGCAGTCCGGGACGTAGATGACGTCCTGCGTGAGGCGCTCCAATTCCGTGCGGCCTTCGGTGGTGACAGCGATCACGGGGCCTTTGCGGGCGAGCACTTCCTCGATGTTGCTCACGTTCTTGTCGAAAACGGCGTCGCCGGGCGCGATGAACACGCTCGGCATGTCCGGCTTCACCAGGGCGATCACGCCGTGCTTCAGTTCGGCACTCGGATGGCCACTGGCGTAGATGTAGCTGATCTCCTTCATCTTTAGCGCCCCTTCGAGAGCCACGGGATAGTTCGCTTGGCGGCCCATGAAGAGCATGCCCTCGGCGTGGCAGTGCTTTTCGGCGATGGCTTTGATTTTGTCCGCCTGCTTCAAAATGGTCACGATCTTGTCCGGAAGCGCTTCGAGCTGGTCGATCATCTCCAGGCCATCGACGCTGGAAAGGTGATGGATGCGACCGAGCAGCAGGCTGAGCAGCGTAAGGATCGTCACCTGCGAGGTGAAGGTCTTCGTCGCCGCCACGCCGATTTCAGGGCCGGCGTGGATGTAAACGCCGCCGTCGCTCTCACGGGCGATGGTGCTGCCCACGGTGTTCACGATGCCGAGGCAGTGAATGCCTTTACGCTGGCCTTCCCGCATCGCGGCGAGCGTATCGATCGTCTCGCCGCTCTGGCTCATCACGAATTGCAGCGTGTTCTTGTTCGTCGGCACATTGCGATAGCGGAACTCGCTGGCGATTTCGACCTCCGTGGGCACGCGGGCGAGTGTCTCGATCAAATACTCGCCCACCATCGCCGCATGATACGCCGTGCCACAGCCGGCGAGGATGATGCGATCAATTTGAGCCAGCTCACGCGAGGTCATGTTCAGCCCGCCGAGCACGGCGGTGCATTCATCGCGGGAAAGGCGGCCGCGCATCGCGTTGCGGAGCGAGTTCGGCTGCTCGTAGATTTCTTTGAGCATGAAATGCGGGAAATCGCCCTTCTCCGCCTCGTCGGCGCTGAATTCCACGCGGCTCACCTTCACCTCGGCGGGCGTGCCTTGATGCGATTGCACGTCGTAGCTGTCCTTCGTGATCGTGACGATGTCGTAATCGTTCAGATACACCACATCGCGGGTGTGATTCACCACGGCGGCCACGTCGCTGGCCAGGAAATGCTCGTTTTTGCCCAGGCCGATGATCAAGGGGCTGCCGAGACGTGCGCCGACGATCACGCCGGGCAGGTCCGCATGCATCACGGCGATACCGTAAGTGCCCTTCACGCGGGCGAGAGCGGCCTTCACCGCATTCACGAGGCGCAGCGTGCCATCTTTCTCATTCGATTCGTCAAAGTAAGTGCCCACCAGATGCGAGAGCACCTCCGTGTCCGTCTGCGAGACGAACACATGGCCTTTGGCTGTCATTTGATCACGCAGCGCCTGGTAGTTTTCGATGACGCCATTGTGAACGAGGACCAGCTTGCCGCCCTGATCGGGATGCGGGTGAGCATTTTCATCGGTCGCCGGGCCGTGCGTGGCCCAGCGGGTGTGGGAGATGCCCACAGTGCCTTCCGGCTTCGCCTCCTCGACCGCGAGGCGCAGGTTGTCGATGCGACCTGCCTTCTTCACCGTGTGCAGGCCGCCCGTGCCGCAAAGCGCCATCCCAGCCGAGTCATAGCCGCGATATTCAAGGCGACGAAGACCATCCAGCAGGATGGAGCTGGCCTGACGAGTTCCGATGTATCCGACGATTCCGCACATAGAGGTCTTGGGGGGTGAAATGAATGGGGGGGGCCGAAAATCTACGGTCCATGTTGGAACCGCGCCAGTGAATCATGCCTTATGGAAGCATTTGAATCGCCCGCTTTAGGCTGGAATAGAACTTTCTCATGTCCCCCATCCTCATCATCGGCCAAGGTCTCGCTGGCACGGCGCTGGCCTGGCGGCTGCATGAGCGGGGCGTGCCCTTTGTCATCGTGGATCGTGACGAGCCCGTCACTTGCTCGAAAGTGGCGGCGGGACTCATCACACCGGTCACGGGCATGCGGCTGAAGGTCAGCTGGCGGTTTGAGGTGTTTTATCCCGAGGCGCTGCGCTTCTACCGGCGACTCGGGAAACAGTTGGGCACGCGTTTCTTCTTTCCGCGAGGTTATGTGCGCCTGCTCAAAAACGAGCAGGAACGCCAAAAATGGCCGAAACGCCTTCGCGAGTCCGAGGTGGGGCCGTTTGTGCATCCGCAGGCTCCGCAGCTCGATCCCGCCGTGGTCACGACGCCGCACGATGGCTTCCAGCAGCGCCACGCGGCCTGGCTGGATACCGTGACCTACCTGGAGGCCAGCCGACGTTTCTTCGGCGAGGCCTTTCAAGCCGCCCATATCCAGCCCGGCGAGGTCCAAGACGATGTCGAAGGCGTCACTTGGAACGGCCAGCGCTTCTCGCATGTCGTGTGGGCGCAGGGCTGGCAGGCGGCGAAGCATCCGCTTTTCGCCTGGGTGCCCTTTCAAAATGCACTCGGCACCATTTTGACAGCGAAGGCCGATCTCCAAGGCGAACGCCGCATCCTCAACCGTGGCTGCTGGCTTATCCCGCGATCCGACGGCACCCTGCGAGCTGGCTCCACTTACGAGTGGACTTTTCCCGATCCGCCCACGCCTTCGCCCAGCATGGCCGCCGATCTCGAAACGAAGCTGCGGGCCTTCCTCGCCGTGCCCGTCGAGGTCCTCGACAGCCAAAGCGCCGTCCGCCCCATCATCAAAAGCCGTCAGGCCCTGCTCGGAGCGCATCCCAGCCATCCGCGTGTCGTTTTTTTCAACGGCCTCGGCTCGAAAGGCTCGCTCCGTGCCCCATGGCTGGCAAAGCACCTCGTCGAGCACCTCCTCGACGGCACGCCGCTCGATCCCGAGTTCGATTTGCAGGCGAATGATCTGTGAGCACATGCGGGTCGTTTTTCTCGCGGCCTGCATCCAATTGAAAAAGCTCCGCGTATCGGCATACAGTGCCATTTCACGCTCCACCCTATGCTCAGCGATTTTCTCCAGGACCAAGCTACTCTTTACGTCTCGGGTTTGATGACCCCCGAGGAGCGGGCGAACTTTGATGTCGTGATCGATTATCACGAGGAACTCCGCGAATGCGTCCTCGGCATGGCCGATGTCGGCACGAGTCTCATCACGGCCGTCTCCCCGGTCTCGCTCACGCCGCCAGCCACCCTCAAAAGCCGTGTCGCGGCCCAGATCGCCGCCCGGGCGATGGAGTTCAGCCCCGAGGGTCGCGTGCTTTGTGATCCCGAGGGCCGCGTGCAGTGGGTGAATGATGCTTTTACAGCCATGTGCGGCCACAGCCTCACCGAGCTGCGTGGAAAAAAGCCCGGCCCCTTTCTCCAAGGTCGCGAGACCGATCCCGCGTCCATCGACCGCATGCGCCGCGCCGTCCATCAGTGCCGCCCCTGCACCGAGACGCTGCTGAACTACCACAAAAATGGCGATGCTTACTGGGTGCAGGTTTCCATCGCCCCCATCCTCGATGATCGCGGTGAACTGCTTTGGTTCGTGGCCCGCGAGCGTGAGATGAAAAACCATGCCGCTTCGCGAAACTGACGGCTCAACTTGGCCGTCATGCGTTTCGAGCGTCTGCAATCCATCGCCTCCAGCGTCGTCAAAGGCACGCTCGCGTCGCTCCCACCCGTCATCCGCGATGAGGCAGCCGCCTGTACCATCGAATTCGCGGAGATAGATGCCCTTCTCGAAATAGAGTCAGACCTCGATCCCGATCTTCTCGGCCTTTTCGAGGGAAACGCCCGCTGCGATCCACCTCCCGCCGCGCCGGACGAGATGCCTCGTATCCGCCTCTTCCTCGACAACCTCTGGCTCGATTGCGATGGCCATCTCGAAACCTACCGCGACGAAGTCCGCATCACCCTCCTTCATGAGCTCGGCCACTACCTCGGCCTCGATGAGGACCAAGTCGCTGCCCTCGGCCTTGCGTGAAAAGTGAACTCGTAGAGGAAAACGTCAGTTTTCCCCTCTTGAGCATCACATGATCCTCGGCGTGCTGACGCCCGCCACTACGCCACCCATGTGAAGCCCTACCTCGTAGCGGAAAACGTCAGTTTTCCGAAATCGACGTCAAACTCCCAACTCCTCACTCCTCCGGCGGCTGGCCTTCGATCACCGTCGTATCCGCCAGCAAATCATGCACACAGCGGTTGTCCTCGCGGAAGATGAAACAGGGATCGATGATCCCATAAAAAGGCACCACCTGCCCGATGATGCCGTTCACGAAGGAGCGAAGCAAAAAGCCCTTCACGAAGCCCGGCTTCTGTCCGTCGGGAAAGGTCACGATGCGGATGCCAAGCCACTTTTTGCCCAGGGTCTGCCCGCGAGTCGTCAGCAGCACGATGTTCCAGACTGTCAGCCCGAGAAAGGCGAGGCCGGCAAGCACAAAGCCAGCGATCGCGCCAGCGGGCACGTCCGGGGAGTCGGAGTTTTCCATCTGCACCATGAAGAAAATCGCGATACCCAGTGGGATACCGATGCCGATGATGCCCGTCAGGCCATCGAGCAGGCAGGCTCCGAATCGCGAGCCACGCGAGGCCGGCGTCAGCCCAGGCAGAGTCGAAAGCACCTGGGATTGCGGCGCGGCATACGGATTCACGCTGCTCACAGGCGGCGGCATCGAAGGCGAAGCCGCTGGGGCGGCGGCAAACTTCGATCCCACGGGCTGCCAGTCCGTCATGCCCTCGGTCCAGCAGAGGTCACCGCTCTGAAAACGGCCCGTGGCGAGGCCCGAACGAATTTCTTCCTCGGCAAAAGTGCCGATCTGCTGGCCGCCGCGTGCGATGTGGTAAGTCATATGCCCAAAATAGCCCGAGCAAGACCCGCCCATCAACAGCCTTTTACTTCCCGCGCCGCCCGCCCCATCTTTTCTTCCACTGCCATGCGCCGTTTTTCCCTTCCCACCCTCCTCGCCTTGCTCAGCCTCGTGCTCGTCGCTTGTGAAAAACAGCCCGCCGAGGTCGATTTCAGCGATCCGAACGTCGAAATGACCGATGAGGGCAAAAGCGCCCGCTACAAAACCAGCCCCTACACCGGCCTCATCCGCCGCAAGCACTCGAATCAGAAGGTCGCTGGCGAGTATCCCTATGTGAACGGCAAGATGCACGGCGTCATGAAGGAATGGTGGGAGAACGGCCAGCCATCCGCCGAGACCAACTTCGCCAACGGCCAGCGCCACGGTCTCAACCGCTACTGGGACATGAAGGGCAAGCTCACCAAGGAGCAAACCTACGACCACGACAAATCCACCAGCGAAAAGTACTTCTGACCCTTCGCTCTTAGCCCTTCGCCATCCGCGTCATGTCCACCATCATCGCCCTGCTCGTCATCGCCCTCGTTTCGCTCCTCGCGGTGCGGGTGGGTTCCACGGCGCTGATGATGACCGGGCTGAGCTGGGACACCGCCAGCTTTCAGTCCTACTCGGCCTTCTTTGGCGTGGGATTCACCACGAAGGAGGCGGAGATGGTCGTGAACCATCCCGTACGCCGCCGCATCATCCGCGATCTCATTCTCGCCGGCAACGTGGGCCTCACCTCCGCCCTCGCCACCTTCATCGTCACGCTGTTGCAGAGCAGCTCCGATGGCGATGTCTTCAAAATGCTCGCGTGGCTTCTCGGCGGTCTCGTGGCCTTGTTCTTCATCTCCCGTCTCGGCTGGGTGCAGCGGGCACTCGATTACCTCATCCGGCATGCCTTGGAGCGTGCCGGCCTTGTACGCGCCCTCGATTACGAGCTGCTGCTGCGCATTCAGCATGGCTACGTCGTCTCCGAGATCGAGGTGCTGCCAGATACCTACCTCGCCGGCCGCACGCTTCGGGATGCACGCCCGTGGGATCGCGGTGTCGTCATCCTCGCCATCAAACGCGATGGCGAGACCCATCCCGGCATCCCCAGCCGCGATGATCTCATCCAGCCCGGCGATGTCCTCACCGCCTACGGCAAAGAAAGCCACCTCCAGGCCATGACGCAGCCCGATCCTGACCGTACACCGCCTCTCCGAGGCGGATCAGCCTAGAAGTGAAATCATCCCTGGAGACCTCCTTGAGGCCGGAAAATCCGCCTCGCTTCCCGCGTTTCCCTGTCATGCCCAAAAAGCTCCTCCTTCTCGCTCTCGCTCCGATCTCCCTCCACGCCGCCGAACCGCCGGTACCGGCCAAAATCGAGTTCAACCGCGATGTGCGGCCCATTTTGAGCGACAACTGCTTCTACTGCCACGGCAACGACCCGAAGCACCGCGAGGCCGATCTGCGTCTCGACCTCCGCGAGGAGGCCGTGAAGGCCAAATCCTTCCTCCCTGGCAATGCGAAGGATAGCGAACTCGTCTCCCGCATCCTCACCGATGACGAAGACGACCTCATGCCACCGCCGGATTCGCACAAGAAGCTCACGCAGCGCCAGAAAGACATCCTCAAAAAGTGGATCGCGCAAGGCGCCGCCTACCAGCAGCACTGGGCCTATGAAAAGCCCATCAAAGCCACCATCCCCGCTGGAGTGAATCCCATCGATCACCTCGTGCAAAAGCGCCTCAGCGAAATTGGCCTGAAACCGTCCCCGAAGGCCGATGACCGCACTTTGATGCGCCGTCTCTCCTTCGACCTCCTTGGGCTGCCACCGCAGAAATCTGAAATCACCAATCTGAAATCTGAAATCGACAGCCTACTGGCCTCCCCCCACTTCGGCGAACGCATGGCCATCTCCTGGCTCGATCAAGTCCGCTTTGCCGACACCATCGGCTACCACAGTGACAACCCGCACAACGTCTGGCCCTACCGCGACTACGTCATCCAGTCGTTCAACAAAAACAAACCCTTCGACCGCTTCACCATCGAGCAGATCGCCGGAGACTTGATGCCGGATGCCACTCAAGAAACCCGCGTCGCCTCCGCCTTCAATCGGCTGATCCTCAGCACCGAGGAAGGTGGTGCCCAGGCCAAGGACTACGAGCAGCGCATGCTCACCGACCGCGTCCGCGCCATCGGCAATGCCTGGATGGGGCAGACCACCGGCTGTGCACAGTGTCACGATCACAAATTTGATCCCATCACCACACGCGACTTTTACACCCTCGGTGCCTTTTTTGCGGACATCAAAGAACCGCTCATCGGCCGCCGCGAGGCCGGCATGATGGTGCTCGATGCCGAGGGCGAAAAGAAGCAGGCAGACATCGCCAAGCGCCTCGCCGCTTTGCAGGCCGACTTTGCCAAGCCGCGCCCCGAACTTGCCGCCGCACAATCTGCGTGGGAAACGAAGGCGCTCGAAGCCACCGCCGCCAACGGCCTGTGGCAGCCATTGAAACCACACACCGCCGCCTCCTTGAAGAAGAACGTCGCTCTCAAAGCCGACAAAGACGGCATCGTGCGTGGCTCGATCGACAAAAAACGCGAAGAGCGAAAGCAAAACGACGGCACGGAAACCTACACGATCACTACCAAGCTCCCGAAAGGCACCACCGGCATCCGCTTGGATGCGCTGAAGGAAAAATCGCCCGGCATTGGCCTCTCCTCGAATGGCAACTTCGCCCTCAGCGAGGTCGCTTTGACCATCGGGCGCAAAAACAAGCAGGAGAAACTCCCCATCGCTCACGCCAGCGCCACCTTTGAGCAGAAGAACTTCCCCGCGAGGAACACCATCGACGGCATCGCCGATCAAAAACTCAATGGCTGGGCTGTACTCGGTGCCACCGGAGCGGATCAGTCGCTGTATCTCGAACTCGCCCAGCCCCATGCGGATGCGGACGCCGTCGTCACCTTCACGCTGAGCTTTGCGCATGATGGCAACCACGAGATCGCCAACCTGCGCCTCAACACGACGACGACTCCAGCTCCGATTCGCGCACCGGCCATCGCCTTACCCGCCAAAGAGATCGCCGACATCCTCAAAGCGCCTGCGGACAAACGGAACGCGGCGCAGAAACAGACGCTCAGCGCTGCCTACAAACAGATCGCGCCTGAGCTCGCCGCCCTGCGCACCCAGCTTTCCACCGCTGAGAAAGAAAAAGCCGACTTCGAGGCCGCCGCGCCCAAATGCATCGTCTCCATCAGCGACACCAACAAACGCATCGTGCGCATCCTTCCGCGTGGCGATTGGATGAACGAAAGCGGCGAAGTCGTGAAGGCCTCGCTGCCCATCTACCTCCCGAAACCGAAGATCGAAGGCCGCGACCTCACACGTCTCGATCTCGCGCAGTGGCTTGTCTCCAAAGACAACCCGCTCACCGCCCGTAACGTCATGAACCGCTTGTGGAAGCAGTTCTTCGGAACCGGCTTGAGCAAGGTGCTCGATGATCTCGGAGCCCAAGGCGAGCCGCCGGTGAATCCCGCGCTGCTCGACTGGCTCGCCTGCGAGTTCATGGACAGCGGTTGGGACTTGCAGCACATGATCCGGCTCATCGTCACCAGCCACACCTATCAGCAGGTCAGCACTTCGACGAAGGAACTCACCGCCGCCGATCCCTACAACCGTGAATGCGCCCGCCAGAGTGCCTTCCGCCTTGATGCCGAACTCGTGCGCGATAACGCCCTCGCCATCTCCGGCCTGCTCGTGCCGAAAATCGGTGGCCCCAGTGTGAAACCCTACCAGCCCGCCAAATACTGGGAAAACCTCAACTTCCCCACTCGCGAGTGGCAGAACGACAGCGGCGAGAGCCTGTATCGTCGCGGCCTGTACACCTGGTGGCAGCGCAGCTTCACGCACCCGTCGATGCTCGCCTTCGATGCCCCCAGCCGCGAAGAATGCACCGCCGAGCGCAACCGCTCCAACATCCCGCAACAGGCCCTCGTCCTCCTCAACGACCCCTCCTACGTCGAAGCCGCTCGCGCCTTCGCCGCCCGCATCCTTCAAACCGAAGGCGACACCCCAAAACGCATCACCTGGGCCTTCCAACAAGCCTTGCAGCGCCAACCCAGCGCCGACGAGATGAAGACGCTTTTGTCTCTCTTCTCCCAGCACCTCACCGACTACCAAAAAGACCCCACCGCCGCCGAAGCCCTCCTCAAAACCGGCGCTGCGCCTGTCCCCGCCACGTTGAACAAGCCCGAACTCGCCGCGTGGACCCACATCGCCCGAGTGCTGCTGAACCTCCACGAAACGGTCACGCGGAGCTGAGCCGGAACTGGAAGAAAGTGGCACAGGTTTGTAACCTGTGTTCGACGAAGCGAAAGGTGGACGCGGGGTATAAACCCATCGTGACACCTACTGGTGCCGCCTTCCGCCGATTCATGGACGACTCATTGGCCTGAACAGGTTGCAAACCTGTTCCACTTTCCGCGCTCACTGTATCACGGCTTGAGCAAATCCACCTGCTTGCCACTTCCCTCAATCACCGCCTGCATCGTCGTGAAGCTCCATGGGCCGCCACCTTTCTTCGTGCCGACCGTGTGAATGCTTGCCGAGCCTTTCGGGCCGGAAACCGGCACGTTCACATCGGCGGTGCCGCTGCCGTTGTTGATCTTGATGCTGCCGGAGACCACCCAGCCCATCGTGATCGGCTCGCCAAGCTCCACGCGCATCACTTCCGATTGCTGCGCTGCCTTGAGCGACATCTGGCAGGCATCCGCCCCCTTCAGGAAGGACATCACGAGCCACAAAATCCCCACCATCAGCACCAGCACGCCCATCACCGCGATGGCGCAGCCACCACACCCAAACGCCACGCCCTTACCCACGGCCGCCGCGTGCTCTTTTTGAATGTTCGTCGGATCACCAAAGGGAAGAGGAGGTGGCTGCGTGCTCATGGCCGCAGCATGAAGCCAACCTCTGCAAACTTCAACGGCCCAAATAGCGCCTCAAATCTCCCGCGTAGCCCGCCAGCTCCAGAAACGCACGACCGATCACTTCACCGCGTTCATCCAGCACATCGCAGGCACCTTCCCAATACGGCAGCCCCGTGATCGAGCCGCCCTGCTCCTGATCCTGCGCCACGGGTCTCAGTTCATAGACACTGCCCTCGCTCTCGATGCGCACATGGTTCGGATACGCCGCGCCACTGTGCGGGCTCTTCCACGTCGCGAGAGCCTTCCAATCAAACGCCGCCTTCTTCAACGTGCCGTCCTTCGCGATCCACGTGAGCGTCGAGGCTGCGTCCGTGCTGCCATCCATGCGCCGCATGCGATACACCATGACCTCGCGACCATCCTTCAGTTGGATCGCCGCCCAGTCCCAGCCTGCCTGGCCTTCATCGAGCTGCGAGCTGCTGAACTCATGATCCATCCACGCTTCCCCGCTCACGCGATGTTCTTGTGAGCCGACCTTCACGCTGCCTGTCGCCTTGAGTCGTGGAAACGTCAGGTAATGGCTCGCCGCGCTTTCGTTCGTGCCTTTTCGCGAAACGCCATCCTCACCGAAGATCACCAGCGGCTTCACCGCTTCCAGCTCCAGCTTCAAAACCGCCTCCGCCTTCACCGTCGCCGCCACCGTGAGGCGTTGTGAACCTTCATCGAGCTTCAGCGACCAGTTCGCATTCCGCACATCGAGTGTCGACGCCGAGGAAAACGCATCCCAGCCTTCGCGGTTGAGCTTCTCCTCATGCAAAAACCGTCCGCTCGCCGCATCCAGCAGCGCCGCATGCGCCAGATGCAGATGCGAAACCTTCCCGCTCGCCGCCTCGCGACCCGCCTGACGGAAAAACGTCACCTGAAAACCAAACCGCCGTCCATCCGCCCCATCGAGATGCCCCGTGAGATACCACCACTCCGTGCGAAACGCCTCATGGCTCCCATGATCCCTCGGAAACTCAAACACCCACCCCTTCTGCGGAATCGCAAAACCATCCGGCGTCGTTTGGGCATGGGCTGAAACAGCAAAACAACAGACAAGCAGCGCGAGAGCGTTTTGGAGTGCGCCGGGCCTCCGGCGCTTTCGAACGTCGGTGAGCGGAAATGACCAGCGAAGCAAAGTGGCCATCTCGCTCCGCCGAGATGAGCTGAGCGCTGGCGCAGGCAGGGATACCTCCCCAAATTTGGCATCGTCATCTTTGTGCGGAGTTCCAAGCTCATCTCGCGGAGCGAGATGGCTACTCTGCTGCCGCGTTCGTGATATGCCATCTGTGTTCATTCCTTCTCCTCCCATTTCATTTTCGCCGCCCACTTCCCCACCATCGCCGAGACGAGTGCCCCAACGCTCACAACAGCCAGCAACAGCACGATCATCTGCCCCCACGGCATCGCAAAGCTCAGCGTCCAGCCAAAGCACTGCTTGTTCACGCGATAGATGAGGAGCCATCCCAGCCAGCCGCCGGAGATCAAACCCATCACCGCGCCAGCCATCGCCACGCCCGCGCCTTCCCAGGCGCTCGTCGCCGCGATTTGCCGACCCGTCATGCCCAGCGAACGCAGCGTGCTCAAATCCGCACGACGCTCCAACAGCAAGCTCGCCAGCGCCAGCCCAAGCCCCGCCACCGCCACAAACACGCCGATCACCTCCAGCGCATAGGTCACCGAAAACGTCTGGCGAAAGATGCGCAATGCCTCACGACGCAGATGCGCATTCGTGAACACCGAAAGCCCCGGATGCGCCTCCGCGATCTGTTTTGCCACCGCCTCGGCATCCGCGCCCGGTTTTAGCATCAAAGCCACCCGCCAGGCCATCTCACCTTCAAACCATCGGCGAAAGGTTTCCTCCGAGATTGTCACCGCGCCGCGTTCATTCCCATAATCCGCCTGAATGCCCCGAATGCTCACTCGATGCCCACCGGGTAGTTCCAGCGCATCACCCACCTTCACTTCAAAACGCTCCGCAAAGCTCTCATTGATGATCGCCCCTCCATCTCTCCACCACTCCGCCACTCCAGGCTCCTTCACCCACGCATACGCATCCTGCCGCTGCGTGAAGGGGCCATCCACACCGAGCACCATCGTCGGCGCTCCGCGCAGCGTGATGCCACGAGCACGCAGCGTGGCCACCTCCGTCACCTTCGGCATGGCTCGCAGCCTCTCGATCGTCGTCGAGCTGATTTGATGCGTGCTGCTCGCGCTTTGAGCGCCGGCGCTGGAGACATACAAATCGGCCTTCATGCTCCGCTCGATCCAGCCGCGCATCGTGCCATCAAAGCTCGACACCATGATCGCCATGCCAGCCGTCATCGCTACCGCGCTCGCCAGCGCCGCCACCGCGAAGCGATGCCGCACCGTGGGTCGGCGCAGATGGCTCAGGCCGAGTCGGAGCGTCACCGAATCCAGCCATCCTCCTCTTCCTCCTACTCTTACTCCTCCTCCCGGGTTCTTGGTGCCGCCAGACCTCATCTGAGAGGAAGAGGAGGAGTAAGAGTAGGAGGAGGATAAAGCCGCCATCAGCTTCGCCGCCGCCAAACTCGTGCCCAGCAACCAGCACAGAGCCGCCGCATAAGCCGCCAGCGGCACCCGCATGCCTCCGCTGAGCCTCCAGGCGCCGAGTTGAGCCAAAAGAATCGCCAAGGCCATCAGCGCCCATCCCAACCACTCGGCCCGCCACCATCCACCGCCGCTAAAGACGGCCGCTTTGCGTCCCAGCATGTGCACCGGCGGCGTTCGCGACGCCTCACGCGCCGGCCACCAGGCCGCGATCAAACTCGTCACGATGGCGATGCCCATGCTCAACAACGCTTCGCCGAGATACAGGTTCGCGCTTTGCACGCTCGAGGCCCCATACAACGCATTCACCGTCTTGCTCACACCCCCCACCGCTGCCTGCGCCCCGAGCCAGCCCACCAGCAAACCTAAGCCGCCACCGATGACACCCAGCAGCAGCGCCTCGATCAAAAACGCCCGCTGAATCACCGCATCCGTCACGCCGAGCGATTTCAACACGCCAATCTCCTCGCGGCGCCGGATCACCACGCCATCCAGCGCCTGAAAAATCAGATAACCGCCCACAAACAAAGCCAGCAGCGACAGGATCGTCAGGTTCAGCCGAAACGCCTCTGTCATCGTTCCTGCCAGCGTCCGACGATCCTCCGCGCCACTCACTTGCCAGCGCTGATTAGCCAGCTTGCTCAGCACCTCGCTCGTCTCTTCGCGCAAATCGGGAAACGCCTCGCCACGCGTCAGCAACACCTCCACGCGATCCACCTTGCCCTCGCGCTTCATCACCTTCTGCGCAGCGGGCAAATCCATCAGCAGCATCGTTTCCGGCAGCGTCGGCACGCCCGGCTGCTCTTTGACCACACCGCCTACTTTCAGCGAAATCACCTGCTCGTGCATCACCACGCGAAGCTCTTCGCCCACGGCCTTGCGAAGCTTCTCGCTCACAAAAACGCCTTCCGCCGCCTTCGCATCGCCGCTGAGACCCGCCGGAGCCTCGCCGCGCAAATTCAGCAAACTCACGAAATCCGTGCCCACCAGCTTCCACGTCACGCCGGAGCCAATTTCGACTGTTTTGCCTTCTTCAAACGGCATTACCGTCTCCTCAATTACCGGCAGCAAATGCACCGGCCGCTCCGCCAAAGCATCCCGCATCTCACGCAGCCAGTTTTCACTCAGCGAACCCGTCGTGCCCGTGATCGTGAAATCCGCCTGCCGCGTGATGCCGCTCGTGAACTGCTCAAAGCCTGAAAGCGCCGCACGATTCGCCAGCCGCATCGCCAGATACACGCCAGAGCCTAGAGCCAGGATCAACATCAGCATCACCTGCTGCCGCCACGCCAGCCGCCAATGCCGCAACGCACACTTTTCGAGGATGAGGCGCACGGTGCTCATCTGCTTTCGGATGCCGTGGGGTCATACGAGTCCGCCGCAGAGGGGCAGAGGGGCTGAGGAGCAGAGTTTTTTAGATGATTCAAAACCTCTGCCTCTTTGCTCCTTTGCCCCTCTGCGGCAAAAGCGAGCGTCCCGCCGCCTTCGATCAGCTCTCCATCCTTCATCCGCAGCACCCGCCCGCACCGTTTTGCCGCCTCCTCACTGTGCGTGACCATCAACAAGGCTGCGTTCGTCTCCCGCACGATCTCGGCGAGCAGATCGAGCACTTGAGCACCCGTGTTCGAGTCCAGATTCCCCGTGGGTTCATCTGCCAGCAGCAACGCGGGCCGGTGAATGACCGCACGTGCAATCGCCACGCGCTGCATCTCACCTCCCGAAAGTTCCGACGGCAAGGCGGTAGCCCGATGCGACACGCCCACACGCTCCAGCAGATTCCGCACGCGACTTTCACGCTCCGCCGCAGGCACGCCGATCAATTGCAGTGGCAGTTCCACATTCTCCGCCGCCGTCAGCGTGGGCAGCAGATGGAAAAACTGAAACACCGTGCCGATCCTCATGCGCCGCACCCGCGCCAGACCATCGGCATCGAGCGCCTGCAGCTTCTCGCCCGCCACGATCACCTCTCCACTGTCCGCCCGATCCACACCGCCGATGCAGTTGAGGAGTGTCGTCTTCCCGCTGCCCGAAGGCCCCAGCAACGCCGCCCGCTCGCCGGCGGCCATTTCAAAACTCACCCCGCGTAGAATGGGGCGATCTGCGTAGGCTTTGGTGAGGGAACGAACTTCGAGAACCATGTGAGAAAGGTTACGAGCGAGCAGGTGCTCGTGGATGTGACTCATTGCATCATCGCCTGCGCCTTCTCCGGCGTGGCGATGGCATCGCGGAAGGCGGCGAGGGCAGGGCGGGAGAGCGTGGGATCGTCTTCGAGGGTTTTATCGGCCAGTTGGCGGGCGAGGCGCACGAGGCGTGTGTCCGCCAGCAGCTCGCCGAAGAGCAGGGGAGCCTCGCCACTTTGCGCATGGCCGAGCACATCGCCGGGGCCGCGGCGCTTGAGGTCTTCTTCGGCGATTTGAAAGCCGTCGCTGGTCTCCTCCATGATGGCGAGGCGTATCTTGTTCTCCTCGTCATTGTCGTCGATGAAGAGCACGCAGTAGCTCGTATGCGCCCCGCGTCCGATGCGGCCACGGAGCTGATGAAGCTGAGCCAGGCCAAAGCGGCCCGCATCGTGGATGAACATGACGGTGGCGTTTGGCACGTCGATGCCGACTTCGATCACGGTGGTGGAGACGAGGGCATCGAGCTTCCCATCGCGGAAGCGCTTCATGACATGCTCCTTCTCTTCGGGGCTGAGTTTGCCATGCAAGAGGCCCACTTCGAGCGGGGCGAGCAGTTTGGACCATTCGGCATGGCCTTTGACGGCCGCACCGGCATCCACCTTCTCGGATTCTTCGATGAGCGGATACACGATGTAGCCCTGGCGGCCTTCTTCGATTTGATCGCGCAGGAATTTCGCCGCCTCGGCCTGCTTCGAGCGGGCGCGGACCTTGGTGATGATCTTCACGCCATCGCGTGGCCGCTGGTCGATGGTGGAGACATCGAGGTCGCCATACACGGTGAGCGTCAAGGTGCGCGGAATGGGCGTGGCGGTCATCACGAGCACATCCGGCGTGGCTGATTTGCGAATGAGCTTCGCCCGCTGCGCCACGCCGAATTTGTGCTGCTCGTCGATGACGATGAGGCCGGCGTTGGAGAGCAGCTCGTCGTTGAAAAGAAGCGCGTGGGTGCCGATGACGATGTCGGACTGACTCGATTGACCTTGCTGACGGGATTGACTGGTGAGGAGGGTGACGCTGAGGTCGAGGGGTTCGAGCCATTTCGCGGCGGTGCGGGCGTGTTGCTCGGCGAGGATCTGCGTGGGAGCCATGAGCACGGCCTGGGCACCGCTTTCGATGGCGCGGAGCATCGCGGCGAAGGCCACGACGGTTTTTCCGCTGCCCACATCACCGTGCAGCAGGCGGTTCATCGGTGCGGTCGAGGCCATGTCGCGATGGATTTCATCTAAGCAGCGCTTTTGAGCTTCGGTGAGCTGGAAGGGCAGCTCGGCGAAGAAGTCGCGAAGAAGCTCGCCGGTGCCTTTTTGCGCTCTTCCGCCCGCGTCGAGCATGCGGCGGCGTCGTTGCGCCACGCGGAGCTGGTAGCCGTAGAATTCTTCGAGAGCCAGGTAGCGTCTCGCCACCGCCAGCACCTCGTTGCTGGTGGCGAAATGCACCTCGCGCAACGCCTTCGCCCGCGTCATGCCGGCGAACTCGCCCTGCTCGGACGGCTTGGGCAGCAGATCGTCGATGAAATCGGGCGGCAGATGCTGGAGGACATGCCACGCGGCCACGCGGAGCGCCTTCTGCGTCATGCCGCCGCGCAGGCGGTAGATCGGCGTGATGCGGCCGGTATGGATGGTGGCGGACTCGTCGTCTTCGCCTTTGATGATCTCGTATTCGGGATGGACGATGGAGAGGCGGCCTTTGAAGTCCTTGATGACGCCGTAAACGATCAGCTCCATGCCCTCGGCGAGCGATTTGGACAGCCACGGCATGTTCCACCAGCGCAGCGTGAGCTGCTGGCCGAGCAAGCCGCCCGCCTGCTGCACCACAGCCTCGAACGTTCCCTTGCCGCGACCGAAGAACTTGTTCGCACACTTCGTGACGATCACATGATGGCACGAAGGCGTCAGCGCCGCCTGAAACGCCAGCGCCTCCATCCTCCGCCGGTCCTCATGCCGCGATGGCAAATGCCACACCACATCCGCCATCGTGCTGATGCCCTCCTTCACCAGGGTGCGCGTCACCTTCGCCGGCAATCCGGGCACGGCGGCGAGGGCGAGAGTGAGGTCAGTGGCAGGCACCCGCGCAGATGGTGCGAGGGTGAGGTGCTGTCAAAAACTTAGCTCAAGGACCGAAATGCACATTTTAGACGATGTTGAGCCTTAAGATGCCCCCTGTCCTTTTGTCGAAACACTTTCTCAACTAGCAGCCTTGCATTGAGTTTGAGCAGCATTACACGGCGGCCATGAATCCAAACACCATGACTACCGACCTCCGTTCCTATTATCTCGTCCGCACTCCGCATTCTTTGGTTGAGAAAGGCGTAGTCGGTCACGGCTGGGATCAATTTAACTTTCAAGCTCATGAAAACGCAGAACAAATCATCCAGAAGATCGGCAGCTTCATTGGCCGGCGCGCCAATCAGATTCGCATGTTCAAAGGAATCAAGGCTGGCGATTTGATTCTAGTGCCGCTGCCGTCAGCCATCGTGGTTGGCATGGCGAAAGGAAAAGAGGTCAGAGATGAAAACGCACCTCTAGATACAAAGAATCAGCAACAAGTTGAATTCCCGAAGGATGCCAAAGGATGCTTGGTAACCATACCAAGGGCAGGATTGCTGGAGGCACTCGAACGCCGTTTGAGAATAAGAGCAAGCATTGCAGACTTGGCTGCCTTCAAGGATGAGTTGGAGAAGCTATACACGACTGCGTGCCGAGGACACATTCACGATTACAAAGAAGAAATAGCGTCCAAAGAAGGCGATCTGGCGCTGTCACAGAAGGCAAAGTTGCTGGCAAACATTCGCTCAGGCAGAACTGGATTAAGAACTGGCGGAGATGGCCTCGAAATGCTCGTCCAGGAGTTGCTTGCTTGTGATGGCTATGAATCACCTCGCAGGCTTGCTAAAAACATGTTTCGTTCATCGTCAGCGGATGCAGACATCCTCACCTATAGGCCTGATCGGTTAGGCCCTGCGGGTGGCCAGGCGTATCTGGTGCAAGTTAAACATCATACTGGGACAACATCAGATTGGGCACTAACACAGCTGAACGAAATCTCGCGCACCGAACAGGCTGAACTATTCAAAGATCACGCTCTTGTGCTTATAACGAGCGGTGAGGTCTTGGAGAGCACCAAAGAAGCAGCGCAAGATAAAGGAATAACAGTGATAGATGGGGTGGAGTTGGTTGATTGGATCTGGAGTTCCATTTCAAAACTCAAAACAGAGACAAGGTTGGCACTCGGCATATCCATTGTGCCACAAGTAATTGGTTAACGCTAAACGCCTCATGAAACTCGTCATTTTCGACCTAGAAACGACTGGGCTGTCGCCTTCACGCGATAGCATCATACAGATAGCGGCGATGAAGCTGAATTTGGGCACATGGGAGCAGGCCGAGCTGTTTTCTACTTTTGTGCAGACTCAGAAGCGGATTCCCGCGCACATCACCCGGCTCACCAATATAACCGACGAGCAGGTACGGTCCGCCCCGCCTCCTGAGGAGGCTCTGCTAAGCTTCTCCCGCTACATAGGCGAGGATACGACTCTGGTGGCCCACTGTGGCCCAAGATTCGACATGCCGTTCGTTCGCGAAAGTTGTGCCAGGCATGGTATCGCCACTCGCCAGGCGGGCTGTATCGATTCACGCGGATTCTCGAAACAAATTTGGGGTGGACGTGGAGGCCATGATCTCGACACCATTGCTAGCCGCCTGCAAATCAATCCGAGCAAGTTTCAGCGACACGATGCCCGTGGCGACGTCCAGCTTCTGGCCGAGGCGCTGAGGCTGATGTGGGATAGAACGGTATCTGCAAATGGGGCATGTCCCCTCATGCCTGTTGAAGGAGTTATACCCCAGATCGGCTGACTCTGACTTGGTGCCAGAACACAAACCATCTTCATCATGATCGTCGAAACCGTCCCTCAGATTCTGGCAATGAGCATCGAGGAGAAATTCTTGCTCGCTGCCGAGCTTTGGCAGGAACTGCTTCAGCAGGCGGTGGGAGAGCAAGAGGCAGCCAAACTCGGAAAGATGCTCGAGAACAAACTGACTCGCTATCAAAGCACAGAGACACCTAGCTAACTCTGAGCAGAAGTCCGGGCCTCAATTCACAGCCGTGGCTGACCTTAAAATCTGAGGTTTCAGCGAATTGGAAACTCCTCCAAGAAGAGTTCCGTGGCCTCGCGAAGGTTGGCGACCGCCTCGTCCACGGTTTCACCCTGGGTGGTGGTTCCGGTTTCGGGGTTGTAGGCGGTGAATCCACCTTCTTCGGCCGGAGTGAGAACGGCAGTTAATGGCATGCAGCAAGGTGACAGCCCGGCTGTTGGAATCAAGAATAGGATTGCCTCCGGCCTGCGTTCCATTGCAGACTCACGCCCGCATGAAATTCGTCGTCTGCCTCATCGTCTCTGTCTTGCTCACCCAGCCGCTGTTTGCCGCGAAGGGAACGATCGGCGTGTCGCTGCTCACGTTGCAGAATCCGTTCTTCAAAGTCATTGGCGACAGCCTCACGGTGGAAGCGGCGAAGAGTGGCTACGAGGCGGTGGTGTTGAGCGCGGATCAGGATGTGGGGCGGCAGAGCAACCAGGTGAAGGATTTCATCGTGAAGAAGGTGGCGGCCATTGTGCTGAGCCCGTGTGATTCGAAGGGCATCGTGCCGGTGATCCAGGAGGCGAATGCGGCGGGCATTCCGGTCTTCACGGTGGACGTGCCGTGCAACGAACCCGGCGTGCAGATCGTGACGCAGGTGGCCACGGACAACTTCGGCGGTGGCAAAGAGGCAGGCAAAGCCATGATCGAGGCGCTCGCAGGGCGCGGTGGGAAAATCGGCGTGCTCGATTTGAAGCAGGTGGAGTCCTGCATCCTGCGTGTGAAAGGCTTCAAGGAGGTCATCGAGGCGCACAACGCCTCCGCGAGTGCTGCGAAGATCGAAATCGTGAGTGAGCTGGATGGCGGCGGCGCGAAGGATAAGGGCTACAAGGTCGCCGAGGACATGCTGCAGGCCTTTCCAGATCTCGTGGGCCTTTTCGCGATCAATGATCCCTCCGCACTCGGGGCTCGTGGAGCGCTCGAAAAGGCTGGGAAGGCGGACAAGGTGGTCATCATCGGCTTTGATGGGCAACCGGAGGGCAAGCAGGCCATCAAGGACGGCAAGATCTACGCCGATCCGATCCAGTTCCCCGATCAGATGGGCGTGGAGGTGGTGAAGGCCTTCCTGCGCTACTCGAAGGGCGATGACCTGCCGCCGCAGATGCTCATCCCGACGAAGTTGTATCGCCAAGCCGATGGCGCGGCCGATCCCGAGCTGAAATGAAATTTTGGAAGGAACAGCTCTCACGCCTCGCGGCACTGCTGGTGCTGGCGGTGTTTTTCAGCGTCATGACGCGGCGCGAGGAATTCCCGCAGGATGCCGCGGCGGCGCATGATCTCGTTTCGAGCATCGCCAAGGACGCGAAGGTGATGGTCGCCGTGCGCGGTGTGGCGGAGGACAAGGCCTTCGCGGAGGCATTGAAGGCGGAACTCGGCTCGCGAGCCATCGAAGTCGTCACCGGCGAGCCTCGCGATGCGCGGAAGGCTCTCGATCGTGTGTCGGCGACAGGCCTCGATGTGATCATCGGCACGCAGGTGACGGCGGAATGGCTTGTTTTCAGCGATTTGAAGGACGTCACCCTTTTGAAGCCCTCCAGCCGCACTTGGCCGGTATTTTTGACGCGGGACAATTTGCTCAACATCGCCAGCCAGATCGCCGTGATCGCCATTCTGGCCATCGGCATGACCTTGGTGATCATCGCCGGCGGCATAGACTTGAGCGTGGGCAGCTTGCTGGCGCTTTCGGCGGTCGTGACGACGCTGCTGATTCAGGAATACTATGGCGGCTCCGAGAAAGCAGGCCCGGCGCAGATGGTGATGGCTTCCCTTTGCGGCATGGCGGTCTGCTTTGTCTCGGGATTGCTCACCGGTGGCATCATCACGCGGCTGCGCATGCCGCCCTTCATTGTCACGCTAGCGATGATGCTCGTGGGCAGCGGCTTGGCCTATCGACTGGCGGACAATCAGAGCGTCTATCAGGTGCCGGAGAGTTTTATTTGGCTGGGACGCGGCGCGGACCTCATGAACGTGCCGAATGCCGTCGTGCTCATGCTGCTGCTCTATGCCGCCGCGCATGTGATGATGACGCAAACCGCTTTCGGCAGGCATTTGTATGCCGTAGGCGGCAATGCGGAGGCCGCGCTGGTTTCGGGTGTGCCGGTGAAGCGTGTCACGGTGATGGCGTATGCGCTTTGCGGACTGCTCGCAGGTCTCGGCGGCGTGGTCATGGCCTCGCAGCTCAAGAGTGGTTCGGGCACGTTCGGGGCTAAATACGAGCTATATGCCATCGCCGCCGCCGTGGTGGGCGGCACCAGCCTCAGCGGCGGTCGAGGCACGATGCCCGGCACGCTCATCGGGGCCTTCATCATCGCCGTGATTCAAAACGGCATGAACCTCACCAACGTGGAGAGCAACACGCAGAACATCGTCCTCGGCCTCGTCATTCTCGCCGCGGTGGCGATGGAGCGGAAGAAGTAGGGCGAAGTGGGTTAGCCACAATGCCTTTAAGCAATCCGGGTGGGGAGGAAAACAAAGCTGGCCCCTCACCCCAGCCCTCTCCCCGGAACAGGCTGTTTCGTTCAGACACGTTTTTCGCCGGGGAGAGGGAGACAGACGCTGACGCGGAGATTCAGGTCCCTCTCCCCCCTCAAGAAGCGCGTTTCTTCATCCCGTGAACTTCGGGGGAGAGGTTAGGTGAGGGGCGAGGTTGAAGGCCGTTTCAGGATTGCTGAACGGCATTGGGGTTAGCCAGCATCTTCACACTCGTTTTTTGCCGCAGAGGGGCAAACACTTTGGCAAGTGCAGCGTGATAGGCGTGAGAAACACCGCCTAAGAAAGAACAGAATCGAAGTCGGCCGCGCAGGCGGAAAGGTGCGAGTGGACGGCACCGAACTCGCTGCCGAGAACGATGAATTGAGCACCAAGGTCAATGAGCGTTTTGGCATCGGCGGCGGTGCCGACGGGGCGGCCCCAGGCTTTGCCGTGTTTTTGGCAAGCGGCGGCAATTTGCTGCTGCACGTCCATCATGACGGGATCATTCACGCCTGGGGTGCAGCCAAGGCGCAGTGACATGTCGCCAGGGCCGAGGAAGAGGATGTCCACGCCGGGGACGGCGGCGATGGCTTCGGCGTTGGCGAGAGCCTGCGGCGTTTCGATTTGGACGGTGAGGAAAGTCTCGCGATTGGCGGCGTTGGTGTAGTCATCGGGCTTGCCGATCCAGTAATCGGCATCGCGTCCGCCACCGCAGAAGCCGCGATCACCGAGCGGGGGGAATTTGATGGCCTGCACCAGAGCGCGGGCTTCATCGGCAGTGGCAACATGCGGGATCATGAGGCCGGCTGCACCATCTTCGAGGAGGCGGTAGAGGCCGTTTTTTTCCTTCGTGGGCGGACGCCACATGCAGTCGATGTCGGCGGCGTGATGACGGCCGAGCATGGTTTCGATTTCACGGGCCTCCCAGGCGCGGTGTTCGCCATCGAGCCAGATGCCATCGTAGTGAAAGTGGGCGGCCATGGCCGGGAAAAAGGCGATGGGCGAGCCGGTGCAGCAGATGCGGGCGACTTTGCCAGCGCGGAGCTTGGCGAGGACTTTGGAGCGTCTCATGGGGATGAAGGGGATGGAGTTTAAAGTGTATCGAGACCGAGGCGTGGCGCTCTGCCGAGTTGGGGAAGCAGGCTGTGATTATCGAGGCCAAAGTGGCGCTCGCCATCGCTCATCTGCGGCTGTTTATTTCGTGCGGTGGCGAGCTGTTCGGAGACGGCGCTGGCATCGGCGAGATGCAGGAACAAGGGGCCAAGCAAGGCTTTGAGCGCAGGATCGAGAACCGCCGCGTCAGTCTGGAAGAGGGCGATGCCATCCACGCCCTCGTCGTAGTTTCGGGCGATCCTTTCGAGAAAGCCGCGTGCGTTCGCCGTGACGCCTTTGCCGGTGACGGTGTTGGCTCCGCCATGAATCTTGACGCCATGGACGCGGGCAAGTTCGACATAGGGCCGGGCGGTGTCGGGATAATCGAAGTCCCAGATCCACAGCGGATTGAGGGCGATTTCATCCACCCAACCCTCTTTGAGCCAGGTGCGGAGATCGAGGCCTTCCATCAAGTTCAGGTCGAGCGCGGCCTCGGGGATGCGGACCAGCACGGGCACCTTGCGCTTCGTGGTTTTTTCCAACTCGCGGAGCTGGGCGCGGAGGTCGCGCATGAAGAGATTTACGAAATCAGCGCGATGCTGCGCCCACGCGAGGAACTCGGGCGAGCCGACACGCATCTGCCGTGGATCGGCGTGACCTTCCTTCAGCCACGGATCGAGCAGCTGCGGATGATAGCGGGCGATGGGTGGCTGGCGGCAGAAGTCGAGGCACAAGCCATGCGCACCGATCTGCGCGACCTCCAGCAGCACCGCAATGCGCTCGGCGCGATACTCGGGAATGGCAAAACTGACCTTGGTGCCATCCACCTGACCACCGCGATGCCGCTCCATCCACTCGGGATGCGCAGCGATGTATTTGGAGCGCAAACCGCCGCCGAGTGCGTCGCCGTAGTGACGGTTCATGCCCAGCCGACCGTAGATGACCATGTCGTTTTTCTCGGCGAAGGCCAAAGCGGCACGCAGCGAGCATTCGTGGCGGAATGAATCGCCGATCACCTTTGTCTCGGGTCGTGTATCGCCCGCATACATCGTCGAGGTGGGCAGTGCGCTGTGGTAGTCGAGCGTGCTGCGCCCGAGCGCCCACATGACATGGCGGATGCCGTGATCGAGATGAGCTTGCAGGCAGTCCGCCGAGTCGTGACCGCTTGTTTGCTGCTTCTCATACAACCACTGCCAAAGCTCGGCGATGCCCCAGACCGTCTTCGGTTTGGCGTTGGCTGCTGAAGCAGGCAGCCATGTCGAGGCGAAAGCGCCTGCGGCGCTGGCGAGAAGATGGCGGCGATTCATGGCTTCATGGGTGCTTCGGCCCAGCGGCGGCGATGAAGAGTGAGAATGGATGGCTCATGAGGAATGGTTATTTCTTCAAGACGATACGCGCCGAGTGAATGTCACCATACAGTTCGCCGGGGGAGCTTTTGATCTGGGCCCAGATGGCGGCGAGTGTGCCGCCGGGGAGTTCGGTCAGGGTGGGATAGCAGGTGGACCAGCCGCTGACTTTCGTGGGGCGATCGGCGAGGAGTGTGGGCTCGCTCCAGGTGAGGCCTTCGTCGCGAGAGGTGCGAATGTGCAGTGGAAAGCGCAGCGGCGTGGGGCCGGGGTTGTAAGTGAGGACGAGTGTGCCATCGCGAGTGCAAAGCAGGTGCGAGGCACTCGAGGTGCCGGTGAGGCCGGTCTTTTCAGGCGCGCTCCATGTCTCGCCTTTGTCGGTGCTGATGGAGCGCCAGAGCTGGCCGTCCTTCGTGCGCAGGATCATGTGGATCTTGCCGGACTTCGTCTCCGCGATGGTCGGTTCGCCGCCCTGGCCTTCGGGATTGGCCACTGCACCGAAGCGTGTCCACGTCTGGCCACCATCGCGTGATTTCATCACGCCACCGGCCTTTGTGCCGCGTGTGTGCAACGGCACGAGAAGCTCGCCGGTGGACAACGCAATGCCATTGGAGCGTGTGGTGTGGTTCGGCTGGTGGAGCTTCACCGGTGCTGTCCATGTCTGGGCTGAGTCGCTGCTGCGGCGGAAGTAGATGTCGATCTGCGGATCGAAGCAGGAGAAGAACAAGAACGTCTCTTTCCCAGCGACGAAGAGTGCGGGATCGAAGTCAGCCCTGCCCGCGATGTCCTGCAAGACGGTCACCTCGCCCCAGGTGCGGCCTTGATCCGATGAAAACGCCTGCACGATGCGTTGCGACTCCGCCCCTTCTGATGGCGACGAAAACCACGCGGCCATCAACCGGCCATCTGGCAGCAGCGCGATGCTCGGCCCGAGATTATAGCCCGAGTGGTTCGCCGGGTCCTTCGGATCGGTGCTCGTGTGTTTGAAGACCAAAGTGCGGTCGATGATTTCACACGGTTCGCTGGCATGGAGTGCAGCGGACGCTGCAAGCAGCAGGGCGGTGATGAAAAGGTGACGAGTCATGGCTTCAGGGCTGCTTCAGCCAGTCGAGCGTGATGCGGCGGATGCGGAGGCGATTGAGAGCGCCGACCTTGCTGTCGCCCGCGCAGTAGGCGAGGAGCATGGCATCGTCGATGAAGTGAATGGCGGTGTAGTGATAAAGGCCGTCGGGATCGCTTTCGATGAGCTTGCGCTGCGGCCAGGTTTTGCCGCCGTCAGTGGAAAGGGCAGCGACGAAGGGATTGCGCTTCTTCGGCGGAAAGGGAAACATGCCGGAGTGATCGTTGTAGATGGCGAGGAGGTCGTTGCTACCGGGCAGTCGCTTGATGCTGGCGGGACCGTTGGGAGATTTCATCTCCGTGGGCTCGGGTGGTGTGAAGGTTTTGCCCGCGTTCGTGGAGCGAAAGCCAAACTGCGAGCCCTGATCCGTGCGGCACCATGAGAACAGCGATCCATCCGCCAGTTCGACGACGCCGGGCTCTTGCAGGCCGCTGCCGCTTGGCACCGGCATGGCCCACCAACTGGCTGATTCTGTCCAGGTGGTGCCTTCATCATCCGAGTAGAGCCACGTCGCGATGGCCCGCGAGTCCCACGACTTGCTCGTGTGCGAATCGGTGCCTCGGGAGCGATGAAAGGCGAGCGGCACAATGAGGCGGCCTTTGGAGGTCTGAATGACTCGGTCGTTGTTCAGCACGAAGTATCCCGGTGCCTGCTGGATCAATTTGGGCTCCGTCCAGCTTTCGCCGTCATCGGTGGAAAGGCGGATGTGAGGCCGGCAGTCGATCCAACTGTTCTTCAGGCAGTAAAACATGGCGAGCTTGCCGCTGGCGAGGCGCAGCAGCGAAACGCTCATCACATTGTTGCCCGCCGTGTTTTCCACGACGGTGACCGGAGCGCTCCAGGTGCGGCCCTGATCATCCGAATGAATGCGCACCAGGCGGGCGGGACTCTCATCGCCATTCCCGCCGTAGAACTGCGAGTAGATGAAGAGGATGCGACCTGATGAAAGCGTGGCAAACGAGCCCTCCGAGTTGCGGGGAAACTCCTTCGTCGGCTCGACGTTGAGCGTGACGAGGCTTTCCGCATGCAGCGAGAGGGCGAGAAGGAGAAAGGCGAGGAGCTTCATGGGACAAGGGTGGTTCAACAGATGGTCCAGCCGCCATCAACGGCCAGATTTTGTCCGGTGATGAAGGTGGCGGCATCGCTGACGAGAAAAGCGACGGCTCCTGCGATCTCGGGCGACTGGCCGACGCGGCCCAACGGCACCTTTTGGCTCAAGCGCTCGATAAAGGCGGGCTGGTCACGCTGGATGTTTGGATTCGGGAAAGGACCTGGGCTGATGGCATTGCAGCGCACACCTCGCGGTCCGTAATGCACGGCGAGATAACGAGCGAGCTGCTGGATGCCTGCCTTACCCACGCCGTATTCGACCGGGTTCGGATTCATCGGCTTCTCGTAGATGTGCGGATCAGGCGAGACGCTGCCATACATGCTGGAAAAGAGCACGAGGCTGCCGCTGCCACGCTCCGCCATGGCGTTCCCGATGGCACGGGCGAGCGTGAAGGTGGCGGTGAGGTTGCCGTGGTTCGCGTGATCGAAATCTGCGGCGGTGAGGTCGTCGAACTTCTTCGCCGTGGAGGCATAGGTCATGACGACGAGGCCATGCGGCACGCCACGAGCGGCGATTTGATCGGCGATGAAGGATTCGAGCGCCGGGATGTCCGCCGCATCGAGATCCGCAGCGGTGACTTGAGGACCGCTTTGAGCCTTGCCGGGTAGATCCGCGCACAAAACGGTCGCGCCGAGCTGCGTGAGCATTTTGACCACTTCCTGGCCGAGATAACCCGCGCCGCCGATGACCCAGATGTCGCGGTTTTGGAGAGAGAAGGCTGTCTGGCTCATGATGGCGCGGATTCTGATTGCGAGCCTTGCGGAAACGAGCGTTTACTCGTGGTTCCACCGGGGCACCACATGAAGAAACCCACCTCCACCGCACCGAAACTGCCGCAGCGTCAATCGCTCGTGGCGCAGACCGTGGACAGCTTGCGCGAGGGTTTGCAAAGCGGCCACTGGCAGGACTTTCTCCCTGGCGAACGCGAGCTGTGCGAGGAGCTGCAAGTGAGCCGCCGCACGCTGCGTGCCGCGCTGGAGGATCTGCAACGCGAGGGCTGGCTGGAGGTCAGCGGACGCCAGCGCCGTAAGATCAAGCAGACGACCAAACCGCCTCGCAAGACCGCCGGGCCAAAGATGATCGGCGTGCTCAGCTCCGCTTCGTTTCTCGGCATGCCAGCGCATGTGGCCTATGTGATGGACATGCTGCGCAGCAAGCTCACCGCCGCCGGATTCGAGGTGCGCATCCATGTGCAGCCCGCGTGCTACACGCCCTCGCCAGCCCGGGCACTGGAGAAATTCTTCGCGGATCATCCTTACACGGCGTGGCTCGTCCTGAGCGCCCAGGTGCCCATGCAGCGCTGGCTGGTGGAGCAGCGGCTGCCATGCTTTTTGATGGGCTCCGCCGCGAAGGGGCTCACGCTTCCCTCGCTCGACACGGATTTCCATGCCGCCTGCCATCACGCCGGCACGATGCTCTGGCGCAAAGGCCACCGCCGCATCGCCTTCGTCGTGCCGAAAGGTCAGTATGGTGGCGACATCGCCAGCGAGGAGGGCCTCAACGAGGCGCTGCGCAGCCTGCCGGGCACGCAGCTTCGCATTTTGCGACACGACGGCACCACGTCGCATCTTTGCCGCCTGCTTGATGAGGTCATGCGCGGCTCGGACGCTCCCACCGCCTACTTTGTGGCTCGTCCGCCGTTTGTCATCACCACGCTCATGCACCTTATGAGGCGCGGCAAACGCATCCCGCAGGATGTGGCTGTGCTCTCGCGTGACAACGATCCTACGCTCGACAGCACCAGCCCCTCCGTCTGCCGCTATGGCATCGAGCCGAAACAGTTCGCCAGCCGCATCGTGCAGGCTGTGCGCCAGCTCGCTGAGAACGGCACTTCCTCCGTCAGCGGCATGCGCCTGATGCCCACCTACATGCCGGGCGAGACGGTGTGATTTTTCGAGTTTATCTCCGTTTCCTTCCCATGCGCTCCCTCCTCTTCCTCGCTTTTCTTTCTGTTTCATCGCACGCCCAGGACTCCACCGACTGGCTGGAGAAAAACGCCACGCTCATCTTCCACGAGGCCTTCGAGCGTGAGGAAGATGGCAACCTCGCCAAAGCCATCGGCAACGGTTGGAACAGCGCCACCGCCGATCGTGTGCCGAAGGTCAAGATGGCTGACCTCGACGACGGCATTCTGAAGGTCGCGAGTGCCTCGGAAGCGGCGAAACACTCCGCGCACATCCATCACGAGGCGGGTTTCACCGATGGCGGCGCGGTGGTGCGCTTTCGTTTCCCGGGACTCAGCAAGGGCGAGAGCTTGCAACTCGGCTTTGTCGATCGCGAGACGAAGGGCGTGCATGCCGGCCACCTTTGCTACGGCATCCTCAGCCCGAGCAGCGTGACGCTCGTCGATCACAAAACGGGCATCATGAACCTCGAAAACCGTCGCCGCCGCGACGAGGCCGTGGCGAAGAAAGAAAAGATCCCCGCCGACCTCGATGTGCTGCTCAAAACGAAAAGCATCAACGTGCCCTTCAAAGCCGATACCGAGTGGCATGAGCTTATCTTGGTTACCGTCGGCGATGAAATGCGCCTCACGCTGGATGGCAAACTCGTCGCCCAACACCACTCCGAAGGTTTCGCGCATCCAATGAAGCGTTGGTTCAGCTTTCTGATCCCAAACACCGTTTGGATCGACGACGTCAAAATCTGGAAGATCAAATAACCATGCGCTCCTCACTCGTCCTTTCCGTCCTTCTTGTCCCTTGGGTCCTTTTCGCCGCCGAAAAGCCCTTCACGATGCTCACCGACGAGCTGCTCGCGAAGCTTCTCGAAGCCCAGCGCAGCGAATGGACCGCCTACATCGACCAATCGCGAGCCTTCGCCTCCAATGAGCACCGCATCCTCGATGCCGAACACACCAAGGCCGAAGCGAAGCCCGCGCCGGGCAATCGCGCCGAGTTTGAGTTCGATAGCGACACGCCTGCGGAGTGGTTCGCGAGCGCGGAGAACCAAAAGCTCGCCGAGATCGTCATCAGCTACCAGACACCCACTGGCGGCTGGTCAAAGGCCGTCGATTACACGAAAGGCCCGCGCCAACCCGGTACGCATTGGACCGCGCAAAAAGGCGACGCCTGGCACTACTGCGGCACCTTTGACAACCGCACCACAACCGAGCAGATCAAGTTCCTCGCCGGTGTCTTTACCGCCACGAAACGCGACGACGTGAAGGCCGCACTCATGAAGGGCCTCGACTACGTTTTCGCCGCGCAGTATCCGAACGGCGGCTGGCCGCAGAACTACCCCGTCGAGCGCGGCTACCACGAGGCCATCACGCTCAATGACGACGCCATGATGCACATCCTGGAGGTCCTCCACGACCTTGCCGAGGGCGACAACCACTTCGCCTTCGCCGATGCCGCGTTGAAGCAACGGGCGCAGGCCGCGTTCGACAAAGGCATCGCCAACATCGCCGCCATGCAGGTCCGCATCGACGACCAGCCCACCGTCTGGTGTGCGCAGCATCATCCACTCACGCTCGAGCCCGTCAAAGCGCGCGCCAAAGAGCCGCCCTCACTCAGCGGCGGCGAATCCGCGAACCTCGTGAAGTTCCTCATGCGCAGCGGCCCCACCACGCCCGAGGTCGTCGCCATCATCGAGTCCGCGCTGAAGTGGTTCGACGCCCACCGCCTCACCGGCCTGCGCAAAACCAAGAACGACAAGGGCAAGACCGACTACATCGCCGACCCCGACTCCACCGACGTGCTCTGGGCCCGCTTCTACGACCTCCAAACCGCCAAACCCATCTTCGCCGGTGCCCAGGACGGCATCGTCTATCACACCTTCCAAGAAATGGCCGCCAAAAACAAAGTCGCCTACGACTTCTTCAGCACCCGCCCCGCCGAACTCCTCGGCAAGGAGCTGCCAAGGTGGAGGAAGCGGCTGGAGAAGGGGAAGTGAAGCAAAGGACAGATACAGAATCGCTGGCAAAGTGCCGTCGATGTATTCAAAGGCTTCCACATGAACCAGAAACAACTTTTCCAAGCTCGAGTGAAGACAACCTTGGCACCCGAACTCGAAGCTGATGGCTTTAAACAGTCGGGCTTAACCTTTAGAAGAGTTGTTGGAGAGGTGGCTCAGGTCGTAAATCTTCAAAGCTCCCGCGATGAAAGTCAGTTCTGTGTTTGCTTGGGAATTCACCTGCTGTTTCTGCCTGTGGCCGGAATTAGTGCCCTTGGCGATCCACAAAGCATTACAGAGCCAGAATGCGAGTTTCGTCGCCGACTAGCCCCACAGGGGCAGAATGATTTCTGGTGGCCATGCGGGCCTAATGGAGATGAATCCAGCCAATCAGTAGTCTCCGTCCTCAATCTCTACCGAGAACAAGGAAAGCCCTACTTCGCGAGATTCTCGGAGTTCCCGGCTGATTTCACACGAGTGACAACTGCCACCGCAGAAGTCGACTATATGGATCTGTTTCCGCCATGCTCCACTGAAGTGCGTCGAGATCTGGCCCTCGCACGCATCAACCAAAAACTGGGCAACACTGATGCAGCCCATTTCTTTGCAAACAGAGGGCTGGCGAGAGTAGGTCCTGCCGTAGCCCTGAAATCTGCTTTCCGCAGCCTTCTACGGTCTCCACTGGATTAGATACTCTCCTTCCAGGTGCCTCCTGCTCCACGCTCTTCGTCCTGTGTTCGCCACACCAGAAACTGTTTGCCAGTCGAGCACGAAGCAGGATCATTCCACATCGAAAATGAGCTTCCAACAACTCTCCGCCAAGCTCCGCCAGATTCGCTCCGAGATGCCGCGAGTCACCTCCGAGCGTGCCTACGCTCAGATGGATCATCTCATGGGGCGGACGACTTCGAGCGCCCCGAAAAAGAATGGGCAGCCCTCCGCGTCTGGGCCGAAACACGCGGCTTGATTCTCTCGGCTGGCTTTCCGCCGCCGGAGCGTGACGGAGGGCGCGAGCATGATGTGCGCTACGATGCCACGACCGGTCTTTGGTGGAAGTACACCAAGCCCAATCTGGCTGGCTACACCGTCAGTTGGACCGATGGAAAGCCTTGGCTGCACAACGCCCTCCCACTCGACTATCTGGAAAGCCTTGGCTGCACAACGCCCTCCCACTCGACTATCTGGAACGCATGCTCTGGCAGAACGAGTTGTTTGGCGATGAGGTTAGACTCATCGGCCTCTGGCGTCCAGGGCCGCACGACTGGTCCATCGTCACCACTCAACCGCATGTCGAAGGTCAAAAAGCCACGTTGGCCGAACTGGAGCATGCCTTCGTTGAATCAGGCTTCGAAATCCTGCCCTGGCGCGGCCTTTGCTATGCGGAGTCGCTATCCGTCCGCAAAGATGGCTTCGATGTATGGGACATTCATCCTGCCAACGTGCTCCTGACCGAATCCGGCCTGCCGCTGCCCTTTGATGTGATGATCACGCCCATTCCACATCGGCTTCCATCGGGTGAACACGAGTAGTTTCATGCGCCTCCTCCGAGCGGCTGGAGAATGGGAAGTGAGAGTTGATGAAGTGATGCTTCGCCCTACACCCTCTGCGCTGCCGCTTTGAGAATGCCCGCCGCCTTGTGCAGGCTTTCCTCGTGCTCCAGCTCGGGGATGGAATCGGCGACGATGCCGCAGCCGGTGTGGAAGCGGATTTCGGGGCCTTTTTGGATGGCGGTGCGGATGGCGATGTTCCACTGGCTGCGGCCATCAAAGCCGAACCAGCCGATGGCGCCGGTGTAAATGCCGCGCGGATGCTTTTCGAGCTCGGCGATGATTTCGCTGGCCCGTTTTTTCGGCGCACCGGTGATGCTGCCGCCGGGAAAACAGGCGCGAAAGGCTCCTGCATGGTCGATGTGCGCCCGCAAGCGGCCGGTGACAGTCGAGACGAGGTGAAAGACCTGCGCAAAGCTCTCCACGCGCCACAGCTCCGGCACCTGCACGCTGCCGAATTCGCACACCTGGCCGAGGTCGTTGCGTTCGAGATCGGTGATCATGAGCAGCTCGGCTTTTTCTTTTTCGGAGGCCCGCAGCTCGTTCTGAGCGGCCACATCCCGCTGCACATCGGTGATGAAACGAGGCCGCGTGCCCTTGATCGGTCGCGTGGTGATCTGCTGGCCGTCGAGCTTCAAAAAGGTCTCCATCGAGGCGGAGAGCACGGCGGTGCCATCGAGCCGCAAAAAGGCCGCGTGAGGTGCGGGCGAGACCTCGCGGAGTTTCAGATACAAACCCAGCGCATCCGCCTTTTCCGGCCAGGTGGCGGACCAGGGGTAGGAGAGGTTCACTTGGTAGATATCGCCCGCCGCGATGTAGTCCTGAGCTTGGCGGACCATGTGGGTGAAGTCGTTTTTGCTCACCAACGGTCGAAAATCCAAGGGCGGCGGCGAATCAGGCATCAGAAATCCCGAATCAGGAGTCTTAAAATCGCCGAAGGCGGACCAGCGACCCGTATCGTGCTCATAGGTCATGCCGTGCGGATACACCCCGAGCACGAATTGCCCGTCATAGCCCACCCAGCCGTAGAGGCCGCCCCGCGTGGCTCGCGGCAGGCTCAGGGCGGCGCGGACGAGTTTCCAATCCCGCTCAATGTGGCCGCGCAGCACCTCGATGGGCTCCGCCGTGAGCACGCTCACCGCTCCAGGTTGTGGCAGGGACGAATCCATCCACACAAAGCCCTCCCGCTGGCTCAACGCCACCGCCATTTGGGCGGGGGAGAGGTGGGAGACGGGTGCGGAGGAAGCCATGAGCGAGTGACGAGTGATGCGTGAAAGCGAAAAGGCAACCAAAGGTGCCTCACGAAGCCCGGCAGCACCATTGACACATCTCCGGCAAACCCATACGATGCCGCTCCTTTTCCGGTAAAAAACCCTCGTGACTCCCCCTTCCTCCATTCTCACTCACAATCGTGAGCGTTCCTCAGCGCTTGCCTGGGGTTCGCTCGGCCTGCTGGCCGTTTCCCAGCTCGGTCTGCTGATCTGGCTACTGGCCGCGAAAAGCCCGAGCGAATCGGAAATGGCTGCCGCGAGTGCTCGTGATGTGCCGCCACTGCCCGGACTAGCCTCCACCGGCACACGGAAGCCGGTGCCGGAGCCGGGACAGTTCAACACGCCACCGCCAGTGGCTCCCGCCGTGCCCATCCTCGCCCCGCCGCCGGTCTCACCGAATGCGCCACCGCCGATGGGCACCTTTGGCAAAGCGCCGCCGGTTCCCAGCCTCGCCACCAGTGAGCCGCCTCCTGCCCTCCCCGGCAGTGGCATGAAACCGCCGCCGATTCCCGATTTCTCACAGGTTCCTGCCACCACTCCCACCGAGACAGCGCCGGAGCTGCCGGGTGCTGGTCGGCCAATGCCGAAGGATCTCCCGAAAGGCCTCGATGGCACGCAAAGCATCCCCTACAACAGCAGCGCCGTCGATCCGCGTCGTGATGTGAATGGTCTGCTGGCCGCCGCCAAAGACCTGCGCACGGCGGGCAATACCCAGGAGGCGCTGCAATCCCTCCAGCAGGCCGATTTGGTCTCGCCAAATCACCCGGCCGTGATGGCGGAGACGGCGGAAGTTTACGAGCAGATGGGCCTGAACAACAAAGCGGTCGATATGTGGCGCGGCATCCAGCTCCAGGGCGCAGCGAAGGCCGGGCAGTTCTTTGATCTGGCGCTGCGCCGCCTCGGCAATGTGCCGGGGGCGGACACCGTGGCCGCACCCTCCATCGGATCGCCACCAGCGAGCGAATCAGAAAAGCGCCTGCGCCTCGGGGCCTGCGAGATCAAGCGTGACTTCTCGGTGAAGGAAGGTGGGGAGCGTTTCCTGCTCCGCGTGCCCATTCAGCGCAATGGCAGCAAGTCCATCGACCCGAACGCCATCGACCTGAAAGCCTTCTTTTACTACCGCCACAACGGCAGCACGCAGCTCGATAACACCACCGAACTCATCGAGACCTGGCAGACGCAGCCGGTGAACTGGCTGGGCACGGACATGGAGATCGTCGATATCGTTTACACCCTGCCTCCGCCCACGCCGGAGGAGGCGGCGCAGCGCAATCCGAAGACTTACCACGGCTACATGCTGCACCTCTATTATGACAACAAGCTCCAGGACGTCGCCGCTGAGCCGCGGGATCTTTTGGAGCAGGCGAAACTGAGCATTCCCGGCGCCGCCATGCCGGGTAATTCGCCGAACCCGCTCCTCCCGCCCGTGGCCCGGCCCTGATGCAGGGCACCCCCGCTGATGATTCTTCTTTTTGTCGATTCCAATGCCAGTCTCCTCGAAAGCCGCGCCGTTTTCCTGAGAGAGCAGCTTCCCGGCTTCACCATCGTGCCCCTCTCCGATGCGGATGAGGCAGCCGCTTGGATTGCCAAGGCGGAAGCACTCGATGTGCTCGTCACCGAAGCCATCTTTGATGCCGGACACACCGGTTTCGCGCTTCGCGATGCGGCGCGGGCACGCTTTCCGCATGGGCGTGTGCTTTTCACCACCCGCTTTGATTTGAGCGGCTTCGAGGAGCAGCTCGCCGGCACCACCGTGCTCAAAGACGGCCCTTATCCGCCGGAGAAACTCGTCCAGCGCGTGCAGGCCCTGCTCAGCGCCCCGGTGGATGCCTCCGAGCCGCCGCCCGTCATGGTGCCCGGCACCGTGCTGGGCAGTTATCAGGTGCTCGACCGCCTCTACATCGAAAACGAGGCGGAAACCTACCGCGCCGTGCAGGTCAGCGTGCAGCGTCCGGTCGCCCTGGTGCTGCTGAAGCCGGAGTATTTGAAGAAGCCGGAAGTCGTGGCGAAATTCAAAGAGCGTATCCGCGTGAAGGCCTCGCTCACCTTTGCCCGCATCGCTCCGCTGTATGAGGCGGGTGAGGCGAATGGCTGGCTCTTCTACACGCGGGAAATTCCGCGTGGCCGCACGCTCGATGAGATCAAGGAATCCGGCGAGCGACTCTCCGAACGCCGCGTCATCGAGGTGCTCCATGGCATCACCGAGGCCATGGAGCATGCCACCAGCCGTGGCTACCATCACCGCAGCCTCGCTCCGCGTGATATTTACGTCGATGGCGAGCATCAGGCCAGCATCACCAACATCTTCCGCCAGGCCACCACCGCCAAACGCGATGCCAAGGCCGATGTGAAGGCCCTGCTGCTCCTGCTCAAAGATGTCGCCAACGAAGGAAAAGCCCGTGGCGTGCTTGAAACCCTGCAAAACGGCCAGCACGATTGGAGCGGCCTCCTCGATGCCCTCGATGAAATCCGCGATGCCATGCGCGAGCACAGCATCGTGAAGAAAATCGAGGCCGAGACGCTTCCGGCCACCGTCGCTCGTGAACGCCCGTGGTGGCTATGGCTCGCCGCCATTGCCATCCTCATCGCCGCCGCCTTCTCCGGGGCGCTTACCAATGGCATCGTGCCTTCCTCAAAGCCGAAAAAGGCCGCCAGCACCAGCGTGGCTTGGCGTCCGATTCCTGCGGGCACTTTCGAGTATCAGAAAAACGAACGCGTGAAGCTGCCGGACTATTGGATCCGCCAAACGGAGGTCACCATCGCTCAGTATGCCGAGTTCCTCACCGAACTGAAAAAAGGCCCCGTGAATCGTTTCGACCATCCCGAGCAACCCAAAACCAAAGAAGGCCACACACCGCCGAAGTGGCCCGCCATCCACGCCGCTGCGCAAAGCGGCACCAGCTTCAATGGCGAGGCCCTCTCCCTCGACATGCCCGTCACGCAGGTGGATTGGTTTGACGCTTATGCCTTCGCCAAATGGCGTGGCGAGCGCCTACCCACCGAGCAGGAATGGGAAAAAGCTGCTCGTGGTGAAAAAGGCCTCCGCTACCCGTGGGGCAATCAACCACGCCCCAACGCCGCCAACCTCGGCGATGACTACACCACCTCCGCCAATGCCAAAGGCGGACAGGTGGATGGCTTCAATCTCACCGCCGCCGTCACCCGCAACACGCAGGACGTGAGTCCCTACGGTGTGCAGGACATGGCGGGTAACGTGCAAGAATGGACCGCCAGTGAAAACAAAGACGCCGCCTGGCCTTCGCATCCCGAATTCCCCGATGTGCGAGTGCCCGTGGCCCGTGGCGGCCATTACGGCCTCAAATCCAACGACCAACTCCTCACCGCTCGCCTCTTCCCTGAATCCGCCCTCGAAACCGCCCCCGCCCGCGGCTTCCGCACCGTGCGAGATACCGCGCCGTGAGGCTGGCGCAGGTCCCCCATTCAACACTCAGCAATCGCCACTCAGCATTCAACATTCCGAACCTCGCCAAGGGATTGAACCGCAGATGGATGAACTCTGATGGCTGATTGCTGAAGTTTTACGCCCCCTTGACTCCTCGGCCCTCTTCCCCCCATACTCCCGCCATGCGCTTCTTTCTTTTTCTCCTGCTTCTCGCCAGCCCCGCTGCGGCTCAGTATGCCGCGAATCTCACGCTGCAAAAAAGCAACTTCCTTCAGGGCGAGCCGCTGCTGGCCTTCGTCACCATCACGAACCGCTCCGGAGCCGATGCCATCGTCGGCGGCGTCGGTTCGCGGCCTTGGTTGCAGTTTCAGTTTGAGGATTCGCAGGGCCGCCAGCTCGCCCCCGTGCCCATCAGCTCCCGCGATGCCATTACTTTAAAGGCGGGCAGCACCACACGGCATACCGTCGAGATCGAAGGCAGCGCCTCCACCGCCGATGTCGGCACCTTTTACACCGTCGCCAGCATCTACCACCCGCCCAGCAGCCAGTACTACGCCACCAATCGCTCCCGCATCACCGTCACCGATTCAAAGCCCATGTTTGATGAATCCTTCGGCGTGCCGCAGGGCTTTCCCCAGGCAGGCCGTGCCCGCCGTTATCAGGCCATCATCTTTCGAGACATCGATTCCGTCACGCTTTACGCACGCATGGTCGATGATCGCACCAAGGAACGTCTCAGCACCCAGCTGCTCGGCCCCATCATCCATTCCATCCAGCCGCAGATGGCCATCGACAGCAAAAACCACTTTCACCTTCTCTTCATGGCTCAGCCTCGTGTCTTCTGCCACACCATCATGAAGCCCGATGGCCAGATCGCCAAGCGCAGCTACTACCGCGATCTCGAAGGCAGCCGCCCCAGCCTCATCATGATCAAAAACGGAGCGGAAATCATCGGTGGCGAGTATTTTGATCCCTCGAAGCCCCCCGTGCGCAAAGGCCCCGCCATCCGCAAAGCCTCTGAGCGCCCTTCCGGCCTTTAAATCGGCAGATAGGCGAAAGTAACTTGCCCGGCGGATGGTTCATGATGGCGAATGAACTGCTTTCCCTTCTTACTGTTCTTCTTCGTCATCTGGCTTTCTTCTTCGGCCGCGCAGCCGCCGAATGTCGTCGTCATCCTCGCCGATGATCTCGGCTACGGCGATCTTGGCTGCTACGGCCATCCGAAGTTCAAAACGCCGCGCATTGATCAAATGGCGGCCGAGGGCGTGAAGATGATGCAGTTCAACACGCCCGCTCCTTTCTGCGCTCCCACGCGGGCCTCGCTCATGACCGGACGTTATCCCTTCCGCTGCGGCATGACGCAGAATCCCGCGCCTGATGGCGGCGCAGAGGCTGATGCGCTGGCATTGCCGAAAGCCGAAATCACCCTCGCGCAGGTTTTAAAATCCGCCGGCTATGCCACTGGCATGGTCGGCAAATGGCATCTCGGCCACAAAGCCGGCACGCTACCCACTGATCGTGGTTTCGACGATTACTACGGCATCCCCTACTCGAACGACATGCGCCCCGTGCAAGTCCTCGAAGGCACCGAAGTGGCCGAATATCCTGTCGTGCAGGCCACGCTCACCACCCGCTACGCGAAACACGCCACCGACTTCATCCAGCGAAACGCGAAGAAGCCCTTCTTCCTCTACTTCGCCGAAGCGATGCCGCACAAACCGCTCGCCGCTGCCGAGAAGAACTATCAAAAGAGCGGCGCAGGACTTTACGGTGATGCCTTGCTCGATCTCGACGACAGCGTGGGCGTGGTGCTCGATGCGCTGAAACAAAACGGCGTCGATGAAAACACGCTCATCCTCTTCAGCAGCGACAACGGCGCGTGGTTCGGCGGAAGCTGCGGTGGTCTGCGTGGCATGAAAGGCACCAGTTGGGAAGGCGGCTATCGCGTGCCGATGATCGCCCGCTGGCCCGGCAAGATCCCCGCAGGTCGTGTGAGCCACGAACTGGCCGTGATGATGGATCTTTTCGCCACCGTCCTCGCCGTCACTGGCGCAAAGATGCCCGATGACCGCGTGCTCGATGGTCGCGATCTGATGCCGCTGCTCGCTGGCGATACCAAATCACCTCACGAGTTCGTTTTCGGACATCAAGGCCCGAAGCTCGTCACCATCCGCGATGCCCGCTGGAAGCTGCACCTGCTGCCCGCTCGTGAAATGAATCTCAAACCCGGCCCGGATGGCAAATGGCTCGATCCACGCCTTCCCGATGGCGTCACCATCCTCGCCCCCTTCGAGCAATACAATATCGATGCCCACCCCGGCCTCAAAACCGGCGTCGAAGGGGCGAAAGGCCTTCTCTTCGATCTCCAAGCCGATCCCGGCGAGCAGGTCGATGTCGCTGCAAAGCATCCCGAAGAGGTCAAACGCCTCCAAGCCGCTTTCGACGCGATGAACAAGGACGTGCCCGTCGTCGAAGAGGTCAAACGAGCTCCCTATAAGAAGCCGTAGCTACCTTCGGCTGATACACACAGGCCGGATCTTCCGCGAAGGGATCGCCACTCACGCCATACGCTCGTGCCCGCGAGCCGCCGCAGATCGATTTGAACTCGCAGCGCCCGCATTTGCCGCCCAGCGCGTTGTTGTCGCGCAGCGAAACAAACAGCGAATGATGCCGATAAATCTCCGCTGGATGCTCGTCGCGCACATTGCCGCAATCGAACGGCAAAAAGCCGCTCGGCGAAACCACACCCGTGTGCGAGATGAACATCACCCCGCGTCCATCGCGAATCCCCAACGGCGAGCGCATGCCCGGCCGATGCTTGCCCGCTCTCGCGCCGAGCGATTGCACCAGCACTCGGCGGAAGTGATGCCCCTCCGTCGTTTTGACCGCGAATGGGGCCTTCCCCACCAGCGATGCCATGTCACGAAAGATGAATTCGATGTCCCACGGGTCCGGCAGATCCTCCGCTCCCGCCCGCCCCGTCGGCACCAGCAGAAACACGCTCCACATCGCCGGTTTCAGCTCAAACATCAGCTTCTTGAAGGCTTCATACTCGCTCAGGTTGCCCCGTGTCAGCGTCGTATTGATCTGCACACTCAAATCCGCCGCATGCGCCCGGTGAACCGCCGCGACCGTGCGATCAAACGTGCCGCTCACCCCGCGAAACGCATCATGCGTGGCCCGCGTGGCACCATCCAGGCTCAGCGAAATGCGCTCCACGCCTGCCGCTTTGATCTCCGCAAAGTCCGCGTGGATCAGCCGCGCCGTCGCCGAAGGGCTCAGCCCCACATGCAGCCCCGCCGCCGTTGCCTCCCACACCAGTTCGAGCGCATCCGTCCGCATCAGCGGATCACCGCCCGTCAGGATCAGCATCGGCGGCCTCAACTCCGCCAGTTGCCCGATGAGCCGGCTCGACTCCTCCCGATTCAACTCCTGCGGATGCCGATGCGACTGCGCCTCCGCCCGGCAATGCTTGCAAGCCAGTGCACAAGCCCGCGTGATCTCCCAAAACACCAAAAACGGCCTCTCATCGAAACCATCGTAAGCCATTAGTTCAGGATCAGGAGCATGAGACATCGCGTGCATGCTCCAACAAACGCCAAACCATCCCAAACGCTCCGCCAGCATCTGCGGAGGTATGCGCTGATTTTGCTCACTCCTCCTCATCCCGCTTCACGAAGCGTTTCCGATGCCACCAGAGCCAGAGCACGCTCAGCAGGCCCCAGGTCCAGGCGGCGTAGATGTGATGGGAAACGGTCGTGGAGGGCACCCAGGCGGGTGTGGCGCGGGTGGTGGCGGTCAGGATGCCGAGGAAGATCAAAAAGCGCACCCACTTCGATTTCGCGAAGAAACCTTCCAAATCCCCGCTGTGGCCGAAAAGCACGCGGGAGCCGACGATGAGCATCAGCAGGCCAAAACCGCCGATGTAGAGCAGATGCTCGATGGAGACATGCTGCCCATAGTGAAACGGTGAGAGCACGAGACCGAGCCAGCCCAGAGCCAGCGCCCAAAACAGGCCGGTGGTGAGTGATCCGGCCTGCTGCGGCCTCCAGCGCACTTCGATGATCAGATAACCTGCGGCGACGACTGCTCGCAAAGCATAGCCGACAGCCACGAGGCCATGCGCTTCGAGGAAAAAGCTGCTCACGAGCAAAACGGCCGCCGCGATGGATCGCCGCAGTTTTGCGTGGCTTTGCGCCGCTGTTTTGGCTTCGCCGAAATCACCGCCGAGCATGCGCGGAAACACAAACGATCCGATGCCGAGCACCGGCGGGAGCAGCAGACCCTGATAAAGCAGCAGCCCGGCGAGCCGAAACCTCGTCACATCCAGCTCGGTATGCATCAACGCCACGCCGGCGATGCCGCAGCCGAGTCCGGTGAGCGCCAGCAGCATCTGCGGCGGTGGAGCCTCCTTCCGAAAACGAATCACTCGGATGATCAGGCAAAGCATCAACGAGCCCAGCAAAGCGATGAAGAAGCCATCGCCCCACGCGAGCTGCTGCATGAGATGGCTTGCTCCGCAGGCGAGATGCAGGGCAAAGAGCCAGAAAAGCTCCAGCGGGGTCAGTTTCGGTGCCGTAGCCATGCGTGGTCCCGCCGTGCCGAGGAATCCGACGACGAAGGCACCGCCAAACGCCTCGATCATGAGCCGCGCATGAACGAAATTCGGATAGAAGCCGAGATGCTGCGCATAAAACAACGGCCACAAGGACACGCCGATGATGCTCCATAAAGCACCGCTGAAAAAGAACACGCGATACGGCTCCGACGCGAGCCAGCGCAGCCCGTTTCGGCGCGGACCTTGGGCTTGGTGCTTCTTGTGTTTGCAGGCGGGAAACGAACTCATGCGGCGCTGGCTTTGTAACGGGCGTATCGCTCGCGTTGTTCCGGCGTGAGATTCGCGGGATCGAATCGCGGATCGGGCACGTCGTTGATCTTGCTGTAAATGACGTTCGCCATGTCGGCGGCGCAGTTTTTGATGTGCTCCGCACGCTCGCCAGCAAAGAGATCGTCCACCGTGGCGCGGAACAGCTTCAGCCAGTGGTCGAACTTGTCGCGTCCCATATCGGTGAGCGGCACGAGCTTCGCGTGTGCGGCGATGGGATTGCCGGTGAAGCCGCCGGTGCGGAAGAGCACGGTTTCCCAAAAGGCATACATCTTCGGCAGGTGCGTGCTCCAGTTCGTCTGCGCCACCTTCTCGAAGATGTGACCGAGCACCTCGTCGCCGCGCACGCGGTCGTAGAAGGTGTTCACCAGCGTCTCGATCTCGGTGCGGCCTTGGATGTCGGGTTTGGATTCAAACATGCACGCACTGTGCAACTTTGGCGGATTCTGTCACTCCACCCTTCCTGCGGGGTTGTGTGCTCGAATTGGCGACGCAAACACCGCGCATCGCTGCGCAGGATCGGCGCATTGATGCATCAACCGTGCAACTTATAAAGAGGCCAACCATGAAACTGATCCTCACCTCCCTCGCTACCATCACCGCCGTGATGACCCTCCTCGTGAACGCCGCGCTGGCCGCCGATCCGGCTGCTGTCGCTTCCGAGTCCGCCACCAACTCTGTCTGCCCTATCAGCGGCAAACCCGTCGTTCCGGCGATCACCGCCGAGTATGAAGGCCGAAAGTGGTCCTTCGCCAAAGAGGCGTGCAAAACGAAGTGGCTGAAAGCCCGCGAGGACAGCCTGTATCAAAAACTCGGCGGCAAGGCGGCGATCGACGCCGTGGTGGACGCATTCTATGTGAAGGTGCTCGCTGACAAGCGGGTGAAGGATTTCTTTGCCGACGTGAGCATGGACAAGCAGCGCCGGAAACAGAAGGATTTCCTCAGCGCTGCCTTTGGCGGCCCTCTGCCCTGGACTGGCAAGGACATGCGCAAGGCGCACGAGGGCATGGGCCTTACCGAGGAGCATTTCAACGCCATCGCCGAGAACCTCGTGAACACCCTGAAGGACTCTAAAGTGAAGCAGGAACTGATCGATCAGGTCGTAGCCATCGCCGTCTCCACGAAGGATGACGTGCTCGGCCGTCCGAAGAAGTGATCCTTTGGTGCGGCGAGGGTGTTTGCCATGTCCTGCCTGCTTGCGATGATCCTGTCATGACTCCTGCGGATACCTCGGACACCCTCGCTGACATGCGCCGCCATTACACAATGGACCGGCTTTCGAGTGATTCGCTGCATGCGAATCCGTTCACGCAGTTCGAGCGATGGCTGGCGGAGGCGGTGGAGGCAAAGCTCATCGAGCCGAATGCGATGACGCTGGCCACCGTCGATGC
>JBILVU010000252.1:0-4370 GCA_044370285.1 Prosthecobacter sp.
CACACGATGCCGAAGGCGTGGGAGCCGTATCTGCTGTTCGGCGTCCACTCGCGCATTTGGTGAGGGTCGAGCGTGGTCTGCGCACCGGAGACGGCGGCACAAAGCACGCGGGTGGACTCGCGGGCGATAGGATCGGGGCTGTTGGGATCGGCCAGATCATCGTGAAAGGCCAGCCAAAGGCTCGTGCAGGCACCAGCGGAGCCGCCGGAGAGGGCGACCTTGGTTTTGTCGAGGTTCCAGTCCTTGGCCTTGCTGCGGCAGAACTGGAGAGCGCGGGCGCAATCGAGCATCGGACCCTTCACGGGCGGCACGAGTCCATCGGCGGTGGAGTCTTTGATGGTGCGGTATTCCACGGACGCCACCGAGATGCCGGCCTCCAGCGCGGGCAGGATCATGCTTCGAGCCACAGACCGGTCGCCGCCCTGCCAGCCGCCGCCATGGATGTAAAAGAGCAGCGGCGTTGGCTGCTCGGACTTCGCACGCCAGAAGTAGATCACCTGCATCCGATGCGGGCCATAGGCGACGTTTTCATCCGGCTCGACGGGAAGCTCATATTTCCGGTGCTCAGGTGCGGGCTTCTGCGCCTCGGCCGGGGCATCGGCGGCGAGAAGCGTCGTCAGTGGAGCGAGGAGGAGGGCGGAGAGAATTGCTTTCATGGTTTGGTGAGAATGGCGCCGATGGGCGTCGATGAGAATGGAGGGTGTGACGGCATTTGTTCCATGCCGCTACTCCTTCGCGGCGGGCGTGCTTCGATGCTCGGCGGCTCCGATGTCGTTGGGGGCATCGATGCGGCGGGGGTGGGCGTTGAAGTCGTCGGCGCAATCGGCGGTGGTCAGGGGTGGGCGGAGTTTTTCTGCGGCGCGGACGATGCTGGTGACGGGTGATTTCAAATGGAGGTCGCAGCCGGCTGGGTCGGCAAACATTGCGGGAGTCGCCTGCGTGAAGTTGCCATACACGTCGGCTTCAGCTCCGTTGCGCGAGAGGATTTTGGCGTCGGTCAGGTTGTTCGCGATGATGACGCCCTTGGTGTTGGCGAAGCGATACTCGATGGCGTTGGGACAGGTGCCGTTGGTCAAGATGGTGTTGTGCAGGATTTTGGTGCCGGGTGAGTTCCAGGCCAGAATCGGCGCGTCGGCATTCGTGATGCGGCGTGAGGTGTAGAAGAAATTGTTTCGAATGACGCCGCCGGAGTGGTCGCTGGGGCCGTCTTTGGGTTTTTCATTCACGCCAAATTGGACGCCGCGGTCGCAGTCGAGAAAGACGCAGCGCTCGACGATGGAGTCGCGCGAGTCATTCCACATGAGCACGGCCGGGCCGTGCTGGAATCTCAGCCCCGGCTTCACATGCATGTTCCGAAAGACGCAGTCGCGCACGATGTTGCGGTCGCCACGGTGAATGTCCACGCCTTGCGTATAGCCCTGATTCGCGATGGGCCCGATTTCGGTGTATTCGATGAGGCAGTGCTCGACGATGCAGTCCTTGGCTCCGATGCGCCCTGCGCCGCCGCTGGTGCCTTTCACGAACTGTTCACCGGCGTCGAAGAGTCGGAGATTGCGCATCCGCACGGCGCGGCAGCCGAATCGGCCATGCAGCATGATGGGGTGATGGAAGAAGTCGCCGATGGACATGTCGGCGACCAGGGCACCATCCACATTGTTGAATTGAAAACAGCTTTGTGGGTTGCCTTCCGTGTTCTCCTGCCCCGGCCCACGAATGATGACGTCCTCGCGTTTCCCGGTCTCGCCACGGAAGGCGATGTTGCGCAGCGGCTCCGATGTATTGGCACCCAGCACGAGGTCGTGGGTGATGCGGTATTCACCCGCAGCGAGCACGATGGTTTGTCCCGATTTCATGGCCCGAACGGCCTGCTCCAGCTCTGGGGCTGTCTTCACTTGCACCACCTCGCCTTCAGGCGGTGGCAAAGGGGTGGCGGCTTTTTGTTCCAGCAGCACTTGGGCGACCTCCGGCGGCATGTCCGCTCGAAGAAGGCCTCCAGTGACGAGAAGGGCCAAGGTCAAGATGTGGGTGAAGGGAGAGATCATGAGGTTGGTGCTGTTTGCGGCGATGGATGGAAGGCAAAAGAATGGGGGCAGAAGAATCCAAGAACCATTCTCTTGCCCCCATTCTTCTGCCTACGGTTTCCGGCTCGATTGATTCATGGAGGTTCGATTCAAGGGGGCATCGACAGGAGAATGGGGACAAAAGAATAAGGAGTGGGTTAGAGAGAAATTTCCCACTTTCCACACACAGATACCGGTCAAGCACGAACTCCATATTGCCGCCGCCGCTGGCGCGGCATTTTATCGCGACGCTTACCGCTCAACTCACGACGCTGGAGATTTGTTGGATTCACTCACCTGAAACCGGTTGCTCAACGGTCGGGATTCAAGGTGGTGGAAAATCATGGCAGCCGCAGACGGTAGAACCGTTTCGCTGGCTGCGGGTTTGTGGTGTCGATGAAGTCCACGCCGCCATTGAGTGTTGCGCTCGCCAGAATCTGCCACAGGCTGAGGTCATCGGAGTATTCGACAACTAGGTTCAGTCCCGCGAGGCCGTTCACGCTGATGACTGGCTTACCGACATCGGGTCCGGCTGTCTCGATACGGAGATTGGCAAGTTGGGCGAGCGTGCTGGCGACGGTGGCCGGGTTCGCGCCGAGGCCGAGGGCGGGGGGGTGGGTGGCGGGATAGATTTCGAGGCGGGTGCGCACGGGGTCTTTGTAGATGGTGAGACCATTGATGCTGACGAGGCCGTCGCTGGCGGCGGTGATGGTGCCGTCTTGCAAGACCACGCCATCGCTCAAGCGGCGCAGTCGCCACGCCAGTGAAGCACCAGCAGCGGGCGTGAAAAACTGAGGGCGGCGGATGGCGATGGAAGTGGTGGCGGTGATGCCGGGGTAGTTGTCCACACTGACGCTGCTTTGGCCGGTGAGATAGATGGTGCAGGCATAGTAGGCGGTGGTGTCGCTGAGGGTGCTTTGATCCCAATCGTAGTAGCCGCTCCAGGTGCCCCAGAGGTCGCCGTCGAGCGGGTCGCCGTTGCCCATGCTCGGCTGCCGGCCGGCGAGCGCGGGGTTTTGGTCGTCGTTGAAGAAGGCGGGGAAGCTTTGGTTGCTGCGATATTGCGTGAGCGAGGGGCGCGAGGGGCGGTTGGTGAGCACGGGGCTGATCCACTGGCCGATGTCGGGATACGGATTGCCAGCGTCCTCGGTGCTCCAGTCGCTTGGGCTGTGGTCGCGCTGGTCCCAGAACAGATGCACGCCCCAGGCGGTGGCATTCAATGCATCGTAGGTGGCGATGACGGTGCTGGCGCTCCACTCGGGCACCGTGGTGCTGGTGACGTATTCGGAACGCCCCCGGTATACGCGCATAAATGGCACGTCCCGCTGGGTAACCGAGAGGCGCGTGGCAAAGTTCCAGTAGTCGTTCATGCGGAGGACGCCGCCTGCGGGCGACGGGTCCACGGAGGGAATGTTTTGCGCGGAGGTGCCGATGACGCGGCGAGCGAAGCCGGTGTTCTCCGCAAAGCCGATGGGCGGCACATAGCATGACGCCGCCGCGATCCGCTCGGGATAACGCCGCGCGAGCATGGAGGAACCCGCGCCACCCATGCTGTTGCCCATGAGCGATACGCGACTGGTGTCGACGCGGTAAGGGGAACGCTGTTCGAGCCAGTCCTGAACCCACATCACACGCCGCTGGGTATAGGGCACCACGGGCTGTGCGGTGCCGGTGAGATTCACCACGGCAAAGGGATTCATACTTGGAGACCAGCCGAGCCAGAAGCTGGGCAAGTTTGCGTCCACGACGCCGCTTGAGTTGACCATGAACACCCGGTCGTCATGCGCGACGACGATGCCCGTGGTGAGCAGGTTGCCGCAGTTGGCCGTGACGCCGGACTCCGGCGCCCAGATATTCCAGGCGCCCGAGCTCCCCCCTCCGTGAAAGCAGAGCACCGCTGGATAGGTGCCGCTGCCGGGCAGCCCGCCTTTGGGTTCATACACAGCGAAGACATGCGGTGCGCCATTTTTAGCGGCATTCGCCAGGATGGGGAAATCAGGCCGCGCATCGTTGCTGTCGTCGCGTCCATCGGCCCACAGGGCATACACGGAGAAGGGGTAGTTGCGCGTGGTGGCACCGCTGAATTGCAAGTGACAGCGCACGCGGTCATTCACAGGGTCGTAGGTCTCGTTCACGACGGTGGCGGTCATGTTCGCGGCGGTGACAGTGGTGCTGCCGTTGCGAACGACGGCGAAGTATTCGCTCCCCGCCGCGTGCTGCGTGAAGACGAAGAGCCCTTCATCGCTGGCGAGCTGGTAGGTGCCGCCACTGCCATTCGGCACACGCCAGGTGAGCGTGCTGCCCGCGAGC
>JBILVU010000253.1:0-4361 GCA_044370285.1 Prosthecobacter sp.
AGCTACGGCCTGGGCAGCGAAAACAGCAACCTGCCTGCCTTTGTCGTCATGGCGGACCCGCGCAATCGCGGCCTGCCGCGTGGCAAGGGCAACAACTGGGGCTCCGGCTTTCTGCCCAGCCGCTACCAGGGCACCTTCCTCCAGCCGAAGGGCGAGCCCATCGCCAATCTCGCACCTCCCTCCGGCAGCAACGAAAGCACCCGCGCCGAGCAGCGTGCCGACCTCGACCTGCTCGCCGCTTTGAACCGGCCCCACCTCGAGACGCATCCCGCCGAAAGCGATCTGGATGCCCGCATCGCCAGCTTTGAACTCGCCTTCCGCATGCAGACGCAGGCGCCGGAGGTTTTCGACCTCGCAGGCGAGTCCGAGACGGTGCGCAAAGCCTACGGTCTCGACGCACCGCACTGCGGCCATTTTGCCCGCCAATGCGTCACTGCCCGGCGCCTCGTGGAGCGCGGCGTGCGCTTTGTGCAGCTCTACTGCGGCGGCTCAGAAAACCAGCAGAGCTGGGACTGCCACGCGAACCTGAAAGGCAATCACGGCTCCTTCGCCGCCGAGGTGGACCAGCCCATCGCCGCCCTTCTGCGCGACCTCGAACAGCGCGGCCTGCTGGATAGCACGCTCGTCATCTGGGGCGGTGAGTTTGGCCGCCTGCCCACCGCGCAAAAAGACGCTCAGCCTGGCCGCGACCACAACCCGCACGGCTTCACTCTCTGGATGGCTGGGGCCGGCGTGAAGCCCGGCGTCGCTTACGGAGCCACCGACGAGTTCGGTCACAAAGCCGCCGTGGACAAAGTCCACATCCACGACCTGCACGCCACCTGGCTGCACCTCCTCGGCGTGGACCACGAGAAGCTCACCTACCGCTTCAACGGCCGCGACTTCCGCCTCACCGATGTGCACGGGAAAGTCGTGCAGGCAGTGCTGGCGTGACGCGATCACCAGCAAAATCACGCTTCCGAAAGCAAGTTCATGCCCCCCTCACTCCCCACATCGCCATCGCGGCAAGTTACCTCAAACACTGACTTCTTCATAAAACCCCAAACCTGATCCCATGAATACCCAACCCGACCCCATGAACCGCCGTGACTTCCTCACGGCTTCCGGCCTTGCTGCCATCTCCGCAGCGGCACTTACGCCGAGTGCTGCCACGGCTCAGGCCTCATCCACGGAAGGCACTGGCCTGGAGAGCGCGCTCAAAAAGGCTCTGGAAGCCGCTAAGGATGCGCAATCAAACGCATCGCCAGCAACCGGGGCTGCGGTCGTAACGAGTGACGGGGCGCTCGACCTTTCTCCGGCGAAGTGGCTCTGGTATCCCGGCGACCGGGTGCTGCCGAACACTTTCGTGTTGTTCCGGCGCATCCTGCAACTGAACGCGAAGCCAAAGAAAGCGACGGGCTGGATCATCGGCGAGAGCCGCTACCAACTCGAAGTCAACGGACGGCGAGTCCAATGGGGTCCTGCGCCGAATGATCCGCGCTGGCCGGAGGTGGATCACATGGACCTCACCGAATCCCTGAACTCAGGCGAGAACGTGATCGGTGCAACCGTGCTCTACTTTGGCCAAGGCGACGCAACCTGTCCGATGAGCCGCGCGGGCTTCATCTTCAAGCTGGAGATCGAGCACGCCGACGGTCGGCTCGAAACCGTGGTTTCGGACAACTCCTGGCGCTGTCACCTGTCGCAGGCGTGGAAGCCAGGACAGCACCGCATGTTCTTCATGCAAGCCCTTCAGGAGGAGTTTGATGGCCGCCTTCATCCGCACGGATGGAACGAGAAGGGTTTCGCCGAGAATGAAGACTGGCTGGAGCCCTCTTTTCCGCCATGTGCGGCGAACCTGCCGATCTTTGCCGACCCGACCAACGAAGTGATGAACTGGATTCACGGCCCAAAAAAATTCGTCTATGGCGCGGAAGTTCGTTCGAAGTTTGAGCTCCGTCCGCGCATCATTCCCATGATGCGCGAGACCTGGGTGTCGGCGGCACCCCTGGTCGAGCAGCACCGCATCAAATGGAAGCGACCCATTGCCGAGTATTTTGCCATGCGCCCGGCTAAAGCTTACGAAGCGGAAGTGACGCGTGCCGCCCAGCCTGCCGGAAACAATGCCTGGCGGCTCGACCTCGACCCCGCGCGTGGCACGACTTTGACCTTTGCGCTGCCCGAGCAGTCGGTGGGCTGGCCGGGCATCACGATTGAGGCTCCGGCCGGCACGACGCTGGAGATGATGACGCTGGACGGTCACCAGGTCGGCGGTCCCGCACTCCTGAACACTCACCACCACAAATGGGCGCGCTTCACCTGCCGGGAAGGGGTGAACCACTTCCGCAGGTTCGACTTCGACTGCTTCCGCTGGCTGCAGGTCCACCTGCATCCGGGGCGCGGCACGGTCGTGGTGTCGAATCCCGGCATCTTGAAGCGCGAGTATCCGTGGCCGCACGAGCCGCGCGTCGTCACCTCGGATGCAGTGGTCCAGCGGGTCTTCGATGCCGCAACCAACACCATGCGCAAGGCCGCGCAGGAAACCTTCGTGGACGGCATGGCCCGGGAACGAAACCAGTATTCCGGCGGGATGTCGCTGTGCCGACACGCGATCCACGCGTTGGCGGGGGAGAAGCGACAGGTGGCGCGCTTTATCCGGAGCTTCAGCCAGGGCAGCACGGCCGAGGGCTACTTCATGGACTGTTGGCCTTCGCATGACCGGATCACGCGGCTGGGCCAGCGGGTGCTTGAAGCCACGCACTGCGGAACCTTGCTCGATATCGGCATCCGCTTTACCTTTGATTGCTGGGAATACTACCTCTACACGGGTGACATCGCGCCGCTGCGCGAACCCTATCCGCGGCTGCTGCGCCAGGTGAACTACCTGCGCGGGAAGATGCATCCCGATGGTCTGCTGCCCGTGGATCAGGACGACTACGGGTTCCCGATCGTCTACGTGGGCTTTTCCGGCAACTTTCCGCACCAGCGGGACCGGCAATGCGCCTTCAACCTCTTCTGGGCTGCCAGTCTCAGCCAAGCGATGGCCCCGATGTGCCGCGCCTTTGGCGACACAATGCTCGCCACGGAGATCGAGCGACTGGGAGAACGCGTGCTGAAGGCCACTGTCGCCCGCTTCTGGAGCGAGGAACACGGCGCCTTCGTGGACAACCTGCCGTGGTGGCGCGAGGATGGCGGCGTTCACTTCAGTGAAATGACCCTCGGCATCTCCGTGGAGTATGACCAGTGCCCGGGCGGCGCTATCGAGCGCAGCGTGGAACTGCTGGCAAAGAAACCCAAGAACGTCGGCATCGACAATTCGACGGAACCGGTGGCGTGGGGCTGGTGGGCCTTGGCCAAGGGTGGACGCCCCGACGTGGTCGTGAAGGAATTGCGCGAGGTCTACGGCACCATGAACTCGGTGCTGCTCAACAATTCAATCGAGGAATTCTACGGCGGCAGCAAAAAGCCCGACACGGCGCAGAACTGGAGCCACGCCTGCTGCGCGCCGATCTACGTCGCCGTGATGAGCTTGGCCGGCATCCGCCTGCTGGAGCCGGCGTTCAAGCGCTACGAGATCCGCCCGCAACTCGCCGACCTGCCTGACCTCGCGCTGACGGTGCACACTCCGCACGGCCCGATCGGTTTTTCCGGCAAGGGAACGCTCGGCACCCGCACGATCACCCTGACGCTGCCGCCCAACGCTGCGGGCGAACTCGTGGTGCACCGCGACGAGCAGCTCGCCTTGAAGTTGATCGCCCCCGGCCGCTTCGCCCTCCCGGCCGGTCAGACCGTGAACATCGAACTGAAACATACCTGACCGCCCCTCGGACGACTTCGCCATGAAACCCACCCTCAAACTCCTCATCTCCCTGCTGCTCGCACCGCTGGCCGCGCTGCACGCTGCCGAACCGTCCATGCCGCGCGTGGCCTCGGACGCTACGTTCAGCCAGATCGCGCAGCCCTCCGGATTCACTCCGGAGATGCCGAAGCTCAGCGATGTCTGCATGAGGCTCTTCAGGCTCGATCAAAAAGGCCTTACAGCGGAGCAGATGCTTGCCGCCGGGAGTGACTTCCACATCACGCGCGGGGTCTGGTCTTACATCGAGGACGAATCCTTCATCAAGAGCGTCCGGGCCAAGGGCTGGGAGTTCCAGGGCAGCCTGTGCATGACCTTAACCGATCCCGCACTCGCCCTGCGTGATCGCGAAGGTAAATCCATCGGGACGAATGGGCAAGGCGACAAGCCACCCTTCCGCGCCGACAACGCGAACCCGGAATACCGCCGTCTTTACCTGGAACGCGCGAAACGGTTGGTGGACATGGGTGTCACCAGCTTCCAGCGCGATGACCCGGACGGGGGCTTTTTCGACTGGGGCAAGAAG
>JBILVU010000136.1:0-14868 GCA_044370285.1 Prosthecobacter sp.
CTATGAAGCACGCACACCCGAAGAACTCGATGCAGCCATCAGCAAAGCGTTCTCAAAAATCACAGCCAAGGATGCGATGGGTTATTTTGCCTCTTGCGGTTATAGTATTATTTAAAATGCTCTAAGATCTGGAATCTGAAAACGAGAACTTGCGTTGGAACATTGGAGGGCCACCAAGGTAGCGTCCAATCAGTCGCAATCTCGCCCGACGGCACCTTGATTGCCTCCGCCGGCTATTCGGACAAAACCGTCCGGCTCTGGGATTGGAATTCGGGCTCAAGCCTGCAGTTGATTACAAACGACGAAAACCATTTCCCAATCTCCGTCGCCTTCAGCCCCGATAGCTTGCGGCTCTTAGTGGGCACAACGAAACCACCGATTATTTATGTCTATCGACTTTCTGAAATTCGGCCGGGACCATCGGGTGGCGTAACGCGCCGATACTTGAATGCTAAGGTCGTTTTGCTCGGAGAGGGGATGGTAGGGAAAACCTCGCTAGCGCACCGGTTGATCGAGGACGAATATGTCGTCAAGGATCGCACGCATGGCATGAACGTCTGGCGGCTGGATTTGCCGCTGCCGACCGACGCCACGCTGGAGCGCGAGGCGCTGCTTTGGGATTTGGCCGGGCAGGAGGATTACCGCTTGATCCATCAGCTCTTTCTGGATGAAACAGCGCTGGCACTGATGCTCGTCAATCCACAAAACCCAGATCCCTTTGTCGATGTGGGCGCTTGGCTCAAGGCCCTGAAGACCGCAAACGATCCGGAGGCGAAACGGGAGGCGGCCCGGCTGCTGATCTTCTCGCAGATCGACGTTGGCGGGATGAAGCTGGGCAATGCGAAGATCGACCGGTTTCGCGAGCAGCACGGCTTTGCCGACTGGATTCCGACAAGCGCTAAGACGGGCGAGAATTGTTCCGATGAGGAGAACGGCGGCCAGCCATCCAAGCTGAAACAGCTCATCGCCGGGAGCATTCCGTGGGACAAGTTGCCGTGGACGAGCACGCCCCGCCTGTTGGCCGAGCTGAAGAATGCCGTGATGGCGATGCGCGACGAGTCGGACATCCGGCTGCTGCGTTTCTCCGAGCTGGCGCAGAGGCTGGAGCAGGCGCTGCCGGGCGAGAAGTTCGCCGAGCCAGACGTACGCACGGCGGTAGCGCTGCTGGCTAATCACGGCCTAGCCCGGACGCTGAAGTTTGGCGATTTGGTACTACTGCGCCCCGACCTGATCAATGGCTACGCTGGGGCGGTCATCCGCGCGGCGCGGGCGCATACGGATGAGATCGGCTGCGTGCTGGAGGCGGACATTTACAGGCCGGACTTCGACTTCACCGGCGTCGAACGGCTGAAACACCGCCCGGATGAGGAGTTGCTCCTGCGGGCACTGGCGCAGACATTTCTCGCTCACTCGCTCTGCATTGCCGAGGACACGCCGCACGGACGGCACCTGGTCTTCCCCTCGCAATACCGCAGGGAGAAGGACATCCCGCATGAGCCGGACATCTTCGTCTCCTACACCTTCAGCGGCGAGTGGCAGACGGTGTGGACGACGCTGGTGGTGCGGCTGTGGTATAGCCAGGAATTCGAGCACCGGGAGTTGTGGCGGAATGCGGCGGAGTTTGAGTCGGCCCGGAAGCAAACTCTGGGATTGAAGATTACGAAGGTGGGCGACGGGACTGCGACGATCAGCCTATACTTCGACCATGGGCTGCCCGACGAGTTGAAGGTAATCTTCATCGAGTATGTCCACCGCCACCTCGCGAAGTATGCCTGCGAGGTGACGCGAGATCGGCGCTACGTGTGCCCGGGCTGCGGAAAACCGGTGAAGGATCTCGACGCGGTGCGGCGGCGGCTCGAAGCGAAGAAGGACTTCATCACTTGCCAGGAGTGCGACGAAAAGGTGCCTTTCGTCGACTTCATCGAACAGCGGCTCAAGAGCGATCCTGTCGCCCGCAAGATTCTGGCGATGGACGAGACGGCCACGCGCGAACTCGACACGCAAGCGCTGGAGCAAATCCTCATCGGCCACATGATGGCCATCGCGGGCGAGGCGAACCAAATTTTCCGCCCCGTAACGATGTTCGACCACGGCATCGATGGCGAAGTGGAGTTCAAGGACAACGACGGCAAGGCTAGCGGGAAGCGCATCTACATTCAGCTCAAGAGCGGGAACTCCTACCTGCGCACCCGCAAAGGCGACGGCAGCGAGGTCTTCGATGTGAAGGATGCTCGCCATCTCGACTACTGGACCAGCCAGCCAGTGGACGTGTATCTCGTGGTCCGTCAGACTGACGAGCTGATCGGCCAGCAGGTCATTCGCTGGATGAACGTGACGCGCTATCTCAAGAAACGGAAGGACAAGAAGAGCAGGCAGATCATCTTCAGCGGCGAGAAGCTCGATATGGAGGCGGTGTGGAAGGTGCGGGACGGGTTCTTCTCGCCGCGATAGCGGCCACAAGTGAACTTCTACGTCACTCGCTCACCGGGATCGCTTCAAAGCCGAGTTTGAAGGCCGGTTGGCGAGGTGGCTCTGCTCGGATTCCTTTCCAAGGAGCGGGACTTGCCAAGTCCCGCCCTGAAGGCACTTGGCAAGTGCCTCTCCATGGGGCTCAATCTTTCACCGCCCATCTTTTTGCCGGAATTCGCCCGTTTTTGGCCGAATGAGGCCCAAAACAGGCATTTGCAGGCCTTCAGCGCCCGTTTGGGGCGATTTACCGGCCATTGCATTCCGGCAATGGGTCGTTGCGAACCAGTTACCTGCCGTTGCATTCCGGTAAGCAGGCTTTGCGAACCGATTACCTGCAATTGCGTTCCAGCAATCGGGCATTGCGAGCGAGTTACCCTCGATTGCATTCCGGTATGTGGCCATTGCAAGAGAGATAGCGGCGATTGCGTTCCGGCAATTGTCCGTTGCAATGCTCCGAAAAGGGCGCGCGACGGGCCATTTCACCCTTTTTGATGCCATGAGTGATCAAACTGCTTCCCCGGAGTCGAATGTCGTGATCTCGCCCTTTGCGCCGGAGGCGGTGGGGCTGCATGCGGCGCTGGGGGACGGCGTGAGGCTGGGGATCGTGCGGGAGCTGGCGGCGGGGACGGCGCTGAATGTGCAGATGCTGGCGACGCGGCTGGACCGTGACCCCGACCTGATCTCCAAGCACCTGCGTGTGCTGCGTGAGGCGCGGGCGATCGAACGCGTGCGCCCGCCCGGCTCCGATGGCCGCCAGCAATTCCATCAACTGCCGCCCGGCACCCTGCGCACCCTGCCCGATGGCACCCACGAGGTGGACTGGCAGGTGGCCGTGGCGCGGTTCAAGAGCGTTTGATTTCAGCTCACAAGGGGAGCCTGAAAGTGGAATGCTCTTGGCGGGCTACTGGCAGAATTCCGAGATCATAGGCGTGCCCAATTCGCGAGGATGGGCATTCAATCCGTGAAGCAGCTGAACTGGACTCTTGCGGCCCTTGCTCAGAATGAGTATCACTGAGCCATGAAGAATCCGAGACCTCATTTGTTGACCAGCATCGTGTCTGGCGGCGTGATCCCGCTCCCTCGTGGAGCACGACTTGCAGAAGGAATGCGTGTTCAATTGGTTCCGCTTGAAGCTCTACCATCCGATCCGCCGTTTCTCAAAACCATGCTCAAGTTGGCGGATAAACGCCAGGCACGGAAACAAGCCGCCCGCCGTCTGTCTGCCGGCAAATAAGCCATGCGAGCGGTGTTTGCAGACACGTTCTTTTTCCACGCCTTGCTCGACCGCGGCGAGGCAAGGCATGCCAGGGCAATCGTCGAATCCCGTGTTCCGCAGCGGCAGTTTGTCACCACCGAGGCCGTGCTGATGGAGCTGGGAGATGCTCTCAATGAACCTGACGAACGCAGGGAATTCGTCGCCATCGTGGACATGGTGCGGAAAAGCTCTTCATGGGAGGTGGTTCCCTCGTCAGAAACGCTTTTTCAGGAAGGGTTATCCCTGTTCCGGCGCTATTCAGACAAGGCATGGCAGATGACCGACTGCATCAGTTTCGTGGTTATGAAAAAGCGGCATCTGCGCGAGGCTCTCACCGGTGATGCCCATTTTGTGCAGGCCGGGTTCAAGGCGCTGCTGACCTAAGCCCGTCAAATCCCCCCACGAAAGTGAGGTGCCCTGCGGCGTGAAAAAGCGCTGCGGACGGCGTTTGATAGGAGACACGGTTCTATTCCGCCGTTTAGCGCCTTGAGAGTGCCTCCTTGAAACTTTGAACCTGTAACCTGAAACTTCACCGATCATGAAACGCCGCTCCTTCCTCACCTCCGCCGCTGCACTCGGCGCTTCGCCGTTGTTTGCGAACAACACGCCCGTCCACACGCCGAAGGGCAAGGCGGAGCATTGCATCTTCATCTGGCTCGGCGGTGGCATGGGGCAGATCGACACCTTTGACCCGAAAGACCTCGGCGATAACCTCAGCAAACCTTCGAAGCCGGGTTCGCTCTACAAATCGGTCGAAACCAGCGTGCCCGGCGTGCGGGTTAGCGAGCACCTCAGCAAGACGGCGAAGGTCATGGAGCATGTCACCGCCATGCGCACGGTGAACCACCATGTCATCGACGAGCATGCCTTTGCCACAAACATCGTCCATACCGGCCGCATGATCTCCGGCAACGTCACTTACCCCAGCGTCGGCAGCATCATCGCGCATCAGCGTGGCGCGGCGGATAAAAATGTGCCGGCGTATATTTTGATTGGCTATCCGAACGTCAGCCGTGGCCCCGGCTTCCTCGGAGCGAAGGCGGGCTACGTCTATCTCACTGATACCGAGACCGGCCCCGCAGGCTTCACACGGCCTGATTTCGTCGATAATGACCGCGCCAAGGTGCGCCAGGATTTGCTCAAACCGCTCATGGCCCGCGCTTTGAAAAACAGCGCTGCTGCGGATTACCAGATGGCTCAGGAAGAGGCCCTGCGCCTGGCCGGACCGGGCTTCATGAAGCATTTCAATCTCAAGGAAGAGCCTGCTGCGCTGCGCAACGACTACGGTGGTGAATTCGGCCAGCGTTGCCTGCTTTCGAGGCGTCTGGTGCAGGCGGGCGTGCGCTTCATCGAGGTCTCCCACAACCTCAACTTCATGAACGGTACCGGTTGGGACATTCACAACGAAGGTTTCAAAAACCAGCACCTGCTCATCCAGGAGCTCGACACCGCTTTGGCCGCGCTCATCCGCGATTTGAAGGACAAGAAGCTGCTCGATAAGACCCTCATCGTCGTCGGCACTGAGTTCGGTCGTCCGCCGGAGTTTGATGGTCGCGGAGGTCGCGGGCATCAAGGCACCGCCTTTTCCATGGTGCTGGCCGGTGGTGGTTTGAAGCACTGCGGTGCCTATGGCGTCACCGATGATCTCGCGAAGAAGCCCGTCGAGAACCCCGTGCCGCTGGTCGATTTCCACGCCACCATCCACGCCGCGATGGGCATCGACCCCGCGCACGAGCTCATGGACGGCTCCCGCCCCGTGCCCATCACCGATGGCGGAAAGCCCGTGGCAGCGCTGTTTGGGTGATTCGCATCCAACAAGGTCATTTCCTGGTCACAAACCTCGTCCGGTTTTGGCTCGCATGGTGGGATGAATCGGCTACAACATGGCTACTCATCCCAATTTCTGCATGAAGCGCTACTCCCTCGGCATCGACTACGGCACGAACTCGTGCCGCTCCCTCCTCATCGACCTAGACAACGGCGCGGAGGTCGGCTCGACGGTTTTTAACTATCCCAGCGGCGAGATGGGCATCCTGCTCGATTCGCGTGATCCGCATGTGGCACGGCAGAATCCGCAGGATTACCTCGACGGCCTCGAAAGCGTGACGCGTGGCGCTTTGGAACAGGCGAAGGCCAAGGTGGCAGGCTTTGATCCCGCGCAGGTCGTCGGCATCGGCATCGACACCACCGGCTCCACGCCCATCCCGGTGAATCGCGATGGCACGCCGCTCGGTCTGCTGCCGGAATTTAAGGGTAACCTCAACGCGATGGTCTGGTTGTGGAAAGACCACACCGGCCATGCCGAGGCGGCAGAGATCACGAAGCTCGGCCATGAGATGCGGCCCAACATCATCGCCAAATGTGGCGGCATTTACTCCAGCGAATGGTTTTGGAGCAAAATCCTCCGCCTTCGCCGCGTGGACGAAAAGGTCTTCGAAGCCGCTTTCAGCTTCGTCGAGCATTGCGACTGGATTCCGGCCGTTTTGACCGGCCATACCGATCCGCTCACCTTGAAGCGCAGCGTGTGTGCCGCAGGTCACAAGGCCATGTTCAGCGCTGAATGGGGCGGCCTGCCAGATAAGGAATTCCTCGCCAAGCTCGATCCGAAGCTCGCCGATCTGCGTGATCGTCTCTACTCCGAGGCTCACACCGCCGATACGAAGGCTGGCGGCCTCTGCGCCGAATGGGCCAAGCGTCTCGGCCTCCAGGAAGGCACGGCGATCTGTGTCGGCGCTTTCGATGCGCATACCGGTGCTGTTGGCGCGGGTATTAAAGAAGGCACGCTGGTGAAAATTCTCGGCACCAGCACCTGCGATCTCATGATTTCACCCACCAGCAAGCCGCTGGCGGACATCCCCGGCGTGTGCGGCATCGTGAATGGCAGCGTTTTGCCCGGCTACTACGGCATCGAGGCCGGTCAGAGTGCCGTGGGCGATCTCTTCCTCTGGCTGGTGAACCACCTAGTGCCTGACAGCTACGGCCAAACGGTGGGCGAGAAGTTTGTGACCATGGAAAAGGCCATGGAAGGCCAGAAACCCGGTGCCACGGGCCTGCTCGCGCTCGATTGGAACAACGGCAACCGCACCATCCTCGTCGATGTGCGCCTTACCGGTCTGCTGCTCGGCCAGACACTGCACACCGAGGCGCATGAGATCTACCGCGCCTACATCGAAGCCACCGCCTTCGGTGCGCTCACCATCATCAAACGCGTCGAAGAATACGGCGTGAAGATCGAGGAGGTCATCAACACCGGCGGCCTCTCCATCAAGAATGCCACGCTCATGCAGATCTATGCCGACATCATCGGTAAGCCCATGAAAGTCAGCCAAAGCGAGCAAACCTGCGCCCTCGGTGCAGCCATCTTCGGAGCCGTCGCCGCTGGAGCGGGCACCTGGCAGGAGCTTCAGTCCAAGGTCACCGCCATCCGTGAGAAGGTGTATCACCCGATTCCTGAGAACGTGGCCGTTTATCGCGAGCTGTATGCGCTCTACCGCGACGTGCATGATGCCTTCGGCATGGCCGACTGGAGCGGGAAGCTCAGCCATGTGATGAAGCAGCTCTTGGATATTCGGGCGCGGCAGAGCTGATCCAGTGATGCGGGCACTCTTGCCCGCAAGGAGGGTGGGATTTCATTCCCGCCGAAGAGTTGCGGGCAGGAGTGCCCGCATCACTCTGCATTCACTTCGGCAGCACGCGGACGATGAAGGCTTTTTTCTCGCCGAAGTATTTGGCGGCCACGCGTTGGATTTCTTTGGAGCTGATGTCGGCCATGATGCCGGGGAGTTTTTGGAGGTAATCCCAGCCGCGGCCGTTGAGTTCGTTCCAGGCGAGGCTGTCGGCCATGCCGGGATTGCCCTGCTGGGCACGCAGCCAAGAGCTGCGCCAGGTCACGCGGGCGCGGTCGATCTCGTCGGTGTGTAGGCCATTGGCGGCGAGGTCGTTGATCTGCGCCATGAGTTCTTTCTCGGCGAGTTTGACCTTCTTCGGATCGGTGCCGACGTAGAAGTAGAAGGCCCCCGCGCCCATGGCGGCAAAGTTTTGCGCTCCGATGTAGTAGGCGAGGCCCAGCTCCTCGCGGATGCGATTGAAAAGGCGGCTGCCCATGTCGCTACAGGCTTCGTCAATGAGGCTGAGGGCATGTACATCACGGTCTTCGAGGCCGACGGTGCGGAAGCCGACGACGAGCACGGCTTGCTCCTTTTCGAGATGCTCGGTCCACGCGGCGGGTTTGGCGCTGGCGTGATAGGTGCGGCTGTGGGTGGTGTGGCGAGGGCCTTTGGGTAGCTTCACGAAGGCCTTTTCGACCTGCTTTTTGATCTCGGTGGCCTTCACATCACCGAAGACGGAGATGACGCCGTTGTGCGTGGCAAAGCTGGCGCGGATCAGATCGCGGCAATCGGTGAGTTTTAGGCTGGTGACGCTCTGCTCCGTGCCGAGGGCGGTGCGTTGGAAGGGCTGGCCGGCGAAGATCTCGCGGCGTGCTTTGCGCAGCGCCACGGTGAGCGGGTCCTCTTTTTCTTCGAGGATGCTGGCGTGCTGGCGCTTCTTCACATCGGCGAGGCTGGCAGTGGGCAGCACGGGATTCAAAATGAGATCGGAAAGCAGGTCGAGCGCGTCCTCCTCATCGCCAAGCATGACATCAGCCCCGAGGATGAAGCGATGGGCGTCCGCATTGCAGGTGAGCGAGCCGCCGCGGTTCTCCAGCTCGGCGGCGATGGCGGCGGCGCTGCGCTTCTTGGTGCCTTTGAGCAGCATGTGGGCGGAGATTTGCGTGACGCCGGCGGTAAGGTCGGTCTCGGCGGGAACGCCGGCCAAAAAGTTCGCGCGGATGCTGACGAGCGGCAGACGCGGATTTTCGCCGACGAGGAGTTTGAGCCCGTTTTTGAGCGTGAAGGCCTGAATCTCGGCATGCGAACCTTCGGAACTGTTTGCCATGGTTTTTGCGCTTTCGACTTCAGGGCCGACGAGGATGGTTGAGATCGCCTCGGGTAGCAAATAACGCCGCGCGACCTCGCGGATGGTATCCGGCGTGAGCGAGCTGATGGCGGCGAGATACTGCCGCTGGAAATCGAGCGACCCGGCGAGCAACCAACCATGGCCGAGTGAGCTGGCCTGGCCTTTCACCGTGGAGAGCGTGCGGATCTGGCTGCTGAGCGTGGCGCGGACGGCCTTGTCGAGCTCAGGACGGCCGGGGCCGGTGCGGCGCATCTGCTCGACGACCTGCGTCATGCTCTCGCGGAGCTTCGCGGTATCGGTGGGATTGCATTCGGCCTCGACGGTGAATAGTCCGCACTCGGCAGCGCACCACGCTCCAGCCCAGACCCAATGCGCGAGGGCTTTTTTCTCACGCAGCTCTTGATACAAACGTGAGCTGCGGCCGCTGCCGAGCAGGAAGGCGAGCACGTCGAGCGCGGCCTTGTCCGCATGGCTCTCGCCGGGGATCTGCCAGCCAAAGGCCACGCGGGTGAGATCGGTGGTGAAGTTCTTCGCGGCATAGCGGTTACCTTGCTGGCGTGGCTCCTGCGGCAGCAGCGCCGGATCAAAGGCTCGGCGCTTCCAGGTGCCGAAATGCTTTTTCACGGCCTCGATGACCTCTTCGGCTTTCACATCGCCCGCGATGACGACGAAGGCGTTGTTTGGCACATAGTGACGCTGCACAAAGCCTGCCACATCAGCGCGGGTGATTTGATCAAAGACCTCGCGATGTCCGATGATGGGGTGGCGCAGCGGATGCTGGCGGAAGACGGTGCCCATCAGCAGATGCTGCGTGGTATCGCCGGGATCGTCGTGGCCCATGGCCATCTCGCGGCGGATCACATCCATCTCGCGAGTGAGCTCATCGCCATCGAGCTTCGAGTGGCGCACCATGTCGGCAAGGATGTCGAGATAGCCATCGGTGTGCTCGGCGAGGCCGTCGATCCAGTAAACGGTGCGGTTGAAAGTCGTGTACGCATTCACATAGCCACCGAGCGCCTGAATGCCCTGCGAGATCTGTGCGGCTTCACGCTTATCCGTACCTTTGAAAAGCATGTGCTCCACGCAATGCGCGATGCCGGCGCCAGTGTGCTGTTCTTCCTGCAACGAGCCCGCCTTGATCCACACCTGCACGCTAACGAGCGGATGGGCAGGATCCTCACGCACGAGGACTTCGAGGCCATTCGGCAGCGTGATGACGCTGGCGTTGGAGGGCGGGACGGTGAGGGCGGGCTTCGAGGAGGAAAGGCGGGGCATGGGCGGCGGCCTAGATGGCACGGGATGAGGTCATGGCAAGGCACGGAATCCTTCTCTTCCTCCGCCTCCGCCTCTTCCTCCCCGGAAACGCAGGCCGACAGACTTCTACCACCGGCCCCACACTGGGGAGGCCGGGGCGAAAACTGGTGTTGGGCTTCTCGCAATACTGTGGGCGCCTCGCGAAGCTCTGCGCCTTGATCGACAAGGCCAAGGAGGTCAAAAGCGTCATCGCTCCGCTTTTGCCACGACCACGAAAACCGTGGGTCGATTGGGAAACCTTGTCACACGGCGGCGCGCGAATTTAACCCGCCAAGCACCGCCTAAACCTCAGTCAAAGTCGGCGTTCGGGTTTACTCCAGACCACACCGCTTCAGTTGCCCCTCAGCCTAGCTTTTCGTGCCACCAGATCGTCATATCTGGTTTGAGCTTCGCTCATGGCGATACAATGAAGACACGTTATCTTGACCTTGTCATTTTTCAGTTATCTCACGAATCAAGAGTGACGTGTCACCAGTCGCTTGAAGAGCCGCATCAAGGTTAAGAACCTCATTAGGAATAATATACCAAACGCCTTTCTTTCTTACCCACAAATCCAACCTTGGGGACGTTAAATTAAACACCATTGTTTCTTTTTGGCCGTCTTTGATCTGTTCCTCGCGCCAAACCGCCGGTTTCCCTTTGACTGTATTGAACCGCATTAAGACAAACATTGCTGCATCAGGCATGAGGGCCTGCTCCTCCACTTCTTTCTGCTTGATGATCGAAGGCTTTGAGTTCCATGTGATTTCGGGACCGTTAACATTCTTTTCAGCGATCTTTGCAATAAGCAGTTTTGCTACGGTTTCGCGTTTGTCCTTTAAATCCGGGTGAAGTTTCTCCACAATAGATTGCAGATTGCCATTGGGAAGCGCGAGAATATAAAAACTTTCCTCTTTCAAGTGCCACTCACGTTCAACGGCGCTTTCCTCTCGATTTGTAGTTGTTTCAAACCACTCTTTACTAGGGGTTTCAGCGATTGCGTTAATGGACCAGATCAAGGCGTAAACTAGAAGATGTCTTGGTTTCATTTTTGTAAATATTTTAGAGTTCATGTGATTGTCTTGAAATTAGGCAGTTATTTTAGCCTTCTAAATTTGATAACCCACTTCCACCTTGAAACTATTGTGGTTTTAACACAGATCTTTCCGTCTGCGGTGGTTGTTTCCGTCGGTGGAAGCGGTGGCAGAGGTTCGTCAGTTGTGTCAGTTTCGTAGTTCTCCCAACCGGCGGCGAATTTAGATGCAAACAGGCTTTGAATGTCGATAGAGGCTGGATCATTAGGTTCTTCATGATCTGGAGTATGATAACCCCAATGTGAAGGTGGTGGTGACGCAACGGTCACTGCTTCTGTTGATCTTGTAACAGATACAATGTTTTGCACAGTGAAACCCAAAGCTGTTTTCCAAGCTGAATGCGCACTTGCCTCTGTTAGGCCTAACTCAGCCCCTGCTGACATTTCGTGTGTTGCAGTTGCACTTGTAGACAACGTATAGGTAACGGTGTATTTGCCATCCCACCTTATCTCCTTGAAGTACTGAGTTCCACGAGTCCAAGTTCTCCAGTCGATGGTTACTTCATCGTATTCATAGGGATCATTTGTGCCACCGCCACCGCCACCAGTGTTTCCCGGCGTGGAAGTCGAGCTGGTGGGATCGGAACCCGCTGTGACTTCATCCGCATCGCTATGACCATCACCATCCGTATCTAGGTTGGAGATGGTGATCGAGCCACTTCCTGACACAGTGCCCTTGGCTGAGGTGAAACTTGCTGAGACCGTCACCACAGAAGCCTGAGACGCTGCCATATAGCTTGCTCCATAACTGCCCGAGGTGTCGGTTGAGGTCGTGGATGAGGAGACCGAGCCGTTCCCGGATGCCAAAGACACACTCGTAGGAGCATTTATGGCGGCACTCGTCGTGTCGTTACGAATTTCAGTGTCACTGTTCTGGTCATTGCCCCAGACTTCCCAAGTGCGGTAACTCACCGTCGCATTCACGGGCACCGCTGCCGCAGTGGTCGCACTAGCTGACACATTGACGATGAGATCATGGTAATCGCCTAGTTTTGACCAGATAGGGTCAGTGGGGCCGCTAGGCAAGGTGAAGGTCATCCCTGCAGAGGACTCTGAGCTATTGTAACTGGCTGACACCGTGACATTTGAATCCCATGCCCCCATATAGAACTGGGCACTTGAACGGCCGTCTCCGTCGGTGGAGATCGTTGTGATATGCCCGCTCCCACTGGCAGCGCCCCACTCGCCATCGCCTGTCGTAACATTGAAAACCACAGGGGTTCCTATCGCGGGTCCACTGGCGTAGTTGCGCGTCTCACTGTTACCCAAGTTGCTGTTCCATATCTCCCAGGTCGTGAGCGTCACCGTGGCGTCTACAGTCCGTGAATCTCCAGACGAAAGCCCCGAAGAACCGCCTGCCACATGGACATTCGTGGAGATGTATCCCTCAGTCCGATCCATCGTCCATGTTTCAGTGATCGCAGCAGGGGTGAACGATTTGGTGGCGGACGCCGTCGTGGTGGAAAGGTAACTCAGTTCCGCTTGCACCGTCGCATCCGATGATCCCATGATAAATTCGATGGTGCCTGTTCCATCGGATTCGAGCTGCTCGCCAGATGGACTCGAAATAGCCCCGTCCGCTGAATAAAGAGCCCAATAGACACTAGCCCCGGCGGCCGGGGAGGAGTAGTAATTCCTCGTCTCGGTGTTTCCAAGCGAGCTTGTGTACACATCCCAGGTTTCATAAGTGGCTGTCACTGTCACTGTCCGTTGCTCGCCGGAAGTCAGCTCCACCGATTCATCTGCCGAAACGCTGGCGTGCAGCAGTGCTTCGGCATGTGAGAACGACCATTCTTCGACAGGCACCTCTTTGGTAAAAGTAAAAGAGCTGGTGACGCTTTCGCCGGTCGAGGCGGATACCGCCGCCTGGGTGACGACATAGGGCGCATCATCAATCGGAATCGAGGTGCTGCATTTTCCAGCGATGTCCGTCCAGGCATCTGACGCAAATGTGCTGGCAACACCACCGCCAGTTGGAGAAGTGATGGAAAAGTAAACCTGTTCCCCGGAAACCGGCACCACGTTGTAGTCGCTGATGGAGGTGTTTCCCAAATCACTCGTGCTGACCATCCAGGAATGCCGCTCGAGAGACACATCCAGTTGTTTCGACAAATCACCATCTTTGTAAGAGCTGCCAGTCGGACATGTGAGATGCGCGAGCAGGCAAGATTGGGCCACCGGTTGATTCCATGTCTCCTCAGGTGGCGGATCGTCCTCTGCCAGCGCGGCCTGCGGCCACACCGGCAGCAAGACAAGCATGGCGATCATGTAGCCGTGAAGAAGCCAAGCACGGCGGGCGTGATGGCGGAAGACGCCGAGCACATAGGATGTGGCGCGGGAGGAGGCGGTGTTCATGGTTCTGGTTGGTTTGGTTGTTCTCTAGCTAACTGAAAAGGGATCATCGCAGGCATTACCCGCCGACATTCACACTCACCTCCGCGCTCCACTGGCCGACCTGATGGTCGTCCACGCGGTAGATGTCGCGGTATTTCCATTTGGTGAGGGCGGCGGGGAAGGGCGTGGTGTCCGTGTAGCCGGGGGTGGTGTCGAAGGTGAGGTCGACGAATCCTTTTCCATCGGCGCGGTCCACCTGGAGTTCGCATTGGTCGAGGAATGGCGCAAGCGGCTGCTGAAGATCAACAATTTTCGCGGGCAATACACCTACTTCATCCAGGTGGTCAACCGGGGTGGGCATTGGCCATGAGAGGTGCGTCTTCATGATTTTTGCGCGGAATTGATTTGGTTATATTTCGGTGTGCCTGATTTCGTCCATCTTTATTTCTCATGGGTTGTTTTTGACCGGGATTACAAGCCTGAATGATGACGGTGTGATGTGATCGAAGACCAAAGAGCATGCGCAGAATCATGGATCTCAACGCGAATGAGAAGAATGGCGCTCCGAATGACCACGAATGACGATTCGAGGCGGCAAGGGCCAAGAATGGCCCTGTTACTTGGGAGTTTCAGAAGCGCGGTAATTGAACCTCAAGCATCCCCCACATTCGCCCGGTCACGTTCGAAAAGCTGGGTGAGCTGGATGCGGCGCTCGCGGACGATGCTGGCGTAGGCGTCCACATCGTCATGCACGGGCAGGAGCAGGTGGAAGGTCTCCTCGTCGAAGCCTTTCCAGCGCTTCGCGGCGGCCTCCATGGCCTCGGCGGGCTTGCCGAGCACGCGGAGGGCCTTCACGCCGAGTTCGAGGGCGCTGTGCATTTGCTCGTGGACGACATCCTCCGACTTCAAACCGAGGCTGATGAACTCGTAGCGTTGGTCGTAGTCATGCGCCCGGGCGAGGATGCGCACATTCGGAAAACGCTCCCGCACCTCGGTGACGAGCTGCGCTACCTTCGTCCGATCCGCCAAGGTGATGATCAGCATGCGTGCCTGGGCGATGCCGGCGGCGTGGAGGAGGTCGAGACGCGTGGCATCGCCATAGAAGACCTTGAAGCCAAAGGTGCGCAGCATGTCCACATGATCGGGATCGCTCTCCAGCACGGTCACTTTGACGCCCTGAGACATCATGAAGCGGCCCACGAAGTTCCCGAAGCGGCCGAAGCCCGCCATGATCACCGGTGCGTCATGTTCATCAATGGCATCGGCTTCGCGTGCCGGGCTGCTGACGGATAGGTAGCGTGGCGCGATGACTTTTTCATACAGCACAAAGAGCAGCGGCGTGATGGCCATCGAAAGCGCCACGACGGCGACGAGCAGCTTCGAGGTTTCCGCGTCGAGGATGCGCTGCTGGAGGGCCATCGACAGCAGCGCGAAGGCAAACTCGCCGCCCTGTGCCAAGGCTAACGCC